>JBILLA010000151.1:0-6551 GCA_044376365.1 Bdellovibrionota bacterium | reverse complement strand
AGTATTACCGCTTATTAAAAGTTTATTTAAATCTATTGATGCATCATTTTTGATGCGAATAAATGCAAGCGACTGATTGTTTGTGTCATCATTGCATACTGAGATAACACGCCCAATATCGACTTCGTCATACATAACAGGCGTATGAGGTTGGATGGCGTCATGCGTAGTGACGGTGTGGCCTATCGCAACACGCTTAAAGATTTTAGGTGCCTTACCAAAGCTTTCGATTTTTTCAACGACTTCTTGTCCTACATAGCATCCTTTGTTTGCTGCAATCGCATCATCGAAGCCACTTTCGCTAAAGAGTGTTTGTTCATCAAGCTCTTTACCAAAGCGTGGTATACCAGCTTGAAATTCAAGCAGTTCAAAGGCAGCTGCTGTCATTGCTGCTGCATGCAGAGAAGTAAAGTGCTCACGGAGTGCGCTCGAAGCATTGCTTGAGAGTGCGACGACATCTGTATTGGAAGCGAATCGATCTCCTGTGCGATAGATATCAGCAATATGAGGCAGTGTGAGCGAAGCATCGACGCAAAAAAGTGCTCCTTCTTCTGAGCAGTCTTCAACCGTAACACGATCAGCCACGATATATTTTTTAAAGGCTGCAATGATGTCACTTTGGTTGCCCCGATCGCAGGTAAGAATGAAGCAGGTTTCTTCCGCTTTGTAGACATTAAAAATGCCTTGTGTTTTACCTTGAGGTGTAAGCTGTGCAGCAAAGCAGCGCTCGCCAACTGCAAGCAGTTTTATATTGTTTGTTAAACGAGATTGAAGGTAGCGTGGCGAATCTTTGCCAGTCACCTTAAGGATTATTGCGTGAGGGATATGGTAGTAATGCACGATAGATGGAAACTCCCCTGTTTGAGGTCTGCGTATCAGACGCTTTTCAAAGAGAGATTATCGTATAATTGTTCCAAGACGATCAAATCCCGCCCATGACCAGTAAATCATAAATGCACGGCCTTTAATGCGCTTCATATCAAGGTAATGCTGCTCCCAAAATCGAGAGTCCTTTGAGTCGTCTCGGTTATCGCCAAGAAGGAACACGTGTCCCTCCGGAACGATATCAGGCCCAAAGTTCCCCTGTTCAATGCCACCGCGGCTATAGCGAGCATAGGGCTCATAGCTCAGTGCACCATTGATATAGACCTCTGTCCCACGCACTTCCACCATATCGCCAGGAAGTCCAATGACGCGTTTAATAAAATTTGTTTCAGATTCATTCTGAGGTGTGGCAGCTTCATCGGGACGGGTAAAGACAACCACATCGCCATGGCTGGGCAGCTTCCAGTCAGTAATAGTATCTGTCATGAATGCAAGTCGAAGACCATACGCTAGTTTATTGACTAAGATGCGATCTGAAATTTGCAGAGTCGGCACCATAGATGATGAAGGAATTTGGAATGGTTCGATGAATGTTGGTCGGATAATGAGGAATGCAAGTCCAAGCAGTAGTCCTACGGTCACGATAAACGAGACAGCTTCTTGCCAGAGTTTTTTCATGCCGGTATCAATTGCTTCCATGGGTCAAGAAAGTGTAGAAGATGCTAGGGATATAAGCAACGGACTCCTTCGCAATCAAAAAAAAGGATACCCTTTCGGATATCCTCTAAGAGAGTATTGAGTACAAGAGAAAATCTGTTGTGTTATGCGGCGTAGTCTTGTCGCTTACCGAAGACCACCGTTGAGCAGTCAACGCTTAATCCCGCATCATCCTTTGCAGTGACAGTTGAGACAAAGATGCCAGGTTCAAAAGCGCGCTCTTTCAGGAGCTCAATTTTAAGCGCATCTGGAATCGTCATTGTTGCTTTGATTGAGAAATTGATTTCAACGATTACAGAGCCAGGTGCTTCACTAAGCACTTTTGTAATCATGCCGTAGATGGGATAGGTTTCGCCAACTTCAACGTCGCCAGTTGTTACTTCTAGTCCAAATTTTTCGAAGAAGTTTTCTTTGTTTTCCATCATAAACCCTTTAGCTTATCGCAAGATGTTAATACACCCATATCAGGGGGTATGAAGCTTTTGATTCAGCCAAATGGTAAGCAATTTATCAAAGCATTCAAAATACTAATTTTTGTCATAGAGAATACGAAGAATTCCTACTCGCTAGCTCTTCCTGAGTTAGTCAGTAGTTTGCTGATAGCAAGCAATTCAGTGTAGTTACAACCACTTATACAAATACTCATTCCTTTTGATTTCATGGGCAATGAGAGCGAGTAGAGGTCGAATAAATTTGCTGCTGGTAAAAATAGGTTCAACGGCTCTACCTCAGTCAGTGTTGGATGGAGCAGAAGGGCGTTTTGGTCAAAAGATGGCTGCCCTACAGGTGTCTCTTCTGACATGTGCTGTTCGAGTGATGTGCGCAGTGCATGTGCTTGGGGAAGTTTAGTAAGGCATGGTGTTACCTGAGGACTAAAAAGCGCGCTACGCAACGCTTGGCGCATGCGCTGTTTCCTCATTTCAAAGCAGGTATGAAAGAAAGCTTTATCACATACTTCTATAGTATACTGTTTTGAAGCGTCGCTTACCGCGCAATCGAATGATCGACGAGTAGCTTCGCTGAGCGTGACAAGCTCTGCCTCGTGTGGAATGTAGACAAGACGATTCCTAGCGGGTGTTGTGCCCGTCAATATAGTTGCAAGGATACGCTCCATCGTTTCAAGATCTTTTGTAAGCACACCAACACCATCAAGTGAGCTTGCAAGGAGCAAAGAATGTTCTTTTGATACAGCATCGCTCTTAAGCCGCATACCATAAAGGTCAGCACCTGCTGCAGGAGCACGAATACTGCCACCAGAATCGCTTCCAATGCTAAAGTCGACTCGCATAGCTGCATCATCAGTCATGAGTGATAAGACGCAGCCAAATGAAGACCCATAGAGTGTTCCTTGAGCAGGTGTCATGGATCCATCGCCATAGAATGGATTTGATGGTGCAATATCAAGACAGAGCGGTGAAAGATTCACTGCACCGATAAGTTTAAATTTTTGACTGAGCTCTTTGATGAATGGACTTGTTGTCGTGGCGTTTTCAAGAAATGGTGGATACAGCCCAAAGCTACAAGGATTGCCTGCTACAGAAAAAATATCTTTGATTGAGAAACGAAGTGGTGTTTCGACGCTCGAGGATGGGCCAGATGGCGATATATCATAAAAGCGAAGATAGGTGCTCATCGTGTATAGAGCCCAAGACTTGCAATTGAGACCAGACAGTCATTATCTGCAGTAAAACACTGCTCGTATGCAGCAAGGTATGGCGTGAGCGTCTCACCGCGACGCGCCAGAATGTCACAAATAGTAACCATTGTTGCATGGCCACACATGCGCTGCGCATCATTATCAACAACACAGTGTGCAAAAAGTTTGTCGGGATCTCTTGCAGCGATATGCTCGAGGTACGCTTGGTCAAGATTTTGAATATGCACTGCACGCTCATCGGTCAGCCGTCCTGGATCACCAAAGTATCCACCAATATGCGCCATATCGACACCAGCAATAAATCCGTAACGTAGCTGCTGCTGATCGAGTACTTCAAGCAGTGCAGTCATTGCTGTGAGAAAGGATGTATAGGGCTCTACGGTGTGTCGATCGAGATGATAGAAATGATGAAAGCTTCCAACAAGAATAGGCACAAGACGTGTGTTCGGTAGCAGATGCGTGATAAAGGGAAGTTGAAGCTCGAGTGAATGCTCATGTGTATGGAGTGTTTGCTCGTGAAAGAGTCGTTCACCATAGCGTGCTGCAAGTTCGCGCATAATTGTTGCATCACTTTGCTGTGTACCAAGTGGTGTACTGTAGTGTGATTCCGTTCCGATAAATAGTGAGGATCCAAGTTGATGCGAGGTTCCCATAAGAAAGATCACATCAAAAGCTGCATCTTTGAGTAGTTGATATCCTCTGCCATAGCTTCGATGACCACGGTAGTAGTCAATGTGAGGCACTTTGAGGACGCGAAGCTTTTTCGGGTCTGGTACCTGGGCAAGTGGCTCAAGCGCGAGTATCTCAGCGATGTCCTGAGTGAGCAGCGTGGGGTCGGCGCTATAGACGCGACCAGCAAATTGAGGGGTGCGGATATTATTTACCAATACAAAACTTAGAAAATATCCTGCCTAAAATATCTTCGGTAGTTGTTTTTCCAACAAGCTCCGCAAGAGAGCCAAGAGCTACCCGTACATTTTCACTGATAATTTCTAGAGGCAACGATGCATCCTCGACAACCCGATGCAGAGCTTGCTGGGCCTGATAGAGACAGTTGCGCTGTCGTTCGTTGGTAATAACGAGTGAACTGTCTGCGCTCGCATGCCCAGTATTTTTAACCGCCTCTATCAGTTCAGTGACAAGGTTAGCAAACCCATTTTTTGTTTTAGCAGATAGGTAGATGTTTTGCTGACAAACGGTAGAGTCGCAAAAAAGCGCACCAACTGCTTGAGGATTGAGATCAATTTTATTGGTGACCATCCAGACAGGTTTCCCTCGTCCACGAAGTTCTTCGAGCACTTCTTTCCACTCATCAGAAGCATCCGAAGCATCAGTGATAAACAGGATAAGGTCTGCCCAATCCATTTTTGCTTTTGTTAACGAGACACCGATTTTCTCAACAACATCATCGGTATCACGAAGCCCAGCAGAGTCACAAAGTATGAAGGAGTACCCACCGAGGTTACAGCTCTCTTCAATAGTATCTCGTGTTGTACCCTGAATCGGAGTTACGATGGCGCGCTCTCGTTGCAGGAGGAGATTAAGAAGACTTGATTTGCCTACATTTGGCCTGCCGCACAGGAGTACACGAAAACCATCTTTGACTGTCTGACCATAGCGAAACGTAGAGAGCAGCTCGCTCATGAGATCTCTGCCTCGCTCAATTTCAAGTCGCATACGTTCGAGTGAACTTGGTTCAATATCTTCTTCAGGGAAATCGATATGTGCTTCAAGTTCCGCAAGAATATTTCGAAGCGGCTCACCTAAAGAATCAATAACACTACTGAGGTGACCACTGAGCTGTTCACTTGCAAGGGTAAGTGCTCGTTCATTGGTGGCATTGATCACATCAGCGACTGCTTCGGCTTGGATAAGATCGAGTTTTCCATTAAGAAAAGCACGCTTAGTAAATTCACCAGGTTCTGCTGGAGTCATGCCGCAGGCAAACAGTGAGCGGAGCACTTTTTCTACAAGGAGCGGGCTGCCATGAAATTGAAACTCAGCAACATCTTCACCAGTAAACGAGTGTGGACCAGGCATAAAGACACACAGTGCAGCATCGATCTCTTCATGACTCTCTGCATCAATGATCTTACCGTAGAGCATTTCACGGGGACGATCCGTTGGGTCATTACGACCTCGGAAAATTGCGTGAATTGCAGTTCGTGCACGCGGGCCGCTGACACGAACAACCGCAATGCCGGCAGGCTGCGGCGCCGTTGCGAGGGCAGCGATCGTGGTTGTCGTATGGGACATCACTTACAATATTAAAGCTTTGTGAGGATGAAGCCAAAGGAAAAGATGATCAAGCTTGCATACGCAGTCGCTTGAAGCGGTGATATCCTCCTGTTTTCACGTATGGAATACTGCTGGACGATGCTGATGAGGTTATTGGTTAGCCAGTACAGCACTAAACCTGAGGGCATCGGATGCAGAATGAACATTCCCGTGAAAATAACGGGCATAAACATCATAATTTTTTTCTGCTGTGGATCCATAGTTGATGGTTGGGTGAGTTGCTGGATAAGCATACTTGCGCCCATAAGAAGGATCATCAGTGGAATGCCGATACCGAATAGCTTCAAGCTCTCTGGTGCAGAGAGGTCATTGATCCAAAGAGCAAATTTTTCATGACGAAGATCAATAGAGTTGAGCAGCGCATTATAGAGCCCAAGGAACACTGGAATCTGAATAAGCATCGGGAAGCACCCACCAAGTGGATTAACGCCACGCTTTTTATAGAGCGTCATAAGCTCTTGGTTTAAAATATTTGGATCCGTGACTCGCTCACGAAGTGCAGCAATCTCGGGCTGGAGCTCTTGCATTGCTTGCATCGATTTAAAGCTTGATTGCGTGAGTGGTAAAAAGCCAAGTTTAATGAGGAGCGTTAAGAGAATAATGCTCAGCCCATAGTTGCCAATGAATGAATAGAAAAACTTCATAAGCGCAAGGATAGGATGAGCAAGGAATGAGAACATACCAAGATCAACACTTCGCTCAAGAGAGAAACCAACTGCTTTGAGTGATTCCATATCTTTTGGTCCAACGTAGGAAAGAAAGGATCCACCAAGTGCATCGCCAGTAGCCTGCACAAAGAAGGTATCTCCTGTTTTACCCTGTGCAACGGCAGTTGGATTATTGGGATTAATGAGTGCTTCAATAAAATAGTAGTTACAAATTGCAATCCATCGAGCCAATGGCGTCGTGGTGCGAGGATCTTTTTGCGATGAGAACGGAGTAGAGGTGAGCTTATTTTCTGCAGTGAGGTAGCTAAAGGTACGCGCAACACCTTCGCTTGATACCGTGTCGCTATTTGCTGGATGGGTCCACTGGAGCACCATTGGCACATTGC
>JBILLA010000024.1:0-19914 GCA_044376365.1 Bdellovibrionota bacterium | reverse complement strand
GGCTGCGATTGGTCTTGCCCAGCTTGATAAGATTGATAGCTTTATTGCTGCACGACGAGCAAACTGGCAAGCCTTGCGCGAGCAACTCTCGAGCCTTGAAGATGTCTTTATCCTTCCTGAGCCAACTAAACATGCTGATCCAAGCTGGTTTGGATTTCTCCTGACTATCCGTGATACGTCTCGATTGACGCGAACGAAAGCAGTTGAGTTTTTAGAGTCAAAGAATATACAAACACGTATGTTGTTTGCAGGAAACTTAACCCGTCAACCGTTTCTGGCAACTGAGCATGGACGTTCGCTCTATCGAACAGCGAGCAGTCTTGTAAATACTGACCGTGCAATGACCGATACCTTTTGGGTTGGTGTTTATCCAGGACTTAAGCCAGGTATGATTGAATACACTGCTCAAGTGCTGCACGAACTTGTTGGTCGTAGACCGTAGCTACTTACCAGTCTGAACTTACGAGGACTTGGTGTTGCTCTTTGCTGATGAGCTCTCGTAATTGCTTTAATGAATTGAGCGTTTTGCGACGCATATCTTCTTGCTCTTCTGAGGTAGGCATCTCTGCAGTAATAATGCCAAGCTCTGCAATACAATTGGTGATGTGTCGATTTGCACGAATTTTCCAATCGAGAAGTTGCGGAAGTTTTGCATGAGTGAGTTCAAGATGCTGCAACGTTGGCTTTGTTGTAGGATTGTCAATAAAAGTGATCAAGATATACGCATCTTGATAGCGACCATTGTCGATAAGATTCTTAATATCTTGGTTTGCAGTAAGCAATTCATTTTTAATCTTGAGAGCTTCTGGAAGACCAGCCTCATTGAGCGTATTAAAGTAACGTGTTGCGTTCTCTTCGAGTAGGTTGATTTGATTAAAGAGTGTTTGTTCACGGGCAAGCATGCGATTAAGCATAGTCAGTGCTTCTTCCCGTGCACTGCGATGGTGTGTTCGATTATGTTTGTACTGTACAACGGTATAGACCGTTGCTCCTAAGAGCAATGTATAGGTAAACAGTTCGAGAGCCATTCCAATATTCCCAGCCATTCTTAGATTCCTCAGAATATATCGGCACTTACGCGAATTTCCCAAGGGAAGAATAGAAATTAAACTGAAGGCTTACTGTAACTGGCTGAAAATATTGGCTATTTAAGCGCCCCCTCTGCTTACTTTAGTACTCGCTGGCAGCCTGAGAGTATCACCGATCCAGGATGTTTAAGCTTTACCTGCAGTGTCACGAACGGAACAGTTTTAGTTGCTGGAGGAAGCGTCAGTATAAGTTTATTGTCTAAGAGCGTTGTTGGTACAACTGCTTGCGAGTGAGTGATGACGGCATTAAGGTCTGTTGATTTGAGATCTTTTGCATCAATGTGACAGCTGACGGTTGTTGTTGCTGCAGGCAATAAAAGTATAGCTGCTTTCTCGTGGGTAAATGTTTGGTGTCCGTGAAAACGAAGGGATGCAGATCCATCATCTTGAATAAAGACATCTGATACATAAGAAGGATACTCCTGTAGTGCACGTGTTGCGAGGTTTGCAGGTACGATAAGAAATGAGAGGTCAACAAATGAAGAGAGTGTCTGTAGTGATAGTGCATCTGGAAAATTGTGAAGCTTTGCCGGCAAGTCTGTGATAAGCCGAGTTCGAATCCCGGTAAATCCGTTGATGCTTTGCATATCATATGGTGCACTTGCAAAGAGCATTTGATTTTGACTTGATGCAAAAGAGAAAAAGCTTTTAATGCCACCTGTTGCATCAATATCTTTTGCATACGGGAGCACCATCATCGTAGCGCCTGTTTGATGTTTTGTAGCAGCAAGGTGAGTAAGTGCATGCGGAGTTTGTGCAGGGGGCTCAAAGGGAAATCGTCCGGTGAAGTTTTCAAGAAAGATGCAAGCAATGCAGAATAAACAGAGTCGATATTTTTTTTGTGTTTCCCAAAATAGTGCGAGAGAAATAAACGCGATGAGTGCGAAGAGATATCCTGTGATAATCCCAGCACGACTAATTGCACGAAATCCTGCAGCGCCAGGAATAAAATGATAAAAGAGATAGAATGGTGAATAAGAGGCAATATCAGGACGACTGATTGGTCCAAAAGAGATAAGCATAAAGCAAAGAGCAAGCACCGAAAGTAACAGTATCAACTCTTGATTAGAGATCGGCGCAGTAAACGTTTTGCGACGCACGAGGCGAAGCATGGTTATGATCATGGCAGCCAAAATGAAGCAAAAAACCCAGCTTGCAGCTGTACTGATAAGCCACGGCGTTGTTGGGTAGAGTGTTATCGTACCAAGACATAAAAGTACTATGAGTAAGCCGAGACTAAGCATGCGCAGCGTACGATGCTTTGCTGCACGAACGATTGCTCGCAGTGTTATGAGAATGGATACGATACCTATGCCAAGGCTTGCTTCGCTGTGAGACAGTGAGAGATACGGAGCATAGAGCCAGTGAAATGATCCAAAAGAAAAGTAGGAAGCAATCGTTGCTTGAAATGCATGGGGCTCCCAGTAGCCACGCTCTCCAAATGCCTGCAAGACATCACGGTAGGGAAGGAGGAAGGGAATAACGGGAAGAAGGCCGAGCGTCAATGAGCAGAGTAACCTCATCGTATTCGATAATCGATCAGAAGGTGCAAGTCGAGCAGTCCACCATGATATGACGAGTACGACAAGTATGCCTGCAAAGAAGGTAAGATAAATCGAGCAAAGGAAACTCATGGTGAGCGCTATCCCGAGTGCGAAAGCTGTTCTGGCTCGGTGTGATGCAATCCAGTGAAGAAGTAAATAGAGCACGACAGGAATGATCCACATGTGGAGCATTTGAGGATGACCAAAGTGAGCTTGGATTGGTGCAAGCTGTGGTGCAAGGATCCCAAAAGTAATACTGAGTATTATATTTTCCGTGACGCTATAGATCAGTAAGAATGAGCAGTACCCAAGCGCTATAAGAGTAAAGAGGAAGATGCAGTTCCAGCTCAGCGCAGCGCTTAGCCCGATACTCTTCATACAGAAAAAAATCGCTGCAGGTAGAATCCAATTGTCAGAAAATGCAAGACTTTGCGAGTAGGGATAAAAGCCATTGGTCTCAAACCAGGTTGCAGGCTGTACCTGGAATGGAAAGAGCTGACTCAGCCACAGATAGATAGCAGTATCACCTGTGCTGCCTCCCAGAAAGTGAGTTGTCACCTGTGGTACGATCGAAGGACTGAGGATCAGTAGTGATACAGTGATCGCAAAGAGCGCACAGAGCTGTTGCTTACGTGTTGCTTGAGCAAGTCTGAGAACGGAATGAGTCATCGCCCTTAGAGTGTAGAGTCTTTGCACGACGCAGCAAAGAGCCCCATGGTGTGCTACCTTGCGCTACGATTGCAGGGGTTCCTTTGGCGATAATCGTTCCACCAGCAGCTCCTGCGCCTGGTCCCATTTCAAGGAAATAATCAGATGCGGCAATAACATCCATGTCATGTTCAATGACAAAGACTGAAGAGCCGCGCTCAACGAGTGCACGCAGTGACTCAATAAGACGAAAGACATCACTGCGATGGAGGCCAAGGGTAGGCTCGTCGAGGATATAGAGCGGATGACCGCGGGGATTGCCACTGAGCTCTGAGACGATTTTAAGACGTTGCGCTTCTCCTCCTGAGAGCGTTACGGATGATTGTCCAAGGGTCAGGTAGCCAAGTCCAAGGTCACAGGCAATCTTGAGTGGTTGGTGGATTTTTTTGTGGTTAGCAAATGCAGACTTTGCCTCTTCAAAGGTGAGTGCAAGCACCTCACTAATGGTGCGTCCTCCGTAGCGAACAATTTGAATGTCATTGCCATAGCGAGTGCCATTACAGTCTTCGCAGGCAACTTTTGCATCTGCAAGAAAATTCATCTCAAGAGTGATAAGCCCTGCACCTTTACATGCAGCGCAACGTCCCTTACCGGCGTTATATGAGAAGTGCCCCTGATTCCACCCCTGTGCACGTGCTTCAAGGGTACTGGCAAACACTTTACGAATCTCATCCCATACGCCGAGGTATGATGCAGGTGTAGAGCGTGAAGTCGAACCGATCGGTTTTTGATCAAGATAGATAATTTTATCAATCGGCGTATCAAGAGCGAGAGAAGCTCGATCAGAGACGAGAAGATCTTTCTTCTTTTTTCCTTCGCGAAGGGTGTAGTTAATAATTTCATGCACGAGGGTGCTTTTTCCTGAACCAGAAACACCGCCTATCGCAACAAGTTGATGCAGCGGCAATGACGTTGAGCAATTTTGGACAGTATGACAGCTGCCCTTCATCAGATGGAGCTGCGCTGTTTTTTGAACGGGACGATTGTTAAGACGAATCGGAAGGGTTAGTGCTGCGCCAGTTGGTGTGGTCTCGGTTGTATACTCGCTAACCGAGCCAGCGTACACAATTTCTCCGCCATGAATACCAGCAAGTGGTCCAATGTCGATAATATGGTCAGCAGCTTTTATTGATTCAATATCATGCTCAATAAGGATCACTGCATTGTTTGCTTCGTTGAGTGTTTTAATTTTACTGAGCACGAGCTGCGTATCAAGAGGATGAAGCCCTGCACTTGGTTCATCAAAGATATACATCACCCCAGATAGCGGTGAGCCCATCGCTGTTGCAAGGCGCAGTCGTTGGAGCTCGCCACCCGAGAGTGTGCGGCAGCTTCGAGAGAGCGCGATATAATCAAGACCAAGCTCGCACAGAGCTGCAAGTTTTGCACGAAGCTCTACAAGCACTGCTCCAGCAAGGGTAAGACTGCTTGGTGGAAGAGTAGCAGCAACATGATCGAGTTCCTTTAAAAGTGCAGCAGGATTAAGCTGTGTACACTCATAAATAGTTTTTCCAAGGATACGCACGTTGCGTCCCATTGGTTGCAGTCGTGAGCCGCCACAGCTTGCACACACAGTTCCGCTGTCATCGTGACCAAAGCCATCACATGAAGTACAGCGCCCTCGCTTTGAGTTGAAAGAGAGATCTTCAGGGTCAAGCTTTAAGAAACCAGTTTCACAGACTGGACAAGCGCGCTTGGAGCTTAAGATCTCTTCTTTCCCATTATCAGCGAGGATAATGACAGCTCCTCCGCCAAGGGTGAGTGCAGTTTCAATGGTTTCAATCAGAGCATCACGATTGATAGTTTTTGGATTAAACTTTGCAATAACAAAGTCAATCGAGTGTACTTTTGCTTTCGCAAGGCCATCGGCGAAATGCGACGTCTTGCCAAGAACGCCATCAACACGAACTTCAAGAATTTCTGACTCAAGCGCACGTGTGAAGACGGCTTGATGACTCCCTTTCTTTTTTACAATGACAGGTGAGAGGAGGCGAATCGTTGCATCCTTTCTGTGCATAATTTTTGCTGCGATATCAGCAGCTGCAAGCGGTGCGATAGCTTGGTCAGGATGATCAGGGCAGTGTTGTGTGCCTACTTTAGCAAACAAGAGTCGCAAGAAGTTGTATACTTCAGACATGGTTGCCACTGTCGAGAGCGCCGATGGTTGGAATGTATGCTGATAGACACAAATAGTAGGACGTACGTTTTGGATTGCATCAATATCAGGTTTTTTTAGCTCTTTGATGAATTGCCGTGCGTAGGGTGAGAGGCAGTCAAGGTAGCGGCGTTGTCCTTCCGCATAGATAATGTCTTTGGCAAGCGTTGATTTACCTGAACCTGATACCCCAGTGATTGCAACGACTCGATCAACGGGAATTGAAACAGAGATATTTTTTAAGTTGTGTTCACGAGCACCCAGTACTTCGATTGCAGTGTTTTGTTGTGATCGTCGAGGATGATCTTTTGTTTTTGGAGCACGAACCACGTTGGCTGTTGCAGTGATGTACTGTGAGAGATGCTGAGCAGTTTCATTACGTTTGATTTTCAGGAGCCCTGAGAGTTCTCCTTGATAGAGTAGATGTCCACCAGCGTGACCACCTTCTGGACCAAGATCAATAACCCAATCAGCATTTTGTAGCACTGAGAGGTTATGCTCTATACAGAGCACAGTACTACCGCGTCGTAGCAGCTCATTAAGAAGGCGTATGAAATTCTCAACATCGTGAACATGGAGCCCCGTGGTTGGCTCATCAAAGATAAAGCAGCATTGTTTGGTTACATGTTCGGTGAGGTAGGGTACAAGCTTTAGTCGCTGTGCTTCACCGCCACTGAGTTCGCTTAGCGGATGACCAAGTCGGCTCGCTCCAAGCCCTAGTTTTTGCAAGACTGTGAGCGTTTCAAGAACACTTCGCAGTGGATGCTTTGTGAAAAAAGCCACTGCTTCATCAACTGTCATAGAGAGAAACTCATCAACATTTTTGCCCTCGTACGAGATGCTTAAGACAGTTGGTTGGAAACGTTTTCCAAGGCAGGTTTCGCAGGGCACATAGACATCACTAAGAAACTGCATATCTTCTCGGATAAAGCCTGCACCTTCGCAGCTTGTGCAGCGACCAGCGTTCACATTAAAGCTAAAAGTTGATTTGCTGCAACCCAGTGCCTGTGCTTGATCGGTGCTTGCTAAGAGGTCACGAATGGCATCCCAAACTTTCGTGTAAGTCGCAATGTTTGCTCGGGGCGTTTTTGCGAGAGGACTTTGATCAATAAAGATAAGGTCGTCGAGCTTTTCAAATCCTTCGCTTCGAAGAAAACCTTGCGGAGCATCAATGGTGCCGCACTGGTACTTCCATGCATTGAGAATAACTTCATGAGCAAGGGTGCTTTTACCAGAACCACTTACTCCGGTAAGACAGGTCAACACGCCAAGTGGAATATGAATATCGAGCGATTTTAAGTTTCGAGCTGCTGCACCTTTGATATGAAGCATGCGTGTAGGATCTATCTGCTTTGATGCCACAATACGTCCAGCGATCGTCACACCAGCCCACTCAGATGCAGGGCCATCAAAGACAACTTCGCCCCCAAGTGCTCCTGCACGTGGACCAATTTCAATAATATGATCTGCAGCAGTAATAACGTCAGGATCATGCTCGACCACGAGCAGTGAATTACCTTTTGCCGTCAGATTTTTCATCGCTGCAGTGAGTCGTGCAGCATCGCGTGCATGAAGACCAATCGATGGTTCATCAAGAACAAATTGCGTCGAGGTTAGTTCGCTTCCAAGCGCTGTTGCCAAGTTGACTCGCTGTGTCTCACCACCTGAGAGCGTTTTTGCTTGTCTGTCGAGCGTGAGGTAAGGCAGACCAAGATCATCAAGATACCGCAGACGACTGAGAAGATTTTCAAGAGGGCTTTGCAGTGCTTGATAGAGCTGTTTGTTGCGTCGCGCTTCTTGCTGAACAGTTGTTGTCCAGACGAGCAGTTCATTAATCGGCAGCGACCAAATCTCACCGATATGTTTACCATGCACACGAAATGCGAGTGATTGTTGCTTGAGTCGTGATCCTTGGCAGGACGGGCAGACCTGTTGTTCGCGGTAGCGTGAAAGAAAGACGCGCACATGCATCTTGTATGTTTTTTTCTCAAGCCATTGGAACCAGGGAAGTACTCCCCAAAAATCTTTTTCTTTCGTGGTAAAGAGGAGCCCTCGCTGAGACGCACTCAGATCTTTCCAGGGAACGTTGGTAGGAATGCCTTCACGTTTTGCAAATGTTAGGAGGCTTTTAAATTCCCATTCAGCAGCAGGCCCTGACCAACATGAAATAGCATGTGTGGCTAGAGTCTTTGAAACATCCGGCACAACTTTGTTAGGAGCAATTGAAAGGGTAAAGCCAAATCCTTTACATGCTTCACATGCTCCGAGTGGATGATTAAAAGAAAACAGTGCCGTCTTTGGTGGCTCAGCCGTAAAGCCATGCTCATCGCAACGAAAATGTTTTGAATAGGTATGCGATACAAGTGGTGCATCGTTGTCGGTTTGTGTGAGCAAAATAACTTCAGTGGGATTCAGAGAGAATGCGCTCTCGAGTGACGTCACAAGGCGTGCGCGTGGTGTTGATGCTGCCTTCACACGATCAAGAATCACTGTCAATGAACTAACCTGCTTCAGATCTTTCTTGGTGATGGCAGCAAGCTGTATGACTTCATTTGTTACGGGATGAAGGATGCGTGCGTAGCCCAGCGTCTGTAATCGATCAATTTCAAATTCAATATACTTTTTGTTGCAGTGGACAGCAGCTGCAATGAGCACAGCGCTTGAGCCCTGTTCAAGCAGTAGTTTTATCTCTTCGGCAATGGTCGTACTGTTCCATCGCTTAAGTGGCATCTGACAGGTTGGGCAGTGTGGCACTGCAAGAGCGCTCCAGATGACTTTAAGGTAATCGTTGATATTTGTGAGTGATCCTACGGTTGAACGCGCACTGGTGATACGACTTCGTTGCTGGATAGCAATTGCAGGTCGAACATGCTCTAACTTTTCAACGAGCGGTTTTTTTACTTTATCAAAGAACTGGCGAGTGTAGGGTGAGAACGTTTCAATGTAGCGACGCTGTCCCTCTGCATAGACAGTATCGAACGCGAGTGAAGACTTACCTGATCCTGATAGGCCAGTGATCACGGTGAGCTGATCATGTGGAATCTCTAAGGAGATATCTTTTAAGTTATTCTCCTTGGCGCCTAAAATTTTGAGTGCGTTGTGGTTGTTGTTGCCCATTTAGCGACCAAGCATACCACGGAGAGCAGCTTCGAGGGTGGGGTAGGTGAATGAAAAATGCGAATCGAGTAATTTTTTTGGTACCAACTGCTGTGATGAAAGAATAGTCTCGGTGGCCATTTCACCAAAGAGAAGCCGCAGCATTGCAGGCGGCACAGGAAAGATGCATGGTCTACCAAGCACAGCAGCCAAAGTTTCGCTGAAGAATTTATTTGTTGTTGGGTTTGGCAAACAAAAATTTACAGCACCACTGACTTCAGGCGTTGCCGCAAGGTGATAGAGCCCATAGATGACATCATCCTTAGCAATGCAGCTCATCGAGCGTGAGCCATCGCCAATTGGACCACCAACGCCAAAGAGGAAGGGCGGTAGCATTTTTTGCAAAGCACCACCATCAGGAGAAAGAATAATGCCGAATCGTGCATGACAAACACGAACCCCTTGTGCTGCAAGTGGCGTTGAGGCTGCTTCCCACTGCTTAACCACATCACCAAGGAAACCGCTTCCCTGAGCAGCCGTTTCATCAACAGCGTGCTTTGTCGTCACGCCATAGAACGCGCTTCCAGAGGCAGCAATAAAACTTTTCGGCTTTTTTGTAAGCGTGCTAAGCGTTGCTGCAAGGAAAGAAGTTGTCTCTGTACGTGACGCAAGGATTCGCTCTTTGACACTCGTTGTCCAGCGTTGCGCGACTGATTCACCAGACAGATGAATCACATGGTCAAAGCCCTCAAGTGCGTGAGCTTGAATTATTTTTTTGTAGGGATCCCATGGAATACGCTTAACGGCTTCAGGAAGCGATGTATCGTGCCCTCGTGACAGCACTGAAACATCATGTCCAGCAGTAAGCAGGAATGCAACAAGGCTTGCACCAAGAAATCCAGTAGCGCCAGAGAGCAAAAATTTCTGTGGTGTGGGAAAAGCATTTCGATACCGAGCTGCGATTGCTAGATCGTGTGCAGTGATGCGATGACGATACGCAAAGAGTTTCGTTAGTTTTTGTTTGAAGATCCATCCAACAAGCGGTTCACTTATCGTTGCAAGTGGTAGTGAAAATGAAATTTCATCGATAAGCCGAGATTGCGAGTCGCTGATTTTTTCAAAACGATGGCGATGCTGCCAGCTTTTGAAGGGGCCACGAAGCTGATGATCTTCGAAGCATTGATTGTGGCTGTATCCTTTGTGCGTGAGTGTCCACGGTATACTAAGAGGGCCAAGCAGTGGAACACGAATCGAAACGACAGCACCATCTTGAATGCCACCAGTATGAGAAACAAGTTTCACTGGTTCAAAGGGCGGATTTAAGCGAAGAAAAGCGCCAGGCCTTTCGTGCCACGCAAAGAGTTCTTCAACTGGAACAGGGAACTCATTTTGAAAGGTGAGGGTAATCACCCAAAAACCTCTTTCGCTGCTGTTGCAGCAAGTTTTCCATCGTACTGACCGCTGTGCGCTTCTTTGAGTGCTTTCATTGCACCACCTTGATTGATTGTAGCGTCTGAAGCTTTCAGCGCAGTAAAGAATGCTTTGAGTTCCTCATGACTGAGTTGCTGAGGAAGAAATGTTTCGATAACAGCAATTTCAAGTGCAAGTTTCTCAAGAAGCTCTGGACGATTGCCTTTCTGTGCAAACTCAACTTCTTCTTTTCGTTTTTTGAGTTCACGTTGCGCGATAGCAAGCACATCAGCCTCGCTTGCATCGCTGATACCTTTTTGCATTTCATCATATTGGATTTCACTAAGGATACCTCGAATCGTTGCAAGCTTGATGGCGTCTTTTGCCTTCATCGCTTCCTTCATCTCTGATTTCAATCGCTCTTTCATAGTTATGCTCTCTTAAAATCCTGTAAAAATTTTTCTAGCTTCGCAGTTGTTTCGGCACTGACGAGGTGTTCAATCTTACATGCGTCGATCTCAGCTTGCTCAGGAGTGACACGAAGCACTTTCTCAAAAAATTCTTTGACCAGCTCATTTCTCACGACAATTGCCTTAGCAAGACGCTCGCCTTCTGGAGAAAGCACCAGAAACTTGTTGTCATCTTCAACGATGAGTCCTTTTTGCTTCAGACTCTTTAGGTTTGTTGATGCACTGCCAGTTGTAATATTGAGCTCTTTGGCAACATCAGTCACGCGCGCGTAGCCACGCTTAGCACGAAGGTCCATTATGGCGAGCAAGTGATGTGCTGCACTGTGCGTTATGTCGTTCTCTTCAAATTGCTTCCAGACGTCTTCCATAGTTTGTGTTTATAACAAAGAGTAGGTGCTCAAAGCAAATAATTCATATATCAAGCAATTGCTGAGAGCCCCCATTGTTGGTAATCCTTTTTGCCTGTGATACCCTATGATGCCCTTAATGCACTGACGTATTTTGAACTGTGGATAACCCTCTCTTTAAATCCATAAAGCCTAATAGATTCAAGCTGTTAGCTCTATTCGCATGCTGTCTACTACCTGTGCTCTACTTGGCAAACGCCTCTGCTGAGGTCGACCCGGCAGAGCTTATCAAAAATAAAGAGATCGGATTCGATGTCACCCTCGGCACTAAGCTCGACACAAGCCTCCCGTTTACTGATCAGAATGGTAAGGTTGTAACGCTCGGGTCACTCTTAAAGCCAGGGCAGCCGACTCTCTTTGTACCGATGTACTTTGGCTGTCCAAGGCTCTGTGGGCTGCTTATCAACGGATTTCTTCAGCTTATTAAAGAGCTCGATCTTAAGCAGGGCTCAGAATACAACGTTGTTACGCTTAGTTTTGACCCTACTGAAGATGCAGCGCTTGCGCTCAAGAAACAGGAAACGATTCTTCACGATGTGCACCGATCTGATGTGACTGCAAAAACTTGGACGTTTCTTACTGGAAAACAGGAGCAGATTCAGGCGCTCCTCGCGCAGGCAGGGTTTAAGTATAAGTTTGCCGAAGGAGAATATCTGCATGCTTCTGGTTTCTTCGTCTTGACGCCAGAAGGTAAGATCTCTCAATATTTCACCGGCATTGATTTCTCGCCTTGGGATGTTCGACTCGCGATGGTTGAAGCTTCCAATGGAGGAATTGGTGGGGCTGTAGATCATATTTTGTTGTATTGCTACGACTTTGACCCAGTCAGGGGCAAGTATACACTTACAGCGTTTAATATATTACGCTTCGGAACCCTTTTTGCTGTCATCCTTTTCTTTCTCGTAGCCGTTAAGCTCTCAAGAAGGGTCGCCAGGAAAAAATAATCGATTTATAATTGTAGCTAAATAAACTCTAAGGATTACTAAGAAGACATGTTTCGTTATTTACCAGAACAAGCCTCTAGTGTTGCTGCTGATATAGACTGGCTCCACAACATCATTACGGACCTCTCTGTCTTTTTCACAGTGGCCATCGTTGGCACCATGCTCTATTTTGCATTTAAGTATCGAGCAAAGCATGGCAAAGATCATGCAACCCCACGTATTGAGGGCAGCCATTTCCTTGAGCTCGTCTGGACGATTATCCCAACACTTGTTTGTATTTTTATCGGAACGTACGGCATTCTTATTTTTAAAGAGCTTCGTACCGTCGGAGAGAATCCTGTCATTATTAATGTCACTGGTAAAAAGTGGAACTGGACGTTTCAGTACGACAACGGTAAGCAGATAGTCAGCGAAGCGGTGATCCCAGTTGGACGCCCTGTGAAGTTTGTTTTAACGTCGCAAGATGTACTCCATAGCTTTTTCGTGCCATCCATGCGCGTGAAGAGCGATGCTATTCCACATCGTTATACCTATGTAACTTTCAATCCTATTAAGACCGGAGAGTATCCGATCTTTTGTACTGAGTATTGCGGTACCAGCCACTCAGATATGCGCGCAAGCCTTCGCGTTGTCTCTGCAGAAGAATACGATCGTTGGCTCAATGATCAATCTGATACATTAAAGTTTAGTCCAGCAGAGATTGGTGCCCAGCTCTATAACCAGCAGGGTTGTAACGCGTGCCACTCAATTGATGGCTCAAAGCGCGTTGGACCATCGTTCCAGAAAATCTATGGTCGCGACGCGACCTATGACAACGGCAAGCCGTATAAAGCTGATGATGACTATCTCCATGAGTCTATCCTCTATCCGAATGCACATATCGTTGATGGGTACTCTGCTAATCAGATGCCAGCATTCAAGGGGATCCTTGATGATACCCAGATTGCAGCGATTATTGCTTGGATGAGAACTCTTGATGGTTCACAGGCAGCAGCAGCGCCTGCAACATCTCAGTTCCAGTTTGCAAAACTTCTCAATGGTGATAGTGCAGCAGCAGCGACACCTGCAAGCCGTGGTAAAAAGATCTACCAAGAGAAAGCATGTATTGGATGCCATAGCCTTGATGGTTCAAAAATTGTTGGACCAACATGGAAGGGCCTCTATGGTGTTGCGAATCACAAAATGGCAGATGGCAGTGCTGTTACTGCAGATGATAGTTACATCAAAGAGTCTATTCTTAATCCAAATGCAAAAATTGTTGAAGGATATCAAGCAGGACTCATGCCATCGTATCAGGGGCAACTCTCTGATGCAGAGCTGGCTGACGTCATTGAATTCATGAAGACTTTAAAATAGAGGATATTTGTATGAGTACAACAGCGCACGCTGCGGGAACTAATTACATTAATTGTGAGAAAGGCCTCTGGTCTTGGCTCACCACAGTTGATCACAAGCGAATTGGTCTGATGTACCTTTACGCGATTACGATCTTCTTTTTCATGGGTGGTCTAGCTGCTTTAGCAATTCGAACAGAGCTTTTCCACAGTGGACCAACCTTCCTCCATTTGTTGACGGGTGGTGATCTTGTAAAGGCAAAAAATCTCTACAATATCCTCTTTACGCTTCACGGCGTTATTATGATCTTCCTGTTTATCGTACCAGGCATTCCTGCTGTGATGGGTAACTGGCTACTGCCAATTATGATTGGTGCAAAGGATGTTGCGTTCCCACGTTTGAACCTATTGAGCTTTTACATCTATATGATCGGGGCTCTCATCGCTCTCGCTTCGCTCTTTAGTCCAATTGATACAGGCTGGACGTTCTATGCACCGTACTCTCTGCAGACGAGTTCCGCCGTAATCATGATGACTTTTGCAGCGTTTGTCCTTGGATTTTCATCAATCCTTACGGGACTTAACTTTATTGTAACGGTGCACCGCCTTCGTTGCCCTGGTATGACTTGGGGCAAGCTACCAGTATTTGTCTGGGCTGTGTACTCAACTTCAATTATTCAAACACTTGCAACACCAGTTGTTGGTATGACACTTGTGCTCCTCATTATTGAGCGCGTTGCTGGTATTGGTATCTTTGATCCAGCAAAGGGTGGAGATCCTGTGTTCTATGAGCATATGTTCTGGTTTTACTCGCATCCAGTTGTATACATCATGGTACTCCCTGCATTTGGTGTTGTTGGTGAAATTATTCCTGTGTTCTCTCGCAAACCAATCTTTGGATACAAAGCGGTTGTGGCAGCTTCACTTGGCATTGCAGCAGTAAGCTTTATCGTTTGGGCGCACCACATGCTTGTTGCTGGTATTTCAGATACCTCCGGGAAGCTTTTCTCAATTATTACCTTTGCCGTTGCAATACCAACTGCCGTGAAAGTTTTTAACTGGGTAAGCACCATGTACCGCGGATCCATCAAATTTGAAACACCAATGCTCTATGCAATGGCATTCGTCTTTCTTTTCATGGTTGCTGGAACAACGGGCATCTACCTTGCAACGCTTGCAGTTGATGTGTTCTATCATGATACCTACTTTGTTGTTGCGCACTTCCACTACACCATTCAAGGTGGTGCTGTGATTGGATTAATTGCAGCGCTTCATTTCTGGTTCCCAAAAATGTTTGGCAAAATGTATAACCAAACAGTTTCAAAGATCGCATTCTGGATGGTCTTTATTGGATTTAACGGCACCTTCCTTCCTCAGTTTGTTGCAGGAATGCAGGGTATGCCGCGACGTTACTATGACTACCCAGCACAGTTTGAAATCTGGCACAGCATTTCAACTGTCTTTGCATTCTTGAATGCTGCCGGGTATGGCCTTGCATTGTTGAATCTTTTCTATGCAATGGTTTCATCACGTGCACCGAAATCATCAGATAATCCTTGGAACTCTCTTGGTCTTGAGTGGAAGACTGCAACGCCTCCTCCAACTGAGAACTTCCCTGAGACACCTGTCCTTGCACCAGATGAGTGGTCGTATGGGTATGGAGATGAACTACCTGGTAAAGCTAAAGGAGCTCACTAAACTATGAACAGCGCACACGCAGAAGTTGTTGTCCCCGGTGAACCGCCACACGCGCACCACTGGGATCCCGTTAATGCTTACCATGGCTCAAAGCTTGCCATGTGGCTCTTTCTTGCTACTGAAATTCTGCTCTTTGCAGTGATACTTGGAGGCTTCTTTCTGTTCCGTTGGGAATACTTTCAGGAATTTAAGACTGCCTCTCATCAACTGAATTGGAAGTTTGGCGCCCTCAACACAGCAATTCTTCTTTTTAGTAGCTACACAGCAGTCCTAGGGGTCGATGCAGCACAGCACGGTGATAATAAAGGTATCGTTCGTAACTTTGGTATCTCTATCCTTTGCGGCTTTGGATTCCTTGGTATTAAGTCTATTGAGTACGGCGGCAAGTTCTCTCATGGTGTGTTTCCTTGGACGCAGTCACTCGAGCACGGTGGACATACTGAGCATTTTGGGAATTTTTTTGGATTCTATTACTGCTTGACTGGACTCCACGGACTTCACGTGATCATCGGTATGAGCCTTCTTGTATGGATGTGTTTAAAAGCTAATAAAAATCGTTTTTCTGCCCACTACTATACTCCTGTTGAAAACGTAGCGTTGTACTGGCACTTGGTCGATCTTATTTGGATCTTCCTCTTCCCAATGCTCTACTTTATTCACTGATTATTAATTCATACCTATCTGAGCGAGACTATTACTATGAGCCACCACGCACACGATGACCACCACGGTGAACTAGGACATATTGTTCCACGAGCAGTGTACTTAAAAGTTTTCCTTTCTCTTCTTGCACTGACTGTTGTTACTGTTGGTGTTGCACATATTGACGTTAGTCCTGGATGGAACGTCACCATTGCACTTGCTGTTGCAACAGTGAAAGCAGTGCTTGTTTTACTCTTCTTTATGCACTTGAAGTACGAGAGTAAAGTTATTTGGGCATACGTCGCATTTCCAATTGTGCTTGTGTTTGTGTTGATTGGTGGTGTGTATTCAGACAACCCACTACGTGTGCATACTGAACCAGTTGCGGTTCACAAGCAGCAATAAAAAAACGGCGAAAGTAGATACTCTTTCGCCGCCAGTGTAAGGGAGAGAATTTTATTTTCTCTTAACCCAAACGTTTCGGTATTTTTGGAACGCCCCTCAAACGCCGAAAAAACATTAAACCGTCTTAGTTCCGACGGAGAGGCGTCATTATACTGTGTTCATTCATTGACGGATCACCTCCCTTCTAACATAAGTTAACTAGACACTCGTTCCCCCTCTGGGTGTGGCATACCGATGAGAAGTGCCATCACGCCTGGTTGAAAGAGCTTTGGAAACGACGCTGCCGAATTACAGGAAATCGCCACCAAGATTAGTCCTAGTATGTCGAAAAATAGTCCCCGGTATAAAGGGGTAATTTCAAATAGGTATGAAAAAAGTAGTGCCTGTCGAGTTTTTGCTGTTTTTATGCTATAATCGCCCCACTGCAATGGCACAAATTCTTATTATAAATGGTTCTATCTCTGGAAGCGCTGGTAACACGGCAGAGCTCCTTGCCCTCGCTGAGGAACGTCTTACTGAGCAAGGGCATAGCGTTGATTACCTCGAACTTGTTCGTGATCCATCTCTTGAGCGTATTATTGATCAAGCATCAAAAGCTGATGCTTTTATCTTTGGTACAGGAACCTACTGGGATTCATGGGGTTCGCCTTTACAGAAATTTTTTGAAATTACTTCGTCAACAGAAGGTGATCCCTGTTGGTTAGGTAAACCTGTCGCCGCAATTGTTACTGCACATGCAGTGGGCAGTAAGGGAATACTGTCGCGACTCTTTGGCGTTCTCAATGTGTACGGCATGTTAATCCCACCACTGGCAGGTTTTGCATATACCTTTGTTAATCATGTGGCACTGACGAAAGAAGTCGCACCCGAAGAGTTAGAAAAAGAGCTCTGGAGCCACCATGATGTTGAAATCGTGACGCATAATTTACTGCAGGCAGTGCAGGGCACTCGTGAGTGGAAGAAATGGCCAAGCGATAATGTGCACTATGTTGAAAAATGGTTGCACCTCTATTCAGGAGATGAATGACAACTTCCTTTATTGTCAGCGCAGCTTCGATACGAACAACGCCGCTCGACTTTGAGGGAAATCGAAAGACTATTCTTGATGTTATTGCAGCAGAGCGTGCTGCCGGTGCTGCGCTTGTCTGTTTCCCTGAGCTCTGTGTGACAGGGTATGGGTGTGAGGATGCATTTTTATTTCCTCATGTCTTAGAAGCAGCTCAAGCATCTCTCGCACTCATCCTACCGCACACTGCTAACATTGCAGTTGTCGTTGGTATGCCAGTACTCTATAAGCACAAGCGCTATAACTGTGCTGCTGTTATTCATAATCAAAAGCTTCTAGCACTCATTCCAAAGCAGCATCTTGCCAATGATGGTATTCACTATGAGACCCGTTGGTTTGAGGCTTGGCCTGCTGGCAAAAAAAGTACACTCAAGCTGTTCAATGAGCGTGTTCCATTTGGAGATATTGTTGTTTCTCTCGATGATCAGACCATTGGATTTGAAATTTGTGAAGATGCTTGGGTTGAGGATAGACCTGCACGCTCTCTTGCACAGCGCGGAGTCACCATTTTGGTCAATCCATCTGCAAGTCACTTTGCACTTCGCAAGTATGCAAAACGCCTTGAACTTGTGCGAACAGGATCCCAGCTTTCAAATGCGCTTTATATTTATGTGAATCACCTCGGCAACGAAGCAGGGCGTGTGATCTATGATGGTGATGCAGTTATTGCGGATAGGGGAGCTATCGTTGCAGCAACAGAGCGTTTTAGTTTTCAAACTTATTCGTCTTGTCGCTATGACTATGGGGTAAGTCGTCATAAAAATAATCATCGCGATCTCATTGCTTACAGTGCGACGCTTCAAGAGCAGTATGAAGAGTTTACTCGTGCTGTGTCGCTTGGCCTTCTTGATTACTTACGAAAGAGCGGCGCTCAATGTTTTACCCTTTCACTGAGTGGAGGCGCTGATTCTGCAGCAGTACTTCTGCTCATCCGTGCCATGGTAGCATTTGGGTCGCGAGAGCTTGGTTTTTCAGCCTTTAAGCAGCTCTTTCATGTAGCACTTGTTGCCCCATGTTCAGATGAAACTTCGCTGATGCGGCAGCTCGTGACCTGCCTCTACCAAGGCACCCAGCAAAACAGTCAGGTTACACAAGATGCAGCCCGTACAGTAGCGCATGCAGTTGGTGCTTCCTTTCATGCCATATCCCTTGACGATATTATTGCTGCATATGAACAAAAAGTTACTGCAATAACAGGCCATCAGCTCTCATGGCAGCACGATGATATTGCTCGCCAAAATATCCAATCACGAGTTCGATCACCTGGAATATGGTTGCTGACTAATATTACTCAAGCACTCCTGTTAACAACGGGCAATCGCAGTGAAGCTGCAGTTGGTTATGCAACGATGGATGGTGATACGAGTGGCTCACTAGCGCCTATTGCAGGTGTGAGCAAGCATTTCATTCGACAGTGGCTATCATGGCTTGAGACCACAGGCATGGAAGGATTCGGGCCTTTTTCATGGCTCTCTTGTATTACGGCACAGGCACCCACTGCAGAGCTGCGACCATTGTCTGAGCATCAGACAGATGAAGCCGATCTTATGCCGTATGAAGTGCTTGATAGCTTTGAAAAGCTTATTTTACGAGATCGCAAATCGGCTGCAGAGGTTTGTTCCTTAGCAAGTAATCAATTTGCAGGGCACTATAGTGCTGAGCAGATAACGACATGGTTGCAAAAATTCTTACACCTTTGGCGAACGTCCCAGTGGAAGCGTGAACGACTTGCACCCTCATTTCACCTTGATGATTTCAGCGTTGATTCACGAAGTTGGCTTCGCTATCCAATTTTATCTTACAAGCTTTGAGAGCGTGCAGCGCATGCCTGTGCATTCATAACTGCACGAATTGCATGATTGAAAAGTGCGTGCATCGAATGGGTGTTCCAAAAGCAACACTAAAGACTTTTTAGTAAATTAAAAAACGCTTGTCGATCTACATCGTCAAGTGTTGAGTTTAAGATTCTTATTAACAACAGCCAGAATTAGGAGTGCAAGAATCACCGAGCACGTTTTTAAGACTAGGCGTGCCACATAATTCTTTCGCTAAGCAGTCTGTGTGTTTTGGCTTTAAGAGAAAACAGATACGCTCAGCATTACTCTGTGCCGAGTGCAGCAGATACTGTGAAGTCAACTGACCTTCATATTCAACTTCAACTTCGAGGTCAGTTGCACGAAGCAGTGGCGCAGCTAATGTTAATATATTTGCAAACTTTGAGCTTATAAGCCTGTGATCGGCATCTTGTCCGATCCACGTCTGCAAAAGACAGGTTGTCATTGAGCGAACCGTACCACCGCAATCAATAAAATCTTTCTGAACACGGCCGACCTCAGTTAAGTGAAATTGCTCTGGAATCTTTGTGCCATCTTCGAAATGAAATTCGATGCGTGCAGCAGGTGCTTCGTTGAGAATATTTTGTAGTTCAATAAGTTTCATAGTTGGATGCCTTTCTCTATATTAGCTATAGAGCAATATGAGTGCCAGTCTGACCAATTTAGGCTATCTATTCAATATCTTTCGCTTGCAGGGGGACACTCAAGGCCTTTCATTTAAATTCCCTAGCCCTTTGATGCTACCCATTGCGAATCGCGTTTGCGATGGCATCGAGGGGACTCTTCGTTCCAACCCCCTTATCTGCAGTGACATGTGTATAGAGCATCGTTGTTTTTACGTCATTATGTCCTAATAACACCTGTACAGTTCGTATGTCCGTTCCATTATCAAGTAAATGAGTAGCGTAGGAATGCCGAAACGTATGACAGGTGACTCGTTTTTGAATACCTGATTTTTTTACTGCCAGCCTTACTGAATCTTCCATAATACTATGGTAGAGGTGATGTCTTTTAATCTGTCCGGAAAGAGGATCTAGAGAGCGCCTAACCGAGGGAAAGACGTATTGCCATACCCATTGTTTATCTGCTTGAGGATATTTTCTTTGCAAAGC
>JBILLA010000150.1:0-6666 GCA_044376365.1 Bdellovibrionota bacterium | reverse complement strand
ACGCGGTGACTTCTTTAAAGGTACAAGTAAAAATGGTAGCGATGATCCTATTAACTATTCGACCGCTCCATTTGGATCTTTTAACAAATTCTCTTTTAGTAGTAGTGAGTACCGCAATCTATGTTTCAAACTTCTTATTGATCGAGAATTTTCACTCGGCACGGGCAGTGTCGGTCGTGCTATCTATGAAGCTAATGGCATCTATTATACCAGCGAAGACATACCCCTTATCTATGATGGATGGTCGGGATCACGTTGGTATAACTACTGCATGGAGATGTCAGCAGTACCGACGGACGGTTCAGCAACCAGTAATTGGAATGGCACTATTACTGCATTCCGAATCGATCCACATGAATTCAACGTGCAAACTTCTTATTACTTTGATTGGATCAAGCTTCGAAAAGATTACCTCGCACCTGGCGTTTTGTCGGTCGCCTATGAAGCAAGCGATGCAGATAGTGATCCAATTACTCTGACGTTCTATGCATCAACAACAAAAAACACTCTTGGAACAGCGATCCCAGGTGCGAGCTTTGTTGTTGGTTCAAGCTCAAGAGTCTATCAACTCAATACCACAAATCTTACGAATGGAAGCTACTATATAAATGTACGAGCATCTGATGGCGTCAATAATACCGTAACCCGTTACGGCACTGGCAGAGTGACAGTTTCAAACAGCGCGTCGCAAGGTAGTGCTCCTGTGCTCTCACTTGAAGCGCCCGTTGCAAGTGCTACCTACTGCGATGCCCTGCAACTGAAAGGATATGCACTCCAAACTGACCGATTTGAAAATGTTGCGGCCGTTGAAGTGCGCGTTGATGGAACGTGGCTCACCAATATCTATCCATCTCTCTATAGCGGTCTTGCCAAAACTGCATACCCTACTGCTGATTCGAGTAATAGCGGATTTAATGAATTAATTGATATATCAAGCCTCAGTAACGGTGCACATACCGCTACAATTATCGCTCATTCGACGCGCGGCCTATCAACAACACTCGCCCGTTCATTTGCAAAATCAAATACTGGATGCACCACGCCGCTGACCGATCCAAATCCGTCCGGTACATCTGTTACGGTTAGCTTAAATCCAACACCAACACCACGACCCACTGCGACTCCAATTCCCAACCCTGTCAAAGTCTCGGCTGCGGTCCACTCAAAAGCTGGAGCAGCAACCATAATTCTAAAGCCTATACCTGGTAATTATCGAAACTGTAAGCTCAACCTCTATACACGACAACGAGCTGGCAGTGTTCGCACAAAAGTAGTCTCTGCTGCAATTGGAGTCCCTCAAGTCGTGCGAAAACAGATGAAGCTTACGCTCAAGGGCATGACAGTGTCATCGAAAGGGCCGCAATCAATTATTCTCTCTAACAACGTCACATGTGGTTCACGAACTAATAGTGAATCTTCAGTACGCACAATGAAACTAAGTCGTGGATCGCGCGGCTTAAAAACATATGCACAGGTTGTCTCGGCGATGAAGCGTTTGAAAGCAGCGCCCTAAAAAACAGAATCATAAAAAAATGAGTCGTCCGATAAGCGGGATTCTGTCGTTAAGTAGTCATTCATCTGGGGCAACTTTCGCAAGCTACCTCGGTGCGACTTTGCTCGAAGAGACCTTGCCGTTACTGGCTAAGAAGCGCAACCCCTTCCCATAGCATACACTATGCATCTCTTACATTCTGTCTTGCATCAGCTGGGGTTTACCACACCCTCTTGTTACCAAGAGCGTGCGTGAGCTTTTACCTCACGGTTTCACCAATTCATCTTTCGATGCTGTCTTCTTTTCTGTGGCACTTTCCACTCATCACTGAGTGCTGCCGTTAGCAGCCAACCTGTTGCTGGAAGTCCCGACTTTCCTCTCCCTCTTTCCACGGAGAAAAAGAGCAGAGCGACTACCTGGACGACTCGACCCTGAGTATAACATAAAATTTAAGAAAGAGCTGCTATTTGTGGCTCGCTTCTGCAAGCTCTTTGAGCTCATTTGAAAGATAGAGGATACGCATACATCCTGGACACTGAATCAGCGTGTCACCAGTGGCAATCTTTACAACGATTTGTGGGCCTACAGTCATAAAACAGCCACTACACCCTTGCTGTGCATTGACGGCAACAACAGGATCCATCGGATGACGGTTTCGAACTCGGTCATAGAATGCTAACTGCTTCTGATCAATACGAGTAATAATTTCTTGACGACGAGCTGTTTGACGCTGCAAACGCTCCTCAAGCGATGGCATGGTAGCCTTAGCTTCAGCAAGAAAAGCTTCCAATCCTGTTCGCTCAGTCGCAAGAAGTGCAGTTGCGGCCTTAGACTCTGCTTGAAGCTGCTCAATTTCAGCAAGCTTTGTAAGTAAAGCTTCTTCTTTTAAATTTAACTGTCGCGCAGCAAAGTCGAGCTCTTTTTCTGCAGCTTGTTGTACTTTGTAATTATTATGAGAGGCGATTCCCTTACGACGCTCAGCGATTTTATCTCGCTCTTCTTTCAAAAAGATCTCTTCTTTCTCAAAAGCAGCTTTGCTGGCTTTATAGCTTTTTGTTTTTGCTTCTGAAAGCTTCATCAGGTCAACGTAGCTCTGCTTTTGCTTAGCAGCTCCTAATTCAAGCTTCTTTTTTTCTCCGGTTACTCGTGCGAGGACACCATCAACCTCAGCTAATTCAATAATGGCAGCAAGCAGATTTTCATTCATCAAGAGCACTCTACCCCCCTTCTATAAGCTTTGACAATGATTATGTGCAAGGATGGGTCAGAGCTTAAAAAGTCATTCTGAGTGGAAGTTTTGTGCTGTGGGGGCTTGGCTTTGGGCTAACCGCAATTCCAAATGCTGGCGCATCAGCGCAGTTGCCTTTCTTACCTAATCCAAATGCTGACGCATTTGGATTGTCTGACCAACTGAGCTAAGTTATACTCCGATTTCCAATTCAGTGGCCCTATAGCTTCTGCTGATGCTGCCGCATCAGCGCAGTTGCCTTCCTTACCTAATCCAAATGCTGACGCATTTGGATTGTCTGACCAACTGAGCTAAGTTATACTCTTATTTCCAATTCAGTGGCCCTATAGCTCAGTTGGTCAGAGCAGCCGGCTCATAACCGGTTGGTCCGGGGTTCAAGTCCCTGTGGGGCCATATTATATTCAAAGAGTTCTACGATTGAACTCATCATTCGAGAGCGGTTTGACGAGCCTACTCAAGCTCGTCATCAACTCCATGGCGTCCTAAAATCTTCCTATTAAAAAATCAGCGACCTCTGTTTCACTCACCTTGATAGTATCATCCATCAAAATAACAGGAAGTCCTCGCTGCACTCCAGCAGTCGCAAGATCAATATCACAATAACCACGTATTGAACGTGCTCGCCCACGATCAGAGCGTCGATCATCTTTCGTATCTATACGAAACTCGATTGCAGGACGCTTACTTACTATACTTCTTCCCACTGGCTGAAACGTGCACACTGCGAAGGGAATATCATTTCGAGATAATGTTGCTTGTAAAACAAGAGATCGCGCAGCCGCATATGTTTCAGCAAAAGGAATCGTACTGGGAAGTGGTATTTTGACCGAGACCGCAAGTTGATCATCTCTGGCGCTACCATTTCTTTTTAATCTGTAATTCACCGATCCTGTTGCACTTGTAGCAACACCAGACACAGGAACAAGCTGCGTTCGCAATCTAAAATTAAGCTGTGAATTTCCACAACATGTTTTTCTGTTATCAGCGAGCATGATTAAACTTGTTGCAACACCATTGCGACAGGCCAACGTGACTTCATCACCGATATCATAGCTGCGCTTTTTTATTCTATCCCAAAATTGATCAATAAAATTTGTTGCACGAGTCAAAGAGCAGGTCAAAAGATCAACTGTTACTGATGACGCAGTGATTGCGCTGATGCGTCCAGTTGCTTGTTGCTCGACAGACTGCGCCTCAGCATTCGAGCTTGATGATGATAGAAGCAGCATAACGCCCCAGAATATGATATACTTTTTCTTCATGGTTTATTCCTTGCAATGTATCAAGCTGACATATCGCAGCACCTCTACAGAGACAAAGCAAAAAGCATTCCTGCTGAAACTTATAAACAGTATTTAACTGTTCGCTTTGAGCGAAACACGCACAAAGACCGATTGAGATCGGCCATGTTCATCGGTGACGGTCACTGTGTAGTGTCCAGGAGATGGCTGCCAGTAGTATGTTTCTCCTCGCGGTACGCGTGCTATCGGCAGCGCATCAACAAACCAGAAAGCATACTGAGAATCACCATCAATAACTGCAGAGAGTGGAATTGCATCATTCATAGGAGACAACAGATAAGTCAATGATTGCTGCGGACTTGTAATAAGAGGAGTCTTCCCCTGTGCAGAGGCTAAACCTGCAACATCATGTCGAGGAATACCTGCATCAGCAAAAAGCTTCAAGACATCAGAGGGCCATACTTCAACAACATGGGACGTACCATCTTCAAAAACAGTACGATGCACCGAACAACGCTTTCGTGGACTAACACCAGCTATGAAAAGAGCTTTTCTTGTGTGGGGACAATATGGTTCGGGCAACTCTCCTGAAGTTGCACAAACGTCAACCTGGGTAATTGCACGAGGTGAATACATCATCCACTGAGGTACTGTATTGTTCAAAGAAAGGCCCTCAATAAGCTCAAAGAGAAGCTCTCCTGCTAGCTCCCTTCCTACAAACACAGGGTTTCCAGTACCATTAAAATTACCAAGCCATACACTTACAACACTATCACCAGCAACAGCAGTTGCCCACGCATCACGAAATCCAAATGATGTTCCTGTTTTCCAAGCGATAGGAGCCCCACGAGGTTGTAACGTTGCTCGTGATTCTGGAAGCGGATTTTCAGAAAGCATCTGAAGAATAAGGTACGAAGCAGCAGGTGAGAGTAACTGCTTTGGTGCGACTGTATCATGAGGCTGCTGTAAAAATGAAAGCGGTTTATAGACGCCAAGGTTTGCAAGCATTCCATAAAGCGCAACAAGCTCTTCTTGTGATACTTCAACACCACCCAGTGCTAAACTTAATCCATAAAAATCAGCTTCACGAATTTTAGAAACTCCTGTCTGTAGTAGAAACGACCTAAATGTTTCAGGCAAGATTTGGTTCAACAAAAAAATAGCAGGAATATTTCTGCTGTGAACCAGAGCAGCAGTTGCTGAGATAGGACCAATAAAATTTTTTTCAAAATTTTCAGGATTATATGCTGACTTATTAAAAGCAGTATCAACTAACTTTGTTTGCGTATGAATAAGGCCACGATCGGCAGCAAGTGCATATATAAATGGCTTTAAACTCGATCCAGGCGATCGTTTTGCAGCACATCCATTCACTTGTCCATAGAGAGAAGTGTCAAAAAAATCTGCTGACCCAATGTACGTTGAAACCGAACTATCACGAGCCGATGCTATCAGGACAGCCGCGTTATGCACTCCTTGATCAGCATGGCGTTGAAGAAAATTATTCACAATATGCTCGGCATTTTTTTGTTGCGCAAGATCAAGCGTTGTCTCAAGACGTGCTTGGAGCCGGTGCTGCGCTAAGAGACGATCAACAAAATGAGGTGCTTCAAAGGGAAAACTTCGTGGCTGCGGAAACAGCTCTCGACTTCGCTTTGTGGGAAGCTGCGGAAGAAGCACAAGCTTAGCAGCTTGAGGCGGCAGAATGTTTGAAGCATTCGTCTGATAATATATCCTGCTTGCAGCTTCAATACCTTCGATATTTCTGCCATAGGGTGCAATATTGAAATACGCTTCAAGGATATCACGTTTCGAAAACCTCAGCTCAAGCAACAGTGCATATACCAGCTGTTGCATTTTACCAAGCAATGATTTCGTCGATAGATCAAATCGCAATCGCGCATACTGCATAGTAATTGTAGAAGCACCACCTGCGCGCTTACCAGAAAGCCACGCAATTGTTGCCCGCGCAAGTGCTATTGGATTCACTCCTGGATGCCAAAAGAAATAACGATCTTCTTTTTGGAGCGTTGCATCTATCAACGCTAAAGAAATATGATCAAGAGGCACTGCAAGACGATACTTTTGATCGCTTGATAATGTCATACGAAGCAACGCTCCCTGTTTATCTACTACTGCAGTTGAATATCCAAGAGGGTTAAGCAGAAGCGAACGCTCGGAGGATACCCAAAAAAAGGCACAAAGAACGATCCCACAGACAATCAGAAAGATTTTAAGAAAAGAACGATTCACTGATCAGCAATAGTAATTTCCTGTGCTGCTTGCTTTGAGACACCATAGATATCAAAAGCATACATCGACTCAGCTACTGCAGGTGGTGCAGCAAAAGTGCCTGCACTAATTGCACGAATGCGGTAACTTATCTGCAATACATCGGGACTAATCGCTCCAAAAAATGTTGCACGGTCGTCTCGCCATTGCACAAATTGAGGTCGTCCACTTTCTGGCTTTACAATCATAGAGTCTGGCACAATTTCAAAACCTGCTGCTAAGAGGTCAGTGATAACAGCTTGTAGAATGGTCGTCACTGTTGAGCGGATATTCAGACGCACTGTATAGTCTTCTCCGACAATAAAGCGCTGTGCAGGTTGCATATCTTTTTGAAGTATCTCTTTAGAGATTTCAATTCCACGCTCTGCAAACTGGGGCACTTCAGTCGCAAA
>JBILLA010000149.1:0-6740 GCA_044376365.1 Bdellovibrionota bacterium | reverse complement strand
TGATCTAATTCGTGCAAGTAAGTTGCCAAAGCTTGAAAGAACTCTTGGTCGAGACACTCTTCCGCCATCCAGACGAAAGATTCGTTATATTGTCCTTGTATAATACTTTTTTCATTTGCCTGATTGTAAAGCCAGATATTTTTTATCTCTTCCTTTGTAAGGTTCTGTAAAATAATACCTACAGCGTCGCGCAGAGTCTGACATTTTTGTTCCTGTACTGGAGTCGGTTCAATTTTTAAATGACTTTGCATCTCACTAAATCGTGAAAGAGCACTCTGCATTCCAATGTTTGCTAAATGACCACGACACAAAGTGTATCCAGCAGTCTCAAGCGCGCTTGAAATATACATTGGAGTAAATCCATCAGTTGCAAGTAGGGTTGGAGGGAAATCTAATTTGACTCCTGCCCTCTTAAGTTTATTTGAAGCAGTTTCCAAAAGTTTGGCGATAGCCTGATAGAAAGAGGCTGATTCATTTGGCCAGGCATCTTTAAGAGTTGTTACAATATCAATGCATTTTTCAACTGAAAGTTCACTAATTATATTTTTAAGGAATTTCTCTTCAAAATTGGTACGACTTACAGCTCCACGATCTCTGTCATCACCAAAAGTCTTTCTTCCTATACACCAGATGTGCATTCCTTCAACCTGTGCCCAACCTTTGTCGGTAGTTTCGTAATGTCTCCGCTGTCCTGCATCATAAAAATGCCCTGAATCAAATTTGGAGTAAGCATTTTGGTCACGGGGTAAAATCTTGAAACCAAATTGAGCACCATCTTGAAGTGATGTAGAAAATGAAGGATTCTGGAAGTCAGGATTATTTTTATGATAAAATAAGTTCTTGGCATCATTGATGAATGAGGGAAATGACGAATCTGTAGTTATTATCTCAATTGAATTTCCAGGCGTGTTATTCCTTCGATTCAACCTTACGTAGAGTCCCTTAGTTGATTCAACATCGTATGAGTCAGTCGGAGGAGCTTGAAGAAAAAACTCTAGTTGCCAATCCTTTGAATTATAAATTATCTGCCGACATCCATAATCTCGCATCAGAACGAGTGCAGCAATTTTCGCGCCTTCTCCGAACCCGCCTGCTGATGAGGGATCTCCTGTCTTGCTGCTACCTCCAAGATGAATAAGCTTTTTATAATCAAACTCTTCAGGTCCCGAAATTTGTATGCAAAGTGGACGAGCTAAACTTTCTTCATCAGGTAGTTGAGAAATAGTAACATCAATATTATCGAGTGTTTTTTTTGAATCGAAAAAATTTTGCAAGATGTCTCGAATAGCTTTTTCTTTGCTCCAACGTACGTCATAGGATTCAAGGATCCCAAGGTAATACCCGTTGTGTAGCTGCTCTTCGAATGAAAGGGGCAAAGCTTTGGCGCCACTTACCGAGGTGACAGGAGCATTTGTCGCTTCCTCAGCCTTCGGCGCTTCCTTAACTTCTTTTTTTAATTGTAATTGTATAGGCCACCGCATCGACTCAATCTCCTAATGGATTGTTATTAAATCGAAGATCTAAATGTGACTTAGCGAAAGGCCTCTCGAATTGCACCAAATTAAAGGTAACCGAAGGGGGTAAAAAATAAGAATCTCAGGTATTTAGGCATACATCGTTTCACTGAAATCTGAGGGTTTATGATTGTCAGCAGAATAAATATTTGTCGAAAAGAAAGAAACTAATAAGGAGTCGGTGTCAATGAATCCCCTTTTTAGACAAACATAATTACCTTAAAGGGTGAATGTTTCTTGAGGAACTACTATTGTTTTGCGCTGGGTTGTTGAATCAATAGAGCCAAGTTTTTTAACCATACGCTTTCTATCAACGGTTCGTATTTGATCTAAGACAATATCGCCTGCCTTACCTTTGAACTTACAAGCTACCTTTGTAGGGTACTTGCTTAGTGCGTGACGTCTTTTTTTGAAATTATATAGGACAAATGTCGTCATGCTTATTTAGATCTCATTACTTTATCCTTGTATGTTTTGTGAGGTATGTCGTCATATGAATCTTGGATATGTTGCTCGTTTTTATCAGAATTTCAACAACAGTTATCATTTTGAATGTTCAAAAATATCGATTCTCTTGCACTACCCGACTTCTATCACTTATTTTCGTAAAGCTCCATTTGATTTTTCAAAGCTTGAAATGACTCCCTTGATCTATTTAAAATTTAATCACGTGACGATACATATGAAGTATCTTACACATATATCTCTACATGTATCATGACCATCAACCTTCCACATGAATTAAAAACATCTAGGCTGCTGCTTCGTCCGTATCATCTCGATGATGTTGAAGACATTATGGAGTTTGCGAACAATCCAGAATGGTCACGATATATACCGGTTGCCCAACCATACACACATGCTGAAGCTACGAGGTATATCCTACAATTTGTTGAGATGGCATCCGTTGATGGAAAAGGATATGCCATCACGCACCACGGTAAAGTGCTTGGCGGTATTCGGGTTCGATTTTTTTTGCATGAGCGAAGGGCTGAGATCGGTTACAGTATTGCTCCCGAGTACTGGCGAAAAGGATTTGCGCTTGAAGCCTTGCGTGTTGTTCTTGCTACGCTCTTTGATGCTGTTGCTGAGATAGAAAAAATTTGTGCAAATGTAGCCTACCAAAATCAAGCTTCAAGAGCTTTGCTGGAAAAAATTGGCTTCAAACCAGACACTGCGATGACAGCAAGCATTTCTATCCGCGGTGATTTCTTAGAAGGCATCAAATACTGTATCCTGCGAAGCGAGTGGCAGCGATAGTCTTGTGGTTTGTCTGTTCATTCTGAGGCTGGACAATCAGGTCATGCGGCGTCTAGTAACTAAATGCACCCGAACGGGGTCATGGGCGTCCAAGAGTCCATTTTTATTGATTTTTTCCCTCTTCATGAGGTTAGAGGGGCTCTCATTTGACCCTGCTACAACCCTTTGATATCATTGCGTCTTCTTTACGCTCATGTCGGTGTTTGTTTTTTTCTATCGACAAAGCGCTCTTGAATTATGTTTAGCCTTTATTGGCTAAAGATTGTGATAGAGATGGATGGAGGCGCATAGCTTAAGTTGGTTAGAGCGCTGTATTGTTTTGTCTCGCTCCGCTTCGACGAAGCGCTCTTGAATTATGTTTAGCCTTTATTGGCTAAAGATTGTGATAGAGATGGATGGAGGCGCATAGCTTAAGTTGGTTAGAGCGCTGTGTTTTTTGTCTCGCTCCGCTTCGACGAAGCGCTCTTGAATTATGTTTAGCCTTGATTGGCTAAAGATTGTGATAGAGATGAATGAAGGCGCATAGCTCAGTTGGTTAGAGCGCTTGCTTGACAGGCAAGAGGTCCACGGTTCGAGTCCGCGTGCGCCTATTACACACACAATCGTTTCTTGTTTCATAAGGTTTCTTATGAGGCTTGAAACCAAGCCTGTACCGTTAGCCGTTCCAGGGGGTTTTAATCTCTTGGTTTGTGTGAAGCGGTCCAATTGTAACATTAACGTATAAACATCAGTGTTTATAAGGAGTACCTATGCCAAAGATGAAGACCAACAAAATGGCTTCTAAGAAGTTCCGAGTAATGGGCAGCGGTCGCGTTAAGAGAAAACAGGCGAATACTAGCCATAACACTGCAAAACGCGCACCGAAAAGAATGCGTCAATTGCGTGGAACAACAATGGTAGATTCGACTAATCTTGATGCGGTTACTGGTCTATTGCCTTACCACAAAGTTAAATAAGTAATTGTAATCGCAAAGGAGTTAGATCATGAGAGTTAAACGTGGAACCGCAGGAAGAAAGCGTCATAAAAAGATGCTTGATGCGGCAGAAGGATACCGCGGGCGCCGTAAAACCGCCTATAAAAATGCTAAACTAGCAGTTCAAAAGGGACGTCAGTTTGCTTACCGAGACAGACGCGTGAAGAAGCGCGAGTTTCGTCAGCTCTGGATTACCCGTATTAATGCAGCAGTTCGTATTTTCGGATTGTCATACAGCAAGTTCATTCTTGGCCTTAAAAATGCACAGATTGAACTCGACAGAAAAGTGCTTGCTGACATGGCGGTTCGTGATGCACAGGCATTCTCAGCTGTCGTTGAGAAAGCTCGCGCAGCACTCTAATTGAACAGCGTAGGAGCATTGAGAGCATTGTGGTACATCCGGTTTTTTGCCGATTAGCTAAGCCCTCAAGTGCTGATATCGCTTCAATAGAAAAACTTTGCAACCGGCCCCCATGGCCGGTTGAACTTTTTGAGAGTGAGTTCAATCACTCGTATTCATATACATTCGGTGCTCGTGCAGATGGAATCCTTGTTGGATTTCTTGTCTTGCATGCCGTACTTGATGAAATTCATATTCTAAACTTCGGCGTTCTTCCACAGTATCGAGGCCATGGTGTAGGCAGAGGGCTTATTTCATATGTCCTCAAAACACTTGCCGAAGATCGAGCTACGACATGGGCCACGCTCGAAGTGAGAAAGAGCAACAAAGTTGCTCAGTCACTTTACTTCTCTTTAGGTTTCTCTGAAGTAGCGACGCGTGAAAAATATTACACTGATGACCAAGAGGATGCGTTTGTGCTTCGGTTACATATTCCTACCTTTCTTGCCGATGCACGACAAAAAAATATAGCAAGGAGCGTTGCGTCATGTTAGAGCTCTATAAATCCTACATTCGCCCACTCCTTTTTTCATATGATTCTGAAAAAATTCATGATGCAGCGTTCCACCTCATAAAAATACTTGAGGATACGTCACTTGCAGGATTGTTAGCCCCGCTGTTTTATCATGATGATCCGCGACTAGAGACGACGATTGCTGGGATTCGCTTTCGGAACCCTGTTGGCCTTGCCGCTGGATTTGATAAGCAGGCATGTGGGTATACCTTTTTCTCAAGCTTGGGATTCGGTGCAGTTGAAGTTGGTACCATTACCAGTGTGCCTCAAGACGGAAATCCAAAGCCTCGTATTTTTCGACTGCCTCAAGACAGTGCACTTATTAATCGAATGGGATTTCCCTCAGTTGGAATTGATGCAGTATTGCCACGGCTACAAAAAATAGCACAGCATAAATCTGGTGCGGTAATCGGTATTAACATTGGGAAGGCAAAAGTCGTTCCTCTTGAAGAAGCTGCGGAAGATTATGTTCGACTACTGCAACAGGTTCGTGGATGTGCTGACTATGTCACTATCAATGTAAGTTCTCCTAATACTCCTGAGCTTCGAAAGCTTCAGGAGCCAGAGCGACTCGCTGCGCTGTTTGAAGCGCTCCAATCAGAGAGTAATGGTAAACCTCTCTTTGTAAAATTAGCCCCAGACATTGAAGCTGATGAGCTGACAAAAATAGTTGAAGTATGCAAACGCTCTGCAGTCGCCGCACTTATTGCTACGAACACGACCGTAAGCCGCGAAGGTCTTACAACGAAGATTGAAGAGACAGGAGGTCTCAGTGGTGCGCCACTGAAGCACAAATCACTTGCGATGGTGCGAACCCTTTCTTCCTTATCCGAAAAACAGATCCCAATTATTGGAGTCGGCGGTATTGCAACAGCTGATGATGTTGTTGCCTACCTACAAGCAGGCGCAAGTGCTGTACAGCTCTATACCTCACTTATCTATGAGGGGCCCATGGTAGTGAAGCGCATATTGCAAGGACTCAGTAAGAAGCTTGATGCGCTTGGCGGCACCTGTCTGGTGGATCTAACAGCCTGATATTATTGGCTATTTATTTACATTGCGTATCCTTTTTCTTTAGGAATTACCCCTTCCATCAACTATAATTGGGGGCGTTCTAAGCTAACGTTTATTCTGGAGGGATTGATCAAGTGGCAGCAAAACCAACGTTTAAAGTAGGTGATAAAGTTGTATATCCTGGACATGGCGTCGGCATCGTTGGAGAGCAGGTCACCAAAGTCATCGGAGGAGTGAGCTGTGAATTCTACGGAATTACTGTCACTGAAACTGGCTTGAAAATCAGCGTTCCGTGCGTCCAAGCCGTATCCGTCGGCCTTCGTAAAGTCGCCGATAAAAAATCTATCGATAAGATATTCCTCATTCTTAAAGAGAAAAAGAAAAAACTTGATACGCAGACCTGGAATCGACGTTTCCGCGAATATACTCAGAAAATTCAAACTGGTTCTCTTGTTGAAACTGCTGAAGTTTTGCGTGACCTCTCTCAGCTTCGTAGCCATAAAGAGCTTTCATTCGGTGAAAAGCAGATGTTTGAAAAAGCACGAAGCCGTCTTGTCTCTGAAATTGCTGTATCAAAAGCTAAATCTCAGGAAAAAATCTCTTCTGAACTTGAAACGATGCTGGCTGTTGCGTGAAGTTCTTTGTTATTTTGTTGGCTGCGGGACAGGGCTCTCGCTTTGGTGCCGATATTCCTAAAACCTTTGTCTCATTGCAGGGTGCGCCACTTTGGATAACACCCTATACGGTCTTTCGTTCTCAGTCATGGGTGTCCCGTGTTGTATTGACGGTACCACGGCAATATCTTAGCGACCCATCTCTTGATGCGCTCAAACAACATAACGATCTAGTCATTGCCGGTGGAGACACGCGCAGGGCATCCGTTGATAATGCTCTTTCGGCGATAGCCTCACAGCTGACCGCTGAAGAAAAGTCCACTAGCTTTGTACTGATTCATGATGCAGCTCGCGCCTTTGTGACCGCTGACGTTCTGACGAGGACAAAAGAGGCTGTGGTCAAGCATGCTGCTGTGACCACAGCAATACCATCGACCGATTCTCTTGTCA
>JBILLA010000148.1:0-6745 GCA_044376365.1 Bdellovibrionota bacterium | reverse complement strand
AAGAACAAGAATGGCACGAGCTAAAAATAAATTAAAACTCCTTATTCAGAGTGATAAAGAAATTCGAGCAGAGGAAGAGCAAAAACTTTTTAGACAGCGCTAACTCCACAACTCGAGCGGCGCATGAAGATCTTGGTACAAGATCTTGGTACAGGGTAACTTTCAATATGATTTAACCGACTAAAAGTATTATATAATTCGAGTTACCTTGTACCAATTATATATTCAAAGTGAAAAAGCTATCAGTTAGCGAGCCCTTAATACGTATCTGGCTCTTGAGCTGGGGCTGGGGCTGGAGGAATATCATTAGAACCTCTTACGGAACCTCCATTTGTTAATGGAACATCAGGAATGCATTGAAGGCTACAAGTAATAGTAAAACGAGCCTGACACCACCAACCATTCTGACTCTTTTCACAATTCTTCAAACTATCGCCAGGGTATGTCAATAAACTTTTGCTAGCATCAACAATACACTTATAAGTATTACCAAGCTGTCCATTGACCTGCCAGCATTTACCACCAGGACAGATCTTACCTACACTGCTACACTGTGCTGGAATCAATGTCTTGAGGTAGCCATTAAACCATGAGATGCAATCAATTTTATTTTTCTTAGGGCAGCTAGCTCCAGTTTCGAAATTCTTTACATCATATGCACTACACTTCTTTTCTTCAGGTATTGGCGTTGGTTTCGTAACTGGTTCTGCGCAAGTAGCTGGAAGAGCAAAAGATTGGCTACTATAAGAGGTAGATAATAAAAACGTAACAGCAACTAAAAATAACTTAAAGTAAATACGCATATATCCCTCGAAAATTAACGCTTACAGAAAAAGACACTATTTCCTGCTAGTATACAGTCACCCCGAAGCTAATCTACAGAAAATTACCCATGGTTACGATTCAATTAAAAAAGCTCCTAAAATCAACGAAATAGGCAAATTATCGGCCTTTCAAAATATAGGGTTACATCGCCCAATAGGTACGCAGCTTACCCACAAATATACGCTGCGAGGCGCATGATGGACGTTTGCTCGTATACACTCAGACAAGGTACAGGGTAGCTTTGTTTAAAATCAAATTTAAATATGAGGAAACTTTTAAAACATGTATGACGAATATAATTCGCCACGAGGCATAGTTAAAAATACAATTCAGGGACTACCCTAAAATCCCATACAAGCTAACAACGCTACTGAGGATCCAAAGAAATACACCAAACATTAGTGGCTTTATCCCAAGTCGCTTTAAGCTTGGAAGATTAATCGTTGTTCCTAAAAGGAAAATAGCGAAGACAAAGCCTTTTCTGGCAATCATTGCTATGTACGGAGCATACCTCGTAAGCATTGGTACAAAAGAAAAAACTGCTGCTGCTATAACAAAACCACCAATAAACCAAGGAAGCTTCATTTTTACCTTTGATCCATCTGGCTTAAGAAGCATAGCAAAGAAAACAGCAAGAGGTGCTATCCAAATTGCTCTGGCTAATTTTACCGTCGTCGCTTCTGGAAGCGATTCTGGGCTGTATTGCAAGGCTGCACCAACTACTGAACTTGTATCATGCACAGCAAGACCAACCCATACGCCGAAATCGTGTGGTGTCATATCAAGCATATGCCCAAGGTAAGGAAATAAAAAAAGTGCAATTCCATTAAGCACCAAGACAACGCCTAACGACAGAGACATCTCTTCTTTGTCTGCTCGAATCGATTCACCAACAGCTGCAATTGCTGTTGCTCCGCAAATAGCAGTGCCACATGCGATAAGAGCACGAAGTGATGCTGAAATTCCTAGTAACTGACCAAGCAACCATCCACCACCAATCGTAATCAGTAACGAGATGATAGTGAGCTTAAAATTACCAACACTTTCATGCATTACGGCAGCAATATTCACCGTAGCACCAAGACCTACAATCGACCAGGCGAGCAGTTTTTTTGAATAAACCTGCGCAAGAGCAGCATCTTTTTGAAATCCAAAATAAGACAGCATCACACCAAGTATGAGTGCTAATCCTGGACTCATAAAAGGAAACAAACACAGTGGGGCTACAAGAAGAACCAAAGACGATTTAAGAAGTCTCATATCTTAGAAGTTACTATACGGAGAGGATTGTATGCTGAGTATTCTCATACTCATAGGCACTCATTTTTAATGGAGGAGAATAGATATGCAAAGTTACAAGGTTCTGATCCTTACTCGCATTAACTATCTGATGAATCTCGTTGTCTTGCGCTGAACAGATCTTGCCTGCCGCATACAAGACTTTTCTTGAAGGCCTTACAATTCGATGCGTACTGTCAATTAACTCACAGCAAATTTCGGTTACAGCGCCTGTGAGGATTTTTAGAGCACAACTTGAATCAGTATGGTCATGGACCAATGACGCCTGGCCTGGCTTCCAACACATGACAAACAAGTCAAAAAACTTGCTGCCCATAACTTTATTACGCGAATAATGTTTGTCGTTAAATTGCAAATATTGGGCAACATCCTCGATGGTGATTCCAGACTGATACAGTATGCGATGGAGCGTTTTTAAATCAGCTCGTGATGTGAGCGATGAAAGATAATTAGTCAGTGGCTTTAGTTTCGGACTCATCTCGTGCTGCATACTATCCAAAAATGAAGCTATGCTTAAAGAAAAAAATGAGGCCTATGCGACCTCGCTCACGATAAGCGAGCGGCAGTGCATGGAGGTGGCAGCAACCAATTCGAATCAACCACCGAAAACGCTACAGATGGGGTCCAGGGATTTACCCTTGGTTAGCCGATGCCCGAGCAAAGCGAGGAATGGCATCGAGCGAAGGGCCCGAGTGCCGAATGGAAAAATGGAGGTGGCGGGAATCGAACCCGCGTCCGAGAAGCGTCAGAGCTCGCTTTCTACACGTTTAGTAATCCCTTTATGTCTTACCGAAGGAGCTTTCGATTACAAAATCTCGCTTGGCCAGAGTCGCTTAAGTCTCAAAGTTACATAGCGACCATGTAACTTCCAGCCCACCTATGTTTAAAGTTCCGCAGCCATCATGGACTTATAACTACGAAACCGGTTCGGTGATCTCTCAGCGAACCTTGTTGCTTTATGCGTTTACAACTTTTGCGTTGTAAGCGATATCGCTGTTAGTTGCATTAAAGTTTGCATCTACATTTTCTCCGCTTTTTAAAGAGGCCAGCGGACCCTCTACGTGCTTACGAGCGCCTCAAGAATCCCGTCGAAACCAGTGCACCCCCATATATTTTTTGGAACGTCAAACATTCCGTCCATCGATCCTTTACATGAATCGATCGACGGGATTCTTGACAAACAACACTGCTACTGCCAGCTGTGAGCAGAGCGAGCCTGGCAGTGCCCGTCGAAACCAGTGCACCCCCATATATTTTTTGGAACGTCAAACATTCCGTCCATCGATCCTACTGTCTCAACCACGCCAGTGGTTGAACCAAAGACACTGTCTCAACCACGCCAGTGGTTGAACCAAAGACACAGTGAATCGATCGACGGGATTCTTGACAAACAACACTGCCACCCACCACTGTGAGCAACTTCCCCATAATACCATACCGATTCAGCGAGCACCAAAAAGGATTTATCCTTGCTAGAAGTACCTTCAATAAATCTGCTACCATAGCATCTATGTCTGAAGATTCCTCTGGCCCTTCTTGTTCCATTGACTCTAAACCGTCGTCTGTCCGCGCAGATGACAAGGAAACCGTTCAATATATAACGTTGGATGATGCCTGGACACATATTCAATCACCGACACTTTCTGCGCTGATAATCGGAGCCCCATGGTGCTCTACCTGTGCGATGCAAAAACCTCACCTTCCTTATCTTCAGCAGGGTCTCTCTGCTCGCAATATCCCCTTATTCTACTTAGAGGTAGAGTCTGATTATGATGTATTTCTCTCTCCAGCTCACCGAGAGATTACCATGCAGTTATTTTCGACACCTCCTGGCCGAAAGATTTTACCCTTTGGCGAGCGATATCCTGATGATACGACTTCAATTATTGCCATTCGAGGAAGAGAGTTCTATCCGACACTGTTTGGAGTAAGAAATTCAAGCGTTGTCTATGCAAACAAAAACGTCGCAACGCATGAAGGCATAACCAAAGCCATCACGGATCTATCCGTGCTTTAATCGACGCTGAATATCACGCTTAGCGTCTTTCTCTTTTATATCGTCTCTCTTATCGACCGTGTTCTTGCCTTTACCCAAAGCAAGCTCAACCTTGACCCGTCCTCCTTTGAAGTAAACCTTGAGGGGGATCAAAGTAAGACCTTTCTGCTCGACTCGACCACGCAGCTTTTCAATCTCTTTTTTGTGCATCAAAAGTTTTCGCTGAGCTACGGGATCGTACTCACGATTTGTATCATGTGAGTACGCTTTAATATGAGCACCAAGCAAAAACAGCTCGCCCTTATAAGGACGAATATAACTTTCTTGTAGACTCATACCTCCAAGACGGATGGATTTTACTTCGGCACCTGTCAGTACAATTCCTGCTTCAAACGATTCAACGATCGTATAGTTGAACCGCGCTTTACGGTTTTCGGCAGCAACTTTAATGGCATCGTTTGGAGCTTTATTCACAGAGGATATATTCTAACAGAATTTTGTGCTTATGACCCATATCTGAATCAACCTTCTCTAAGGCTTTCTACGGCTGGATTCTAGCTCTCTTCTATAAGTTTAAAGATAACCTGGCGTCCCTCGGGAACGCTTTTTACCTGTACTATTTCTATGCCACAAACCTCTTGAAGATTGCGAACATGGGTACCACCACACGCATTCGCATCAAGCCCCTCAATAACAATAAGCCTTATTGAGCCCTTTAATGATCCTGAAGCAATCGTTGGTCTATAGAGTTCCTGATAGCGCTCGTGCGCTTGTGCTTCAGAACTCACAGTATCACTGAGAACACTCCTGCCCTCTCGAATATATTGATGAACCATACCAAGCGCATCAGTAAGCTCACTATCTGTTAGCGCAACAGCAGCAGGATATAACACAGTACAGCTATCAGCATCTGAAGCGATAGTCATACCGCCAGTAAGAAGATCGCTTCGAATTATACGCAGCGCTCCTGCAAGAGCATGTTGCGCAGTGTGCAGCCGCATCACTTGAAAGCGTCGATGAAAATCAAGAACGCACTGCACCTGCATTCCTTTTTCAACTGAAGCATCACTCGAAATAACGTAGCCAGTATTACCTTTCTCTTTAATAATTTGCATGAGCGGATAGGATCGATCATCCAGCACAAGATAGCCGTAATCCATCGGCTGGCCACCACCCTCCATAAAGAGAGCTTCTCGACAAAAAATTACTTGCCCTGTCTGTGCAGGAATAACACGGTCTACAACAGTCTGCGTTTCAGCAAGGTATGGATCCGTTCGATACAATGGAATCATAGATCTTATTCAAAAGAATCTATGCTACATGACAGAGGTATCAGTTGCCAGCTTTGGACCTGGCACTTCTTTGCGCAACGACTTAATGCGATTTTGTTCATCAACAAAGACTACGGTCGGCTCATAGCCAACGAGCAGCTCTTCTGCAATATGACTAAATGATGCGATAATAATGGTATCTCCAGGCTGTACGAGACGAGCTGCTGCACCATTGATTGAGATAACTCCCTCCTCATCACCTGCAATGATATAGGTTTCAAAACGTGCACCATTGGTAACATCCCAAATAGCAACTGCTTCGAACGGCGCCATATTCGAGGCCTGCAACAGCGAAGGTGGAAGTGTAATACTTCCCTCATAGCGCAGATCTGCATGAGTGATAGTGGCGCCATGTATTTTAGCATGAAGAACTTTTCGCATTCTATCCATTGAGTCGATCTCCATAAGAAAAAGCTTTTGAAGGGAAAGTGCTTTGCTTCACTTCGTCACGATACTGCTGTATTGCTGTCACAGCATCGTCAAAAAGATTAGCGTATTGTTTTACAAATTTTGGCACTCGCTTTCCGTGCAACCCTAACAGATCATGAAAGACAAGAATCTGACCATCGCAACTCACACCAGCGCCAATACCAATAGTTGGAATCGCAACCGCTTCAGTAATAGCTTGAGCGACATCATCAGGTACGCCTTCGATAACAAGTGAAAATGCACCAGATTGCGCAACCGCAACTGCATCATCAATGATACGTTTTGGATCTTCTTTACCCTGCACTTTAAATCCGCCCATACGATGCACTGACTGCGGAGTAAGACCGACATGCCCCATGACAGGAATATCCATCGAAGTGAGTTTTTGAATCGTGGTAGCGAATGCGATGCCGCCTTCGAGTTTTACAGCAGCAGCACCACCGTATTTGAGCATACGACAGCTCGACTCTATCGCTTGTGCTTCAGAAACCTGATAGGTCATGAACGGCAGATCTGCTACCACAAGTGCGCGACTCACTCCTTTACTCACACAACGCGTGTGATACTCCATCTGTTCAAGTGTTACAGGGAGCGTTGTTGACTCACCTTGAACGACGCCACCAAGAGAGTCACCAACAAGGACAAGGTCAACTCCAGCTGCATCGGCAATGCGAGCAGTGGTGAAGTCATATGCAGTTAGGCAAACGATTTTTTCTTTATTTTTTTGTCCGCGTAACAAAGGCACGGTCACACGTACATCTCCGAGCGGAGAACTTTGAAGAGGGTTTTTCATAAGTCACTTCTGTTTCCAGTAAATGCTGTTTGTCCATATGGACACCCTCAGTATAACAAAGCCCCCCTAGGG
>JBILLA010000147.1:0-6809 GCA_044376365.1 Bdellovibrionota bacterium | reverse complement strand
CCTAATCGACGTTGTGCCGATAGTGATGCAATGTTCGAGTTAATGGTTATGGGCATGTTATCCTCCTTGAATTAAACCAACCTCTATGTCCTATCCTTGGACGTTGAGGCCACTATTAAATAATTTAGTATTTCGGGTTCAAACCTTTCAGAAGGAACCACGACACACTTCATCTGCTTAAAAGTGGGAACGGTAGGAGTGCTATTTTTCTGAAGCAGAAAATCACTTGCGTAATACCACCAGCATGAAATTCCAAAAAATTCTTAGAAGACTAAGCGTTGTCCGTCTTTCTTCTGGCAATAATTGCCGTTTGTTTTTTTGATCTATAGCTGTGAGTAAGCAACAAGCAGCGTCATAATACTACTGACGCTGCTTGTCCTGTTTTTAATTCTTTGATTATCTGAGAAGGCTTAGTGCAAGCTGAGGCTGCTGGTTTGCCTGCGCCAAGATTGAAGCACCCGCCTGTTGGAGGATGTTTAATCGTGTGAGCTCTGCAGCTTCACTTGCGACATCAACGTCTCGAATACGGCTTTCAGCAGCAGCGAAGTTTTCACGTGCAACCGAAAGGTTGTTAATCGAAACACGAAGTCTTGCTTCTGCAGCACCCAAGTTACCACGGGTACTTGCAAGAGAAGATATCGCTCCGTTAATCGCATCAAGTGCAACACGCGATGCTGACTGCCCCTGGTCGATGCTTACCCCCGTTAAAGAGTACGACAACGCTGAAGAGTTCGTTCCTGCTAGACCAAGCGAGGTTAGCGTTCCAGAGACGTTGGTAATACTAATCTGTGATGTCGACTGTGAGTTAAAGCCCACCTGCAATACCACTGATTGACCACCAGACAAGAGCTTTACGCCGTTGAATGTTGTCACTGTCGCAATACGCTCAATCTCTGAACCAAGCGCCGAGAACTCATTCTGCAACGCAGAACGCTGCGTTGTAGAGAACGTGCCGTTCGCTGACTGTGATGCAAGCTCTGCAAGACGAGACAGAACGTTACCAATTTCGTTCAGCGCACCATCTGCAATTGCAACTGTTGAAATACCGTCATTTGCGTTTCGGATGGCTACGCCACCAATACGCTGATCAGCTTTTAAAGAGTCTGCAATCGCAAGCCCCGCAGCATCATCTGCTGCTTTGTTAATACGCTGTCCTGAGCTCAAACGCTGAAATGTATTGTTCAACGCTTCGTTGGCAATACCGAGTCGACGCTGTGCTGACAGGGACGCAATGTTAGAGTTAATGGTTACTGGCATCTTTATTCCTCCTTGAAGTTACTACCCCCCGACAATCCATCCTTGGACCTAGGGTTACTACTATGCGACAACAGCGGCATTACTACCGTAGCTATCATATTTTGATTGTAATGGTATTGGAGGCTCGAACTCTGCTTAAGAGTGGATGAACCACAACACACTTTCAATCTGCTCAAGGATAACTACGACCATAGATGCAGTTTTCTGAAGCATAAAATGGGTATTTTCTAAGCAGAGACGAAAAATCCAAAAAGTTCTTAGTTCTTTAAAACCAGCTTTTAAGGCCACCTGGGAATGCTTCTTAGTGCTTGCGAAGAAACTTTTGAGGCTGATATTCTATAGGGCATTGAATACGTAAAACACGTTTAACGTCTTTTATAACCAAAATACTATGAAACATACACCGCTTAAACACATCCCTCAGATCCTCACCATTATCATTGCTTCGAGCATGCTCTTTGGCTGCTCTGAAAGTCGTCCTCTCTCTGGCAGAGAGAAAGGTGTCATCGGGGGAACTGCTCTTGGTGCAGGTCTTGGTGCAATTGTAGGTCACGCCACTGGGAACACTGGTGCTGGCATTGCAATTGGAGCAGGTGCTGGTGCACTGACTGGCGGTGTTATCGGCAATGAGTCAGATGTCAATGACGATCGCTATGAGAGTCAAAACGAGCGTATGCGAAGACAAGACGAAGAGCTACGCCGACAGCGTCGGGAAATTCAAGAGCTGCGTGGAACTCCGCGTGATACACGTGACAATAATAGCTACTATGATGATCGTCGCCCGAACGATTCGTACCGCTACTAACAGTCCTCGAGAAGATAAGGCTCAAGACTCTTCTTTATAGCATCAGGGGTAGTCCTACCCTGCCCCTGAAATGATAGGCCAGTTATCTTCTCATAACTATCAATATAGTGCTGCGCAAGCTGTACACGATGCTCATCAGTGAATGTTGGAACTGGGCCATCGCCCTTAAATCCCTGTGAGAGCAGCCACTGTCTTGTGGGCTCTTTATCAAGCATTATTTGGTCAACCTGTTGTTGGAAACGACTCTCATACTCACTCTCTATCCAATAACGAGAAGAATCAAGAGTATGAATTTCATCGACAAGAATAAGCTCTCCGTTACAAAGGCCGAACTCATATTTTGTGTCGACAAGCAAAAGGCCACGCTCTTTTGCCCACCGCGAGCCCTCTTGGAATAACGCAAGAGCAGCAGTTTTAATTTTGCTCCATAATATTTCAGAGACAATTTCTCGGTGCAAGATCTCTGACTCTGAGATAGGCATATCATGTTCTCCCACCTCAGCCTTAGTTGATGGAGTAAGGATAGGAGCATCGAATCGTTGATCCTTCTTCATACCCTTTGGAAGGATAGTACCACTCACTGGTCGACCCGCTTCGTAATCTCGCCAAGCACTGCCTGTCAGGTACGCTCGTACAACTATTTCGAGGGGTATCACTGAAGCTTCTCGACCAACCATCATATTTGGATGTGGGTGGCCAAGCACATGATGAGGAATAATCGAAGCAACTTTATCAAACCAAAACATTGCAAGACTGGTCAGTACCTGCCCCTTAAACGGAACAGTTGTCACGACTCTATCGAAGCAACTCAAGCGATCAGACGTAATCAAGATACGTTTTGCTTCGGCACTTCCAGCATGCAAGACATAACAGTCGCGCACTTTTCCTGAATATTTTTTACCAAGCCCCTCAATAGAAATGTCATCTAAACAATAAGGTAGTTCTGCGTAGATATCTTTTACATCCATGATTAGTCTCTTAGGATCATTCTTAAAACTTCGCTATTTTGACGCTGAATGAGTCGAGAATCAATGAAAGCCTGATCATTCTTCTCCTCAAGTCGAGTCACACGAGCAGCGTCGAGCATCAGATTACGCGCTTCACCTAGTGGCTCTTTTTGGTCCAGCAGGAACCCTTTAACGCTTAGAGCTACAGCAAGATTACTGAGAATAATCCGACGAAGCTGTCGATTCTCTTCTCCAGGGGAAAATTTATAGGCAGTTCTCAGAGAGGTAATTGAATCCTCAAGCACAGAGACTGCGGGCGCATCCTGCTCATCAAGGACTCTCTGTAAGGTAATTGTACCAAGCTTAAAAAAAACAAGTGCTCTCAGTGTATGAGCACGCCACGGTGCAACAACTCGACCAGCCTCACGAAGAGGAGCGGTATCAAAAGAGAAGCTTGCCGCCAGTAGTTCAATAGTCTCTTTACGAGGAAGATAGGGAAATGTCACCGAAGCTGGCTGATTTATAATTCGCATGCCCTGCACTGGTTTGTTCCATATGCGAGGCGGAACATCCTCTGAAAGTAGCCCAGTACTGAACGTTATATTAAGCATGCGGGACGATCCCCAAATAACTCCCTTAATGTGAGAACGGTTATCGATGAGGCGAAGCGCTTCCTCACTCGTCTTTACGGTATCAAACATAGCAGAGACAGATGTACGCTGCTGCACGCGCTGCAAGGCTTCCTGAAAAAGTACTCTATCAATCCGCGTCTGTGCACCGCTTTCATCACCAAGGTACGGTGCAAAAAAAACAGTATCTTGTTTGAGCGTTAATGGACTAAAGGTAAACCCAGTGACTGCAACACCAATAAAAACTAGGATCCAAAGTGTCTTGGTTGAGAATGCAACCAATGGGCGCAACAGGTGCGACAATAAAAGGATGATAAACACGAAAAAAAAGAGCTGTACCTTTGCCAGAGGTAAAGAAACATGAAATTTTGTCACATATGAAACACCTGCAAGAAAGCAGAGCAACGTCAGGACATAAAGACTTCGAGCGTACTGGCGAATCATAGCTCTACTTTATCCTTAAGCCAGTGGTAAAAGTCGAGAGCGCTTTGTGGGTCGGTAATCTCTGAAAATTCATCAATCGACATCGTGATATACCGTATACCTCGGGCTTCAAGGGTTGGCTTAATAAACTGCTGTCCCTCGACATCTTTGGTTTCAAATGGCCTATCGAATCCTGAAAAGAAATCAAAAACAATCTTTGGCTGATCGTCACTATCAACTACGGTAAAAAGACATTGGGAACGCTTTGCTCTCTCATCCTGACCACCCTCAATTGTACCACTACACACTGCAAAGAGGCTCATCTTGGGAATAACCTGCTCTTGGCCAAAAAAACCACAGAGGAGCCTCATAAGTAACGCTTCTTGATGTTCAAGATGAATCATTCTAGGTATTATGTTATCATCATTTCTGCAAATGGCTCTACTCGATATTCTCATCTATCCTGATCCTCGGCTCAAACAGGTGGCACAACCTGTGACCAGCTTTGATGCTACCCTCCATCGCTTTCTTGATGACCTCAAAGAAACAATGTACTACGCAGACGGGGTTGGGCTTGCAGCAACGCAGGTCGGCACAATGACCCGTGTCGCCGTAATCGATACTTCAGATGAACGCAATCAACCGATTGAGCTGATTAACCCACGCATCGTCGCACGTCAGGGAAAAATAGATTCTCGCGAAGGATGCCTCAGCATCCCAGATTTTCGTGAGACCATTACCAGAAGTGCACGGGTCCACGTTCATGCCCTTGATCGATTTGGCAAGCCCTTTGAATTTGAAGCTGAAGAACTGCTTGCATACTGCGTGCAACATGAACTCGATCACCTCGACGGCATTCTGTTTGTTGATCATCTCTCAAATCTCAAAAAACAAATCTTTCTCAAATGGCTCCAGAAACAAGAGCAAAAATAATATTCTTTGGGTCCCCTGAATTTGCCGCAGTCTCCTTGCGTGCGCTTTTAGCAGACAGCCGTTTTCAGGTTGCGTTGGTGGTAACCAACCCAGATCGTCCTGCTGGTCGTGGCAAAAAAGAGCTATCAACCCCAGTCAAAACGGTAGCAGCCAGTGCATCGATACCCTGCCTTACCCCTAATAAAATATCGGCTGATATTGATGGTTTTATCTATGAAGCCTCCGCATATGGACCATTTGATATCGGCGTCGTTGTAGCCTTTGGTCAACTCTTACCACCTGCAGTGCTATCACTACCGAAAACTGGCTGCTTAAACATCCACGGTTCTTTGCTTCCACGGTGGCGCGGAGCTGCCCCAATGCAACGGGCCATTATGAGCGGCGATATGACAACAGGTGTACAGCTTATGCAGATGGAAGCAGGCCTTGATACAGGACCTGTCTTTGCGACAACCACGGTTCATATCGATGATACAACGACACTCGCATTGCTGCATGATACCCTTGCGCTTGAGGGTTCACTTCTCTTAACACGTCATCTTCCACAAATACTTGATGGCACACTCTCTGCAGTTCAACAATCTACAGAGGGCGTCACGTATGCCAAAAAAATATCAAATCAAGAAGCGCAGCTCGAGTGGAAGCAATCAAGCCATGCATTGGTTCGTCACATCCATGGCCTCTCACCGCATCCTGGAGCTTTTTCTACATTTCAAGGGAAACGAATCAAAGTCTTTCAAGCCGCCGCGCGAGAGCAATTACCTCATGAAGCTTCCATGCATCCTGGTACTGTATTGTTTGCTTCAGGAGATGAACTACGAGTTGCCACTGGCGATGGATGCCTCTCACTGCTTGAACTGCAAATAGAGGGCAAAAAAAGACTCCCCACGAGAGAGTTTTTGAGTGGCGTAGAGATCAAGCCAGGTGATAAGTTCGGAGCATAAACACTATGTCAAAACGAATTATAGCACCTTCCGTTCTTGCCGCCGATTTTGGATCTTTGACCCAAGAGATTAAAAATGTCACCGATGCAGGCGCTGATTGGATCCATATCGATGTTATGGATGGCCAATTTGTCCCTCCCATCACCTTTGGAGCCCAGATGGTTGCAACCGCCAAACGTGCATCCACGCTCTTTCGAGATGTCCACCTCATGATTACAGAGCCTGACAATCACTTAAAAACATTTGCTGATGCGGGTGCTCAGCAGATCATCGTCCACCAAGAGGCATGCCCTCACCTCCATAGAACACTGCAATCAATCCGCAGTATGCAGGTAAAAGCAGGTGTTGCTATCAATCCAGGTACTCCCGTTGAGAGCATCTTTGAAGTGCTAGAGCTCTGTGATTTAGCCCTCATTATGACTGTTAATCCAGGATGGGGTGGGCAAGAATTTATTTCGAGCTGCATTCGTAAAATAGAACTCCTCAAGGGCGAAATTAATAGGCGGGGCCTACAGACCCTCATAGAAGTAGACGGGGGTATTCAGCCTGATACGGCCTACCAATGTGCAGCTGCGGGCGCGGATGTCTTTGTAGCTGGTTCGTATATTTTCTCTTCTAAGGATAGGAAAGCTGCGGTAGAGTCATTACGAGCATGACTCCATACATATTAACCCTTTTTGCCTCGCTTCTTGCCTACATGATCGGATCCTTTCCGACTGGTAAAATCATTGCCCATAGCTATGGAATTGATATTGAAAAAGTAGGCAGTGGAAACGTAGGAGCTACAAACCTTGCACGAGTGGTTGGTAAAAAAGCAGGTCTCATTACCCTGCTTGTTGATATTCTCAAAGGTACTATTGTTGTCCTTATC
>JBILLA010000146.1:0-6815 GCA_044376365.1 Bdellovibrionota bacterium | reverse complement strand
AGCATGCCACTATAGGATCGCACACAGTACTGCATGCAGGTGTCATCATCCGCGAAAAATGTAAGGTTGGTTCACACTGCACACTCCAACCTCATGCAGTCATTGGAGCTGATGGATTTGGGTATGCCCCTGATAAAATATTAGGGCTCAAAGCGATCCCACAAGTTGGTATTACTGTACTCGAAGATTATGTCGATGTAGGTGCTTGCTCTACTGTCGATCGAGCAACCCTTGGCACGACGCTCATTGCAAAAGGTTCTAAGTTAGACAATCAGGTCCACGTCGGACACAACACAAAAATTGGCTCATTCTCAATCCTTTGCGGCCAAGTTGGTGTTGCAGGCAGTAGCGTCATTGAGGATCAAGTCGTGCTTGGGGGCGGTGTTGGTGTTGCCGACCATCTTCATATCCCTAAAGGCATTCGTGTTGGTGCTGCGTCACAGGTGCCTTACACACTCAAAGGGGCGGGCGATTTTCTTGGTAACCCTGCTGTACCAGCAATGACCTACCGCAGAAATGTTGCTGAACTCACAAAGCTTCATGAAACCATCAAGACCCTCAAAAAGCAGATAAAAGAGCTTCAGGCAAAAAATGCCTAATAAGCTCGGCACGATGGTTGCTGTCTTACTGCTTCATGTCATCGATTAACTTTGCAGGACTTGCCTCTGGAATTGATACCAACGCCCTGATCGATGCCGCATCGGCTGCGAGCAGAAAGCAACGTGTCGAACCAAAAACGAAGAAAGTTGAAGAACTTACCGCGACAAATAGCGCCTTTGATGAGCTTAAAACACGGCTCAAAACCCTTAAAACTCTCTCGGAAGGATTTGGTACTATTAATGGTGGCGGCGTGGCAAAAACTGCCACCTCGAGTAATGAATCAATTGCCACTGCGACTGCAATTAACGGCGCAACCAACGGCAGCTACGACATCTCTGTATCTGCGCTTGCAAAAGCTGCTTCCTATTCATTTAACTATAACTATACAAGCAGCACCGACACTCTATTTGCCGCAGGAGAAACAGGTACTGTTTCATTTCAAGTTGGTAACTCAAGTACTGAAACAGTCAACGTGAGCGTAACCTCGGGCATGACTGTCAGCTCGTTTATCACTGAATTTAACAACAACAGCGCACGCGCCGAAGCTTCACTCGTTCAGATGAGTAGCGGTCAATATCGTATCCTTATTACGACCAATAATACTGGTACTGACGAAGGTGCAATCGTCAGCGCAAGTGTCAGTGCGAACTCTCGAATAAGCACCACCGTTGGCACAGCTTCAAATGAGGTCACCTCAGACGCTGCGACGAATGCTTCGTTTACCATGAACGGCATCGGCCCATTCACAAGACAAAACAACAGCGTATCAGATGTTGTCTCTGGAATGACGTTCAATCTATTAAGCACTGGCTCAGTCAAGCTTTCAGTAAGTGATGATATTGATGCATCCGTTGCCGCGATGAAAAAGTTTGTCGACGCCTATAACCAGGTCGTCACATATATCTCTGAAAATGATCAGATATCTCAGGAGGACTCTGGTGGCGAGGTTACAAGCATCTTTGCACCATTTGCTTCAACGCGAACTGACAACTCATCTCTTACACAGATACGTGATGCCATGTCGAGTATCAAGTATCCAGATACCATACCAAGCGGACAAGAAAGCCTCTATCCCGTGCGCATCCTTGCAGATATGGGATTTGAAACTCAACGAGATGGTACCTTAAAGTTCAATGAAACAACTTCAACAAGTGGATTTTCAAGCTTTCGAAATGCACTTGCAAAAGATCCAGAGGCAGTCTCGGCTCTTACCAAGAAACTCGGTGATAAATTAGGTTTTACGTACAACTCGTCTGCTGGCACTGGTATTATTGACTCGATAACAGGATTCAATCGAATGATTGATACGACTGTAAACAGCAATAAGACGCTCATCGACTCTCTGAACACACAGGTTGCCGACGCTGAAAAATCAATTGCTCAAACTGAAGCAAATATGAAAGCGCAGTTTGCAAGACTAGAAGCACTGATGGGCAAGCTGCAGCAGCAACAAACAAGTTTGACGAGCGCACTGGCAGGACTTCGCTAAGCGCGGTACTGTTTCTACGATTTTTTCCTAGAAACAACGGATGAAAATAAGCTCAAGGTCCATGAAATTAAACCGATGTTTAGTTTCATGGCGGCGATTAGTTTCTCCGGGCTCGCTTCAGGGATTGATTCACAGAGCTTAATCGCTTCGCTTATTCGTGCCCAGCGAAAATCCACCGTCGACCCCATAGAGCGGCAGATCCAATCGCTCAGTGATACCAACGACTCGTTTTTAGAGCTGAAAAAACTGCTTAAAAACTTACAAGAAAAAGCAGACGTCTTTCGATCAGTACAGGGCGGCAGTATCGAAAAGCAGGTCTCGTCATCACAAGCATCTGTCATAACAGCCTACGCTTCCAAAGATGCTGCGCTTGGCACTACTGACATTATTGTTGATCAGCTTGCTCGTGGTGGCACGAGCTCATTTGGAGATAGATTTTCTTCCTCTTCTCAAGCAATCAATACTGCTATCAATAATAGTAGTAGCGCAAACGATCGCACAGTATCAGTAACCATTGGCTCAGGATCAGAGCAAGAAACAATCGCTGTAACACTCGATAATACAACAACAGCTGATCAATTTATTGATGAGTTTAATGCCCAGTCATCACGAGCCGAAGCATCGCTTGTTAATGTCGGCACCAGCACTGTACCAAGCTATGCAGTGATGATTCGTGCGCTCAATACCGGCACCGACAAAGGATCAATAAGCATCACCACTGGAAGTGAAATACAAAATGCTGGCAGCGGGGCATTGAAAGATGCAAGCCGTACCGATGTCACTGCTCAAAATGCATCACTTTCTATCACAGGAATCAGCGGAGCTATTACTCGTTCAACAAATTCCGTAAGCGACCTGTTGGCAGGCATCACGCTTAATCTAACAGCGACTGGTACGACCTCAATTACTGTTACTACTGATAATGATACAACCAAACAAAAGCTTTCTGATTTTGTTTCGGCGTTTAATGACATTGTGACATACACTCAGGAGCAAAATGCAATCACGCAAGATGCCACAAACGATCCACTCAATCCAACGCTCCTTTTTGGATCGCTCTCTAAAACTCGCATCGATGACCAAGCGCTCAGTCAAATTCGCTCAGTGTTTCGTGGGGCAGCGCTCTCGGGACAAGCAGTTAATTCACTAGCTGATATCGGCATCACTACTGAGCGCGATGGGACACTCAAGTTCAATGAAACAACTTTCGCATCAGCATTTACAGCAGACGCTTCATCGCTTGGTACAGTACTCACAACTGTTGCCGATCAACTTGCAGCGGTCGATGGCACCATTGCACAGTACATACGCTTTGGAGGGCTCATTGATGGTGCCGTTTTGCAAGGAACAGCTGCAATTACAGCAGGCAATACCCGTATCTTTGAACTAGAAAAACAACTCACAAAACAAGAAGAGAGTCTGACTGCTCAATTTGCACGACTTGAATCAATGATGAGCAGACTCAACCAGCAAAGCCAAGTACTCACAGCGATACTGCCCCGTTAACTATCTTTTTCAAGAGAGCTTCTTCAGTAAGTAATAGGCAACTGCCAACACACGTGGCTTGACAGAAGAGAGGTATATTTTTTCCAGATCCGTATGGGCACCGGTACCATATGGCCCAAGGGCATCAAGCGTAGGAATACCAAGACTTCCGATTAAGTTTGCATCACTCAAACCACCAACCCGCGGCAACTCTTTCACTTGAAAATCAAATGCTGCAGCGCAGCTGGAAAATAAAGCAAAAAGCTCATCTGTTTCTTTGATTTTATTAAGCGGTGCTGTCTTGGTATCAACCACAAGCTCTGCATGTGGATACTGAGCAACAAACGATTGAATCTGTGCAAAAGTATCATCCATGTCCTGAAGCGTCCCTGCTCGGATCTCAATTCCCAAAGATGCTTTTTCTGGAATGATGCAAAACTGCTGTCCTCCTTGCAGTTGGGCAACATTGACTGTGATATCTTTTTCAAGATTAGTCAGCGCTGCTGCGTGCACTGCGATCTGGCATAGTGGCAAAATGGCATTTATACCCTCTCCAAAACTATTTCCTGAGTGCGCAGCTTTTCCAGCAACATGCACCCAGCACTCAAGAATCCCTTTTCGCTGTGTCACAATACCGCCTTCAGCACGACCGATTTCAAACACAAGCGCTTCACGGGCACCTGCTGCAATCTGCTGCACTAATTTAGCACTCGTAGGTGTAGAATTTTCTTCACATGAATTTACTAAAATTTTTAATGGTATCTGATCCAACACACCAAGCTTCTTGAAGATATCAAGCACAAGGAAGATGTGCATCAAGCCACCCTTCATATCAAGGACACCTGGGCCTGACATTTCATCTCCGTTGATTGACCAGCGTTGAAACGAAGACTGAGGAGGATGAACAGTATCTGCATGCCCAACAAGAAGAATCGGATCAACACACGCGGCACCATGCTTTGCATCAAAACTATTTCGCGCTACCAAGATATCGGCGCGCTTAGGGCATGACACGCGCTCAGTTTTAAGCCCTATCTCCCAAAAGCTGTCCTCGAGCATGCTTTGAATTTTATGAACACCCTCTCTATGCGTCGTATAGCTATTTTGATTGACTAAAAGCTTCAAAAGCTCATAACGAGCTGGAAATACATCATCAAATATGGCGCTAAGCTTCTCTGGGGTCATTTTTTATTTTGCTCCGATTTTATGCCAATATACCCCTTATGGTACAGATTTCAACAGACTGGACAGTCGACAAAGCCCTCGCAATTTACGAACTCCCCCTTCCCGATCTGATCTTTCAAGCTCAGAGCGTTCACCGCGAAACCTTTGACCCAAACGCCGTTCAGCGCTCAACCCTCCTCTCAGTGAAAACTGGTGGCTGCCCAGAGAACTGCGGTTACTGCCCACAAAGCGCACACCATGACACTGGTGTTGAGCGTCATCCAGTGCTCCCTAAAGACGTCGTCGTTGCCGAGGCTCAAAAAGCAAAAGATGCTGGTTCAACACGCTTCTGCATGGGCGCAGCCTGGCGTGAAGTAAAAGATGGAAAAGATTTTGACCATATCATTGATCTTGTTTCATCTGTTTCTGAGCTTGGCATGGAAGTATGCTGCACACTCGGGATGCTCTCTGAATCACAAGCACAGCGACTAAAAAATGCTGGCTGCCACGCATACAATCATAACCTCGATACATCGCCAGAATATTATGGTGACATCATCACGACCCGTGTCTATGAAGACAGACTGCGTACCCTTGGAAATGTTCGCAAGGCTGGGATTACCGTTTGTTGCGGTGGTATCGTTGGACTTGGAGAAAAAATCCGTGACCGACTTGGTTTGTTGGTGCAATTAGCCACGCAAGCGCCACACCCTGAAAGCGTACCAATCAATATGCTCATGCGTATCGAGGGCACCCCACTAGCAGATCAGCCTCCTGTCGACCCTATTGAATTTATCCGCATTATTGCTACTGCACGAATTATGATGCCTCGCTCAATGGTTCGCCTCTCTGCTGGCCGCACCCAGATGAGTGATGAAATGCAAGCACTGTGCTTTATTGCTGGCGCAAACTCTATCTTTGCTGGTGAAAAACTTCTGACCGCTGATAATCCAGGCGAGGATCATGATAATGCATTGATGCAAAAACTTGGCATGTACTGGTTTGGAGCTTCTGATGCTACCGAAAACGTCTGTAACGCGGCTTAAAGAGCGCGAAACTCAGGGCAATCTTCGTCAACTCACTGTGACCAACGAGCCACTTGTTGATCTGTGCTCAAACGACTACCTTGGTTTTTCTACATTTGGTGCACTGTCTGCACGACTTCACAACCATCCTCTACTTTTGGAAGAAAGAAAATTTGGGAGCACTGGCTCTCGACTCCTATCAGGTAATTCGCTTCAGATCGAGGCACTCGAAGCACGTATCGCTACATTCCACGGTGTTGAATCTGCGCTCTTTTTTTCCACTGGCTATGCTGCAAATAGTGGTATAATACAGGCATTCACAACCCGTCATGACACGGTGCTCTATGATGAGCGTGCGCACGCTTCTATTATTGATGGAGCACGCAGTAGCTTTGCTAAGAATATCTGGAGCTTTCGCCATAACGATCTTGAAGACCTACGAAAAAAAATAGGAAACGCTTCTGGCGATGTCTATGTTATCACTGAATCTGTCTTTAGTATGGACGGTGATTTTGCACCACTTGAAGACATTATCGCACTCTGCGACGAGACCAATTCATACTGCATTGTCGATGAAGCCCATGCGTTTGGACTCTTTGGTCGTGATGGCAATGGACGAGTCTATGAACTTGGACTCGAAAAAAAAGTGCTCGCCAACATAGTGACGTTCGGAAAAGCGCTTGGTGCTCATGGTGCTGCGGTACTATGCGGTCAAGACACCAAACAGTTTCTTATAAACTTTTGTCGGCCCTTCATTTATTCGACCGCTCCTGACTTTCACTTGCTTGCAGCTATTGATTGCGGCTACTCATTGCTCCAAGACCGATCGAAAGAGACCTCACAGCTCTTTTTCCTTATCCATGAATTTAGAAACGTAGCTAAAAAATATCCACAATTCACAACGCTCGACTCGCTCTCGGCGATTCAAGGCATCATACTTGGCTCGAATCAACGCGCAAAACAAGCTTCTGAAATCCTACGAAAGGCAAAGATCGATGCACGAGCTATCCTTTCGCCGACTGTCGCTGCTGGATCCGAACGACTTCGGATTT
>JBILLA010000145.1:0-6856 GCA_044376365.1 Bdellovibrionota bacterium | reverse complement strand
GCTCTTTAATCTTGGTATACATTTCATCGCGCAGCACAATGCGCAATGCCTGGCCATATGAAACAAAAGCACTTGGGTGGGTCTCTTTCAGCCAAGCAACATCCTTAGCTGCAATGAGCTTCATCAGCGTTGCCACAAACGTTGGCGCTGCAGTGCCTTTCAAAGTATAGGTAAGCACTTCTTTGAAAAAAACAAGTGTCAGGTCATCCGAAATGCCAATTGAAGTAATACCAGTAGATACTGCTGGGGAACTTAAATCAGCAAATGAAATAACACCCTGCATTGCCAGCATTGCAGATGCTCTATCCTGAGCCGTTAATGCTTGGGCAATAAAATGAAAAACACCTTCAAGTGATAACGATTCAAACGTGACGCGATTTGCAAAGAACTCACGAATAACAGTTGGAGTAACTCGAGTCTCGAGAACAAGCTGATCATTGCCATGGACATTAATTAAAACCTGACCATCACCAGTACTTTGATAGTTGAGGAGTTGAAATGGCAATCCATAAGCTTCAATGATGCGCGGCTCTGCATTGAGGCAAGCAATATGTATCTGAGCCAACAGCGCGGCGAACAGCAAGGAACGTATAACTGATTTACACCTGAGGAGGCATTGTTGCATAGACATCTACTTGGATCTCTGCTTGGGTATCAAGCGATGTTTTCACTAAAATCTTCTCTCGTAGCTCTCGCTTTAAGTGTTTTGGATCGAGTCGAACAGCAAGATCATATGAAAGCCCATCAGGCGATGCCTCGACTCGGTAAGATAGTGGAGAGCCATCTTCAACAGCTACACGGAGCAGACGGAACGGCTCACCTGTTTCACTTTGTAACCTCACTCTCTCTTCCAATGGAGATCCATTTGGTTCAACAAGCCCGAAACTTAAAACGCGTGGCGATACCGTAACAGCAGCTTTTACTACTCCAATGACTGGCAGGATGAAAGTATTTTTTTCACCTGTATCGCGCTGCGTTTCAATAAAGACCCGCTCGTTAAGAGCACCTGGGGTAGCACGAGCATCAATACCAACATCAAATGTAGCACTGCCATTTGCAACTTTTACATTCTCAATTCGCAGCGCATCAGACGATGCTCGAAGTGCTGTGATGCGAAGGTCGGTCAACTTCTTTAATGATATCTGTACTGGTCGCATCGAGCGATTCCCAAGCATTGTCGATGGAATCTCTCCGTACATAACGCGCGGTGGATTTATGACGAGCGTTCCTTCAACGTATCCCTTTACGGTGAGTATTTTCTCAGTTTTTTGCGGATCATTGGTTTTTACCGTTATGGTCTTTTCTTTAAACCCATCAAAGCCAGTTGTATCAAAGATTGCAACAACTTCGCCGCGCTGATGGGGCGCAATCTGAGTATTTGCTGCTGTTGCTGTTGTACAACCACAGGAAGCACGAACTGATGTAATAACCAGTGGAGCATCACCAAGATTCACAATAGGAAATGCGTGACGAACAATCGTGCCCTGCATGACTGTGCCAAAATTAAACTCCGTTTCTTCGTATGATACTACAGGCGCTGGTAAATCCGTTGATTCAGCAAACGCAAAGCTTTGAGCATGGAAAATGAATTGATATGTACAAAGGACAAGTGCTGCTACGAAAAAAGTTTTACGCAGCATTTGGGCCCTTCGGAAAGAGCTCCACTGAATCAAGGAACTTCGTATGGAAGTTACCTGATTTAAAATCGTGGTGATTGAGAACTCGTCGATGCAGATCAATGTTAGTCTTGATACCATCGATGAGGTATTCATCAAGAGCGACATTGAGTTTATCAATACAATCGTCTCGTGTTTTAGCACGAACAATAAGCTTTGAAATTAATGAATCGTAATAAGGCTGTACTGTGTAGCCAGCATAGAGTGCTGAATCAACTCGAATACCATTGCCTCCCGGTGGATGATAACTGGTAATAAGCCCAGGTGAAGGAATAAGCGTACGAGGATCTTCAGCGTTAATACGAACTTCAATCGCATGTCCTCGAGCGATAATATCTTTCTGCGTGAAAGATAGCTCTTCACCAGCAGCTAGACGAATCTGCTCTTTAACAAGATCAACATCATAGACAAGCTCGGTCACTGGATGCTCAACTTGGAGGCGAGTATTCATTTCAATGAAGTAGAACTTCTTTTGCGCAAGATCTACAAGAAACTCAACGGTGCCAACACTGGTATAACCAACGGATCGCGAAACTTCTACGGCAGCAGCTTCAATCTGAGCTTGCAGATCAGGTGGAAGCAGTGGCGACGGAGACTCTTCAATGAGTTTTTGATATCGACGCTGAATAGAGCAGTCACGAACACCAATGCTCACAACATTCTTTGCCTGATCTCCTGCGATCTGAACTTCAACGTGGCGAACACGGGGCAAGTATTTTTCTACAAGCAACGACCCATCACCAAATGCGGCTTCTACTTCGCGCTGCGCAGTAGAAAAGAGGCGTGAGAATTCATCAGCATTATTGACAATCTTCATACCTCGACCACCACCACCTGCACATGCTTTTAAAAGCACTGGGTAGCCTGCAGCTTCAGCAACTTTAAGTGCCTCTGCCTGATCAAGGAATCCACGAGAATCACCAGGAATTGTCGGAACACCTGCTTTATCAGCAGCACGGCGTGCACGAGCCTTATCACCCATGACTTTCATGTTACGTACGGTTGGGCCGATAAATGTAATACCGCAGCTTGCACAGATCTCAGCAAACGCAGCATTTTCACTTAAGAATCCATATCCTGGGTGAATAGCGTCAGCGCCTGTTGCTACTGCTGCTGACATAATAGAGGTCACATTGAGATAGCTGTCTTTTGCAAGTGCAGGGCCGATGCAGACGCTTTCTGTAGCAAGCTTAACATGGAGCGCGCTTTCGTCGGCTTTCGAGTGCACCGCAACGGTTTTAATGCCCATTTCATGGCATGCACGAATTACGCGAACTGCTATCTCGCTTCGATTAGCGATTAATACTTTCTTAAATGGAGGATTAGCCATTTGGATTAATTAAGAATAGAACTTCACCAAATTCAACAACTTGAGCATCGTTGATAAGAATTTTTTCAACACGGCCGCTAATAGGCGCATCAATTTCATTCATAAGCTTCATTGCTTCAATGATGCACAGTGCTTGACCTTTCGTCACTGTTTGACCTTCTGTGACAAACACAGGGGTATCAGGAGAAGGCTTGCGGTAGAAGGTACCAACAATTGGAGACTCTACCTTATAAAGGTGTGATGTATCTTCAACTGGCGCTGCAGCTTGTTGAGGAGCAGCAGCTTGCTGCATACCACCAATTGCGGGCTGAATTTCTACATTGTAGCCGCCAAAGTGTTGCTGGGACTGGTGCGATACCTGCTGGGTAATCACAGGGGTTCCCCTGCTTAGACGTATGCGGATGCCGTCATTATCGAATTCAAACTCGTTGACTTCGTTTTGTTTGAGAATCTTAATTATCTGCTCAAGCTCATCTATTTTCATAAGGGTCCCAAGTTTACTGGAATTAGCTTGCTCTGTAAAACCCAAGAACGCACCACGTGCTATAATAAATCTGTAACTATTTCGGTAACTTTAAGGTCTATGAGCCTCAGGCTGCCACGTTGCTTAGGAGGGCCCTAACACTGCTACGAGCAACGATTAAAGCCATCAAAGCTCAGTGCTACGGCAGTTTTCACTTCGAAGGTATCGCCAATCTCATTTTCACCATACAGGGTAAACGTGACGTTCTTAAAGCCAGCCGTCAAGGTATTCCCGCCAAAGATAGCTTTTGCGCCGCTTTGCGCATCAAAGAGGAGAGAATCAACTTGGCCAGTACCACCATTGGAATCAACAGCGGTTGCTGCGCTGCCAGTCACGCTCAGCTTTCCTGATGTAGCTGTTGTTCCAGTGCCGTAGGCATCAGATACGGTATAACGCATACCAGTGAATCGAACGATAGAGTTAGAGTTATTCGTAATCGAGAAGCGCACAGACGTATCAAAGAACGGTTCTATGGTCGGTGTTCCGCCTGAATCACATACGCCCTGTACGATATCAATAGAGGATGTAGCCGAATCAAACGATCCTGAGTCTGCAACATCAACATCAGTCACACGAACACGTGAAATCGTATCAATATCGCTTGAACCACCACCAAGTCCACCGCCACCAGCAGACGGCCAACCATTAAATCCTGAAGGACGTTCTCCTGTACAAACAATTGTTTCTGATGCGCGAGCACTCGATGGTGAAGGAAGTCGGCACATCATGAGGTAGCTGCCTTTATTGTTACAGCCAACCTTACCACTCATCTCACCGTTGCCATCCGTTTGTTCAATACCAGTATTAGGTTCGATTAACGCTAGTCCATCTTCGGTATCACAGGTAATTCTGATATTTTGAATTGGTGATCCGCTGGCATCACGTGCAGCGACACGGAATCCTTGCATTGCTCCAGTACGAAGCTGCGTACCAGATGTCAGTGTTAAGCTGAGGGAACCACTCTTGCCAGAGCCAAACTCACCATCATCAGCCACATCGCCACCTGACGTATTTCCTGACTGACACCCTATGAGAACGCCAATCAAGACGAGAGAAAGGATAAGGCTACCTGCTTTAATTTTTTCTATGCGCTTCTTCATGAGTAATTCCTTCGTTGACGTCAGATAATAAACAGGAGCCGTTAGACATTAGACAGGTTCTGTTGGTTCTGGTGCTGGATCCACCGGAACATCTTGCACAACAGTTGACTGTAAATATGCTTCATTCGTCGTAAGCTGGTCGCCCGCAGATGTGACACCTGTCACACTGACGATGATGTCCATGCTATATGGTGCTTCTGGTAAGCTGTTTCTGTTCAAAGAGAGCCACTCGCGTATTGACGGTGGAACAATATTTACTGGGATCGATGCTTTTGAAACAAAATTAGTAACGGTGCCCGTTCCTCCAGATGTTCCTGATGTTCCGCTCGTTCCACCAGTTGAACCTGCAGAATCAGATGTCTTTGCAGAAGGAAGTACAATGGTACCACGTGTTGTGGTTGATGGTGGCTGAATACTCGCTCCTGCAATCTGATAGCTTAAATTGACAACTTCAGTACGGACAGTCACAGCAGGCATCGAATGTTGCACAACAAGGCATGAGAATATTGTATTCGGAGTTGATTCGGTGCCATCCGAGAGCGGGACTGTAAGTAAATTTGTAAATTCATCTTCAAGGCAGGTAACTCTTTGCGTTGTTTCATCGATATCATACGCACCGAATCCAACAAGGGTAAACGAGACGCCTTGGTCATTTGATGCCGATCCGCACCCACCGAGCAGTAAGGGAAGCGGAAGGAGCATGGTAAGGATGGTGTTTCGTAGTTTCATATTATCTCCAAATTAATCTTTCGTACCGATACGTTCACCTCGTAGCAATTTACGCTCCTGAGGTCATTGCTGCATCATCAAAGCTACCTTCAATTATTCGTGGTGTAATAAAGAACAGAAGCTCTTCATCTGAAGTATCCACAGTGTTTCCAGAAAAGAGGCTTCCAAAGACAGGTACATCTTTTAGGAACGGTACTCCACGAATGGTATCCTTATCAGTCGTGCGGTAAATACCACCGATAGCAAATGTCTGTCCTGATGATACAAGTACGGTTGAGGTCGCCTTTCGCTCAAACAGGTTAGGAATACCATTGAAGACTTTCGATCCGAAGTTGCTTGATTCAGCTTGAATATCCATCAAGATATAGTAATCAGGTGAAGCTTGCGGGGTCACACGAAGGGTAATACCTGCTTTAATTTTTTCAGTCGCTTGACCTGCAGCAGTTCCACCAACAGCACCGTTACCACCAACGACAGTGTTAATGCCACCATTTGGCATAAGCACTGAGACAGTTTCGTTACTGGTAATCTCTGCAATTTTGTTGTTCGTTGTTGCAACTGAAGGACGGCTCACGATACGGATGCGACCTTCTCGCTCAAGTGCTGAGATATTAGCATCAAGTGTTTTAGTTCCGTCTGCACTGCCGAATGCAATTGCCATCGCGGCTCCGCCATCTGCACCAGTTATAGACGCAGGGAAGTTTGATGCATTCGTTGAGTTAGGTATGCCTCCACCAATCTTGATGCTGTTTGGGAAATTAAATCCAGTTGCGTTGCCTGTTTCTGGCGACTGAATATACGAGAATCCAAGCTGGCTTCCAAGATCACGAAGGAACGAACGGTTTGCCTCAATAATCTGTGTTTCAAGCAATACTTGCGGTGTTCTGAGGTCAAGCTTGCTGATTAATTCAGAAGCGCGCTGCATGCCTTTTTTGATATCTTTAATAATAAGCTGGTTTGTTCGTTCATCAACTGCAACATCACCACGCTCAGAGAGCACAGACTTAATCATCGGCTTGAGCTCTTGCGCACGAGCATAACTGACTCGAATGTACTTTACCGTGAGTGGCTCAAGCTCTTCTTCTGCAAGCTGCGCTTGTTTGAGTGCTTCACGCTCTAAACGGAGCTTTTCGACCGGAGCGATCCGTACAACATTTCCTTCCTGTACCTGATCGAGTCCATTGGTTTTGAGTATAACATCAAGTGCTTGATCCCAAGGTACATCAATTAAACGAAGCGTTACCTTACCTTGAACATCATTACTTGCAATGATGTTGAGATTTGAAACTTCGGCAATAATGCGAAGTGCGTTATCTATATCTGTGTCTTGCAGGTCAAGCGAAATAAGTCTTCCCGTATAACGCTGATCTGGCTTAACCGCGAGTGCGCCAGCTGCTGATTTTCCAACTTTCAACTCAGGAAATTCTTCTTTGGCTGTCTCTTCTTTCTGTTTTGCTGGAGCTGCTTTCTCTTCTGCTTTTGCAGGTACGGCAATAAC
>JBILLA010000144.1:0-6917 GCA_044376365.1 Bdellovibrionota bacterium | reverse complement strand
TGCCTCAACAAAAAACGCCTTAGTCGCGTTTCAGAAACGATACTCACTTCCGCAACATGGAAAACTTGATAGAGCTACGTTGCTTAAATTAGTTCCAGAACTAAAAGATACAAAACGGTATACGGTGAAAGAGTAAGCACTCAATACACACTGACAATCCTTTTTTATGAACTGCAGGAGTACTCTCACTAAGTGTACTCTTTAGTGTATTCTTTGGCATGTCATGCTAAGAAATATTCATATTTTTTCATGCTCTTCTTAAGCTTTATTAAAACAAGCCGACATATCTTACAGATAGAGCAAGGTGCTCTTTTGTACTCTTTTTAATAAAGCAAGGAAGCATGGATTTAGAATCACTATCGGTAGCCTCAATTTCTGCTGGTAAACAATCGCAGTATGCACTCGAGGCGCAAGTCGCTGTTGCGAAAAGTGCTAATAAACAATCCGAAGTAGCAGGACAGATTGTCATTGATGCTGTAAAGTCAGCAGAGCCTGGTAAAGGCGGATTACTTGATACGGTTGCGTAGTTTCTTATTTTTTTCTAGCAGCCCCATCTCTGCAGTTGTCAGGGTAGAGCAGGCTCGCAAAGTTATGTGATAGTCCTGAAGAGATATAGAGATATCTTGAAGTAATTTTCAGAAAAATTATGTACTCTCTCAAGATAAAAATCAGAGATTTTTATTCAAAAATATCATAGAAATGACCGGTAACTAAACGAACGCTTCCCATGCTTGTTTATGGTGAGGCCACGTTGATATACACTTTGCCTGAGGAAGTAATACGGATGAAACGAGACATGCTCATGGGGGCAGCCCTATCTGCACTCTTTATATTAGTTGTTGCATTTTGGATGGCGACCATTCCTCAAGATAGTGCACCTGATGAGTTTGTTCATTATGAAGCAAACGCTAAATTTATCGCTGATAATCTCAGGCTCCCAGTAAGCGGCATTGACGATCTACGGTTTTTGAAAACTTGTAGAGACAATCCGAACGGGCTAATGCCATGTACGAACAGCTATAACACCTATCCCGCGGTGAGCTATATCGTTTCAGCTGTAAGCATAAAGTTGTTCCGGCCTTTGCAGGTTGTCAGTGACGAAATGGCATCTCGGTTTCCTAATCTGTTATGGGGGACCTTGCTTGTTGCTTCATTGTATTTGGCTGCTCGCAATCTTGGGGCTCAAGTATTACACAGTATCCTTTGCACATTATCGATCTGTTTGATACCGCAAGTAGTTTTTGTATTTTCATATTTAAATCAGGATGTTGTAGGTCTTTCGACTGCAGCCTGCTGCCTCTATGCAATGACAGTGCTCGCTCAAAAGCTTATAAGCAATATGCCCATAGAGTTTCGTCATCAAGCTTTTACTGGGATTGCTGTCGGCCTTCTACTGTCTTCGAAATATAATTACTTTGTGTACATTCCATTCTTGGGTATTTTTTTCCTTTGGGCGCTGCAAAGAAAATTATCAACGCGTGCCTTCACTATGATTGGATTGATTGCTCTTGCTGTTGCGAGCCCCTGGTATATTCGCAATTATATTCTGTACCAAGATTTATTGGGTCAAAATTATTTACTCAGTAAGATGCAAGAGTTTTCTCCTCTTGGTACTGCAAGATCTTTAAGACCATCAGGCATAGAATATTTGTTTTCTCTCCATTGGGTGTATACAAACTTTCAATCATTTGTTGCAGTCTTTGGTAAAATGAACCTTCTTATCGCTTCAAGTTGGTACATGCTCATGATGCTCATGGTAGTAATATTTGTTCTTGGTTCATATTTCTTAGCAGGTCTGAGTAGAGATCGTACAACAATTACTGCAGTCCTTGGTGCAACAGCTGTGTCAGTTTTAGTGATAGCAATGAGTGCTTATCACTCCCTTGTGATTGATTTTCAAGCGCAGGGGCGGTACCTCTTTCCACTCTTGCTCGCAGTCTTCTATGCGGCAGTTTGTCTTTCTCGGCAGTTCCCAAAATCAGCAACTATCTTTCTAGGTAGTTGGTTGCTGCTTATTGGCGTCGTGTTAGGTGTCTCAACCAGGCTTATTGCTCTTACCTACTAAAACTACCTTTGGTGGTTATTCTAAGAACGATATGTGTCCCAAATTATTAGCCGTTCTGACGTCAGGCTTTGGCATACGGTGAGAGACCCAATGAAATATGCATGAAGGGGATGTTGTGCTTCTCTGCGAGAGAAGAAAGAATACTGTCATGAATAAGCTATATACCTCTATGTTCGTATCAATCCTTCTTGCTGGCTGTGCTCCTGCATGGCAGCACTCTCAAGATCTGCACAGTCACACAGATCGCGAATTAACAGTTGGTGTTGTGCAGCGTGATATTCGTCGAGGAATGAGTGCAGCTGAAGTATCACAAGCACTAGGCTCTCCTAATATTGTCACAAAAGACAGCGATAATTCGCAGACCTGGATCTATGACAAAATTGCGACAGAGGCCAGCTACTCGAACGATGGCGGCGGCATATTCTTGATTCTTGGTAGTTACAATAGTGCTGCAGGTGCTTCAGCATCAACGCAAAGAACACTGACGGTAATTATTAAGTTTGATGATCATGATCATGTACGTGATGTCAGCTATCATGGTTCTAAGTTTTAATCTTTGTTTGAGGAAAAGATGAGGCCGTTCTTGTATCAATTGTTTGGATTGGTTCTGTGTGCGCTTTTGTGTGGCTGTGTGACTGCTCCACCACGACCGCAGATGACGCAACTGCAACTGCGAGAGATGCAAACCAGAACGTATGCGTCACGTTCTCCTGTCGAAGCGATGCGTGCGGTTATTAACGCACTTCAAGATGAAGGATTCATTGTGAAAAACGCCGATAAGGAGCTTGGGTTTTTGCAGGCAACAAGAGAATCTGATCTTGATCCCAATCAACAAGGTCCGTCCTTTTTCACAATGTTTAGGGGGCCAGGTTTTGAGGGGGTGGATAATCAACCGCGTTGGAATAAAGCATTAGTGGTCGAGTGCTCGGGCAATGTTGCCGTGAATGAAAATAAAACTCAGGTTAGACTAATTTTTCAGCGGAAAGTCCTTGATAATGTCGGCGGTATTCGTTCGGTAGAGCAGATACTTGAGCCTGAATTCTATCAGATGATTTTTGCAAAGATTGATAAAAGTCTTTTTATTCAAGGGCAGAAGCTCTAAGCGCTTTTACCGCTTGTGTACTCACTCGAGAAAGAGCCTCGTGAGAGTGGCGATATCTTTGGCAGAAAGTGATGAGGTGAAATTAAAACGCAGCACGTTGCGCGAAGAGCGAAGTGATCCTCGTGAAAGTCGTGCTGCAATGATGTTGTGGTCAGCTAGTTTTTGTGAGAAAGCACGCGCAATCTCTTCATTTGAAAATTGTAGTGACAGTATAGGTGTATTTGGCGTGAGGGCGCTGCCAAGAGAGAGCACGCTCACCGCGGGAACGCCGCGCATTGATGTATAGAACTCGAGCACTTTTTCTAGCACAGTACCAAGTTTTAAACTGAGCTCTGGTAAGAGTGTGAGGGTGTGACGGTTGAATGTTGCTAAGTATGGAGGAATCGGTGCCTCTGTCGCCAACACTTTCGAGCGGTGCTTGATATGGTCGATTGGTGCCCCACCAACAATAAATCCACCGATACCGGGAACGCTCAAACCGAAGCCACCGATGATAATGATATTCTCATTCATGAAGAGATGATTGGTGATGCCAAGCGAAAAAGTTACATCAAGAATCAGCGTGACTCCAAGAAACTTTAAACTCGAGAGGATATCAGGTACTTGCAGAAGGTATCCTGTGGTTGAGGAAAGCTCTTCAAGGAAGAGGTAAATATGTGCATGGGGTGGTGCTTGAGAGACAATCCGAGCAACAGTTGCCAGCATATCAGGAGCAAGAGGATCAAGTGCGTGTGCTGTTGCACCGACAAGGTAACAAGCATCGGCTATAGGAGCCGTCGTATCTTCATCGTATATGACGATATCTTTTTCACTGATAATGCTTGTAATGAGTGTGAGTGCTGCTTGATGTCGCGATGATACGACCAGTGCATTAGACTGTTGATAAGTGTGAGAGAGTGCCACTTCAAGCGCAATGTGTTCTTCTGATGTGCCGCCTAGTGAGCGTGGTGCAGGTGCTATGAGTGATGAAAGTTGTGCTGCACGAAAGAGTGCATCTCGGATGCGGGTATCTTGATGAAAGTTAAAATAATCAAATGAGGTAAAGTCAGTGCATGATTTACTATCAAGTAAGAGGCGTGATGATGAGAGTCGCTCTGCTGGCGAGAATTGATACTTGTCTTGGTAAGCAGGTGGTTTCTTTTGCATAGTGGCGAAGGTACTTTAAGGTACCAAGTTTCTTTTAGTACTGGTAGGGGACGGTTACAGATCTTATAGTATGTGTTGATGCGCACGAGCGCTTGTAAGTCTTCAATATATGAAACCGACAAAAATAAAAAAAACTCCTCTTCCAATACTCCTAGTTTTTGATTTTGATGGTGTCCTTACTGATAACAAAGTTATCGTCGACGAAAACGGCAAGGAATCGGTCATGTGCGATAGGGGCGATGGGCTCGGGATGGAGATGGCCCGAAAGAGTGGCCTTAGAATGCTTATCCTTTCTAAAGAGAAAAATAAGGTGGTTTCTGCTCGCGGCAAAAAGCTACAGGTGGAGGTCATTCAGGGCATTCTGGACAAGCCTCGTGAGCTGAAAAAATACTGCCAGAAACACAGAATTCCACTTAGTAAAGTGATGTATGTTGGTAATGATCTTAATGACTTAGCTGTTATGAAGCTTGTTGGAACAGCAGTTGCCCCAAAAAACTCTCATCCTGCGGTCCTCAAAATTGCATCTATTATCTTAGGAAAAAACGGCGGCGATGGTGCTGTGCGTGAGCTGATTGAAGATCGGCTTGGGATTATGACCTACTAGGGTATCCCGTCACAGTGATGCCAGCTTGTCCTGTACAAGCACTCCTCTGTTATTCCACGTGATATGGGATTACCCGAAAGGATGCATCATGGAAGAGTCGAGCCAACAGAAACTTAACTTTGCAATCGTTGGCTGTGGACGTATCTCGCCGCGACACTTTGATGCACTTCAAAATCATATTTCTCAATCAACAGTCGTTGCATGCTGCGATATTGTTGCAGAGAAAGCACAAGCAGCTGGCGAAAAGTATGGCGTGAGCTGGTATACAAGTTACCAGGAGATGCTTGAAAAGCATCCAGAGATTGATGTTGTCACTATTCTTACCCCAAGTGGTTTACATGCACGTCATGCAATAGATATCGCACGGTTCCGAAAACATATTATCGTTGAAAAACCGATGGCGCTTAATCCTGAAGACGCTGAAGAGATGATTCGTGCGACAAACGTCGCAGGAGTTCGACTCTTTGTTGTGAAACAGAACCGCTACAACGTTCCAGTGCAAAAACTTCGTGAAGCACTTGAGGCAGGTCGATTCGGTAAGATGGTAATGGGCACGGTTCGTGTTCGTTGGACACGTGATCAAAAATATTATGATCAAGATGCATGGCGTGGTACTTGGGCTCTTGATGGTGGTGTTGTTACTAATCAGGCAAGTCATCACATTGATCTACTTTCATGGATGATGGGTGAAGTTGAATCAGTCTTTGCGTACTCAGCAACTCGTTTGGTTAATGTCGAAGTCGACGATACCACTGTTGCAGTGCTCAAATTTACCAGTGGTGCTTTGGGAATTATCGAAGCAACCAACGCAACAAGGCCGAAAGATCTTGAAGGATCAATTAGTGTTCTTGGCGGAGGTGGTACTGTTGAGATTGGTGGTTTTGCTGTCAATCAGATGAAAACATGGAGCTTTGTTGAAAAGCAGCCTGGTGATGATGAAGTGCTTGAAAAGTTTGCTGAAAATCCACCTGATGTCTATGGATTTGGACATATTCGTTATCTGCAGGATGTTTGTCATGCAATTATGCACAAAGAGCAGTTTCTAATTGATGGACTTGAAGGTTTGAAATCATTAACACTCATCAATGCAATCTACGAATCAATGGAAACTGGTCGTGAAGTGCGTCTTCGCTTTAAGCCATCTCGTGCGAAACTTGGAAAGCAGAAGGAAACAGTTATTATTACCTTGCCACAAGAGATCGAACGTGAAGAAGTTCAGCGTAGTTCGGCCTCAAGAGGAGCCACACCAGAGCGAAGCATCCCAAGCTCAAATGCGGCGGCCTTAGACACATCTAAGTCGCGACCGCTTACATAAGGACCACGATCGTTAATACGTACAAGACAGCTTCGTCCATTTGCAGGGTTGGTCAGTTTCACAAGAGTGCCAAATGGTAATGTCTTATGGGCTGCTGTTAAGTCTTGATGATCGAATAGTTCGCCACTCGCAGTTTTCTTTCCAGTAAAACCGTCTGTATCACCATAATACGAAGCAATCATCACATCGCTTCCAGAGGTGCTTATGCCAAAGATGCTACAACCGGTAAGAGGTAATGCCATGGTGCATGTCACGAGGAGTACTGCAAGTTTTCGGGGTGGTTTAATAAGGAAAAGTAAGCCGATCAGAAGTGTCAGTATCGCCATAGCAGCCCATTCAAAAACATAGCCAAGATGTCGAGCTGGCGGAATCACTGGATCAAAAACTGGTATTGGATATTTGAGTGGATCGAGCTGTGCGGCTTCTTGAGAGCTGACCATGTTGTAGATCTGCTCACTTGGCATAAAGAGCTCTGCTTTATCTGATTTTTGTTGGATGAGTTGTTGTTCAAGGCTTTGTGTTGGATCGGTGTGAACGATTTCCAGGAAAAAGGGCAGTACAGGATACGGCAACTGTCGGGCGATGGATTCAATGTCAGGACGTAACCATGCATCGACCCAGGGAAGATCTTTTCCAGATTGAGGATCGGCGGGTGCTAAGAATTTTTTTGGTTGTGATTCTTTTA
>JBILLA010000023.1:0-20890 GCA_044376365.1 Bdellovibrionota bacterium | reverse complement strand
AGGCAGACAATCAGGCCAAGGCGTTGCTTTGCCTTTGTTGATGTCACAAGCCAAGTAAGGCGCTCCTTTGAGACGATATCGACGACCTTCATCACGATGTTGAGTACTCGGAGGATCTGTCGCCAGTGTTTGGATGAAAGTTTGATATTGAGAACACGCTGAGGAAGCCAAGGAGTCGCTCGCTGATGCATCATCTGCCACCCTAATGCCGCAAAGCTGATGCCACCTGCGATGGCGAGCGGTCCAAGAGCGATCGGTTGAAGGAATGGCAAGCTAAATAGCATACAGATAATGGGAAATCCTTTTTCACCCAATACGGAAATGACTGCACCGATAGAGATGGGTTCTTTGGAAGCTGCTTCAGCGCACTGCTGTAAGAGTTTATATGGTCGTTCTGATGATAAGGCCATGAGCAGTTGTGCAGTATTCTAAGCGAGTCGATCTTGTTGCAGTGCTGTATGAAGCGCTTGAAATGATGGGTACGGAGCTAAGCATGAGCCAGACTGGCAGTGGTAGAAGGCTGTTTGTAGCGTGCTCTCTTGTGCTTGGCGCTTCTCTTCACAGCACGGCAAGCTGCTTGCTTGATCGAAAGGTGTCGCAAAAAGAGCGATGCTTGGATCGAGGGTCAGCAGTTGCTGAGCAGTGCTAGCATCCCCGCCTACTGCGACGACTTCCTGTTGGTAACGCCACCGCGCAAGAAAATATCGGTTCATTGCTGAAGGATATCGGTGTGCTATTTCGCCAAGCGATGTATCAAGAGCAGCGCTTCGTTCGAACCATGTGTGAGCAAGGAAAGCTTTGCTTAAGAAGGTAAGATTTTCAAGAGAGATGGCATTCGGAGACGGCAGCGCACCATCAACCATTTCAAAACGTTCTACAAGAAGATCTGGTGCGGATGATGAGCGGTAGAGTTTTCGAGTATCATTCCAGAGCAGTGAGTCTTGTTGTGTCTGTAGTGCATGAGCAAGACTGAGCCACGATGCATCAAAATTACATTGATAGAGTGCAATGAGTCCTTCAATGACATAGGCATAATCTTCAAGTGTTGCACTGATGGTTCGATTTGTTTTTGAGAGCAGTCGTTCGAGAGGACGTGTCGCAAATACAGTGAAATGTTTTGCAAGGGTTATCGCTGCTGTGAGGTACTGTTCATCTTGTGTCAGCCGATAGAGTGAACAGAGTGCCGAGAGCACAAGCCCATTCCATCCTGTAATTACTTTGTAATCACATGCAGGGCGTTCACGTTTATGCCGTTGCGACAGAAAGTAATCATAGAGCGGGGTCAGCTCATCTGAAGTGATAGCGCTTAAAGATGTGCCAACGAGTGTAATATGCTCTTCGAAATTTGGTTCAGTTATGTACTGAAATGATTTGCGATAAAGCTCTTGCAGATCATCAGGCATCGCTGCAAGTTCGGACACTGACCAAACGTAGTACGCCCCCTCTTTTCCAACATCCCCTGCATCTTCAGCACTCATATACAGCCCCTCAGGTGTGCACATTTGAGTGCAGAGGTAGCGAGCTGTTTTTTTTGCAAGTGCAAGGAATGGTTCGTACCCAGAGGTGCGGTATCCCATCAAGAATGAAGGAATTAAAAGCGCATTATCATAGAGCATCTTTTCAAAGTGTGGGACTTCCCATGCTGCATCCGTAGCGTAACGATGGAATCCACCCTCAACATGATCAAAGAGCCCACGCTTACCAATCTGTTCAAGGGTAGCAAGTGCTGCATGGTGGAATGTTTCGGGCGCGTCAGGTAATGATAGGAGTGATTGAATCTGCTGACTTGGTGGAAACTTTGGCGCTGGTCCAAAGCCGCCATCAGTTTGATCGAAGTTTCTTAAGAGTGCTTCACAACCACGTTTCCAGCTTTCGAGGTACTCATGTGCAGATGGCGATGTTTGAACATTGCTGTTCCCTGCTTGCAGTGCCCCCGTAATGCTGTGCGCACTAGAGAGGATTTTTTCAGGTTCTTTCTGCCAGATATCAGCAAGTCGCTCGCACAATTGTATGAACTGTTCGCGTTTCACAAAGGTGCCACCCCAAAATGGTTGCTTATCAGGGGTCAGAAAGACACTCATTGGCCACCCACCATGTCCTGTTAACCCCGTAACGGCATCCATGTATATTTGATCGACATCGGGTCGTTCTTCACGGTCAACTTTGATAGCGATAAAATCTTTATTGAGGACCGCTGCGACCGATTCATGTTCAAACGAGTCTTTCTCCATCATGTGACACCAGTAACATGTGGCATAACCAATCGAGAGAAAGATCGGTTTTTGTTGCGCTTTGGCTGCTTCGAATGCTTCAGCAGACCAGGGATACCATGCAACGGGATTATCTTTATGTTGCAAAAGGTAGGGGCTTGTTTCGTGTTGGAGTCTGTTCGCCATAGATTACTTTTGCGTTGATGTGAACTGAGGATGCCCCCTCACCTTTGCCATAAAATCCTCTTTCGCTGATGCATCAAGGTCTTCCGGAAATTGTGAATGGCTTCGTTCCCAACGACCCAGCCAGCGCGCATCGAGTAGCGGATACTGTTCTTGAGGCACGGCACCAGGAGAAAGGATAACCGTCGTTTCAGTTTTTTTACCAGTCGCACTGCCGTATGCAACATAGAAACCAGCAGCAAGCAGTGCCGCACGCACTCTTGTTGCCGCAGAGAATGTAAAACCGACCCATGGGTGATGGCCAAGATCCGCAAAGAGTTTTTGAAACGTTTTGTAGGTCCACAGCGGACCATCAACTTTATACGAAAACGGATCGTAGTAGACGATGTCGGGCAGTGTCGCGCGCGGATACGTTGCCATGAAATCATCAAGGTAGAGATTCCACTCGAATTGTTCAGCTTTGACCTGTTTTTTTTCAAAGATCTCAGTAACCCACGGATGCTGTGCATGGGGAAACTTTGCTTTTTTTGAGAGCACCAGCTCGAGTGGTTCAAGGGTAATTTCAAAGCTCTCAATTTTCAGATCACAGACTGTATGCCCTTCGTCTTTGAGCTGCTGCCAACAGGAAATCGCACCCATTGCATTGGTTGCTGCACCAAGCCCGACATCCCAAATTGTGACTGATGGTTTGGTGAGGAATCGTTCGCGAAGTTTTGCCTGCTCAACGTAGAGTGTCTGAGACTCACGGTAGGGATCTTCAGATGAATGCATGACTTCACCAGAATCGCGGTGACGAATTGAAACGACGTATTTGTTCTCTCGATTTTTACGCTCAACTATTTCATATATTTTACCTGGAATCGTTTCTTCTTCCTGGCTGAAAGATTTTCGTGTTGATTCGTAAAATGTTGCAAAGGTACCTGCACGAAGATGCGAGCGGATCTGTTTCATCAGTTCGCCATAAAAATGAATATTGTGGAGCCCAATATAGGTATGGCTGCTCACATCATAGGTTTTAATGAGGTGGTGGAGGTAGCTGCGTGAGTAGGTTTTGCAAGTGAAGCAATCACAGGTTGGTTCTAGTGGGCGTTCATCATCAAAAAAGAGCGCTTTGCGCAGATCAATTTTGCCATGCTGTGTGAAGGCAACTCCTTGTTGACCAAGCATGGTGGGCAAGACGCAATCAAACATATCAATACCTCGGGCAACTGCTTCGAGTATATCGAGCGGAGTACCTACACCCATGAGGTATCGAGGTTTATCCAGCGGTAAGTGTGAAGTCACCAGCGCGGTCATTGCTTCACGTTCATCCTTGCCTTCACCGACTGCAAGCCCTCCGACTGCAATACCACAGAATGGCATCTCACTAATCGCCTGTGCGCTTTGGATACGAAGTTTGTCAAAGCATGCACCCTGCACAATACCAAACATACCCTGTGTTGAATCTTCTTTTGCGATCAGTGAACGCTTTGCCCATCGATGAGTCAGCTCCATAGCACGTGCTGCATCATCGTAGGTTGTTGTTGATGGCACACACTCATCGAGTACCATCATAATATCACTTTGGAATGCACGCTGCGCTTCAATGCTTCGCTCTGGTGAAAGGAAGACCTGTTCGCCATTGACATGGTTTCGAAACAACGCCCCCTCTTCTGTAATTTTGCGGGCATGAGACAGTGAAAAGATCTGAAAGCCACCTGAATCAGTTAAAAATCCGAAAGGCCATTTTGAAAACTCACGAATCCCTGTGCCTTTATTTTGAAAGAAGGTTGATCCAGGTCGCAGCATCAGATGGTACGTATTCGCAAGAAGCATCTGGTAACCCATCGCTTCAACTTCGTGGATGCGTTGTGAGCGAATCGCAGCATGAGTACCGACTGGCATGAAAATTGGTGTCTCAACTGCTGCATGCTTTGTTTGAAGAAAGCCAAGTCGCGCTTTGGTTGTTGAGCAGGATTGTTGAACGGTAAATGATACTGGCATGGGTCTTTTGGGGTAAGTATAGGGCTTTCAAGTGGTGGTGACAAAGCTAGCGAAACCACCTCAAGCGACCTGCAGGAAGGAGTGCTGTCTTTTTTTGTACGCTGCTGGCACGCTCTTTACGGTGTTTGAGACCTTTAAAGATTGCTTGGAACACTACTGAGACTGTGTGAAAGAGGCCAATCACTGCAAAGCAGAGTTCAAGGGCAACGAGGGCATTATCTTTAGAGATCAAGGAGCTCATGTCTTGTAAGAGTATAGCTGGTTTCGATACCGAATGCTTGCGGGAATAAGACCATTTGGGAGGTTTCTCGGCTCTGGGTTCTGTTCGCTGGATATAGTATATATAGGGGCAGACCCTTTGCTCGCCTCTTTGTAGGCGATTGAAAGAGAGAACCTTATTCATGCAGACACTTCGTATCGGTACCAGAGGGAGCGCATTGGCACTCTATCAGACAAAGCTTGTGAGCGAAGCGCTCTGCAAGGCTTTCCCTACCCTTCAAACTGAAGTAGTTGAGATAAAAACCCTTGGAGATAAGAAGCAAGGGACAGTACAAGCCTGTTTTGGCGATAAGAAAGATTGGGTTTATGAACTTGAGATGGCTCTGCTTGATCAGTCTATAGACCTCGCGATTCATAGTGCGAAGGATGTGCCCGGCAATACCGAGCCTGGTCTTGCGCTGTTGCCTGTGATGGATCGTCAAAGCCCCTATGACATTTTTATTGGGCGCACTAAAAAAGAAGGTGGTCGATATAGTTTCGAAGAAACACGCTTGATAACAGAAGCTGCAGGAGTGTCGCTCAATATCGGCACGGCAAGTTTGCGACGTAAAGCTGCGTTGAAAAAAGCATATCCACAAGTTGTTTGTATTGATCATCGAGGTAATGTACCAACTCGTATTCGAAAGCTTGATGAAGATACAACGCTTGCAGGTATTATTCTTGCCGAAGCAGGAGTGGTGCGACTGCAAGCACTCTCAAATGAAGCATACTCGCGTCTTTCACTTGATGTTTCGGTTCCTGCAATGAACCAGGGCATACTCGCCGCTCAGTTTCGTGAGAGTGATAGCAAGTTAAAAACAATGCTTGAAGCACTCTCCTCACCAACACTTCAAGGGATCTTTTTTGCAGAGCGTACCGTAGCTGAAGTGCTTGAGGGAGATTGTAAGACTGCCATTGGAATCTTTGCACAAGAGATCGCACCTTCAACGATGTCGCTTACCTGTGAAGTATATAATCCCCATGCTCCAACCAGCATGAGAGCAACTCGCACTTTTCCTTTTAAACACTGGCATGCTGAAGCACAAGGCCTGGCACAGGAGCTTCTTGCTCAGGGTGTCAAAGCTCTTATGTCCTAGACGTTCTGCTGAGTTCCTTGGATAGTGTTCTGGGTTTCACAGGATGATAGATCTTATTCCATCGCATCCCTACACGCTTGAATCCTGGCCGCCACCGTAGTGTCCCCTCGTCAAGGCGACCAATAATTGTTGGCGGAGTGCCTTTGTAGAAACTCTTTTTTTCTTTGATTCGGAAAGGTCCATTGCCTCCAAAATCACCGATGGAATAGCCGTTATGGTGTAAGAGTGTTGGCATCAGCATCTCAGAGTGTCCCTTCCATCCTTGCGAGAGCATGCTATCAAGGAATGTTATAGCTCGCTTTGAGATACGATAGATTGGATGGAAACAACGAATTCTATCTTCAATACGAATATGTTCGCGAGGATGCTCAAGAGACCAAAAGTGCCAGTACTGCTCTTCATCAAAGCGGTGTATGTGTGATGCGATAAGATCTATTGATACATCCTTAAAGCTTTCAAAAAAAGTTTTCCAAAAGCCACGAAATCGAACATCAAATTCAATGACCCAGTAGTAATCGTATTCAGGATGCTGACGAGCGAAGTGCAGCAAGCTAAATGTCGAACTACCTGGCACAATAGTCTTGGCAATCATTGGAAAGCCAAGAGCATGCAGTGCTTCAGTGCTACTGTAATGAACAGGTATCGTTGTATCGTGAAGTTCTTTTGCTTCAGCGGGTGAAGACTGGCACAAGATCCAACTATCACCAAGCGATTGAGTCGCGCGCGCGATCTTTTGCGCTTCTGCAGTAATATCCTCATGAAAAAAATGTGTGAGTGTTAAAAATGCAGTGCGCGTCATTTTTCAGCTTCTCTCTTTAGGGCATACAATTTTATCCCGATTGGAGCTGGAATCAAGGATTTTTGGTCTGTTTTTACTGCGATTAGGATCTTTGAGGGGCAGTCAATGATATCAGTGTTATCTTGGTTTTTTTAGTAATGTAAAACGCTCTTTAATTTTTGCTTCCAGCCCGTGTGTACTCGGTTCATAGAAGGGCGCTTCTTTTACTTCATCAGGCAAGTAGCGAACCTCAGGGGCAAACCCAGCAGGTAAATCATGAATATACTGATAGTCTTTACCATGCCCAAGACTTTTCATAAGACCAGTCGGTGTATTACGAAGATGAAGTGGTGGAACGGCACTAGGATGACGCCTCACTGCATCGACTGCTTTATGCATAGCTCGATACGAGCGATTTGATTTCGGTGCACTTGCAAGATAGGTGATTACTTGTGCCAGAGGAATGCGCCCCTCAGGGAGTCCGATTCGCTCAAAGGCATCAGCCCCAGCAACAGCAAGACGTAACGCGTTCGGATCCGCATTACCGATATCTTCGCTGGCAAGGATAATTAAGCGACGAAAAATAAAGCGAGGGTCTTCCCCTGCTTCAAGCATTTTAAAAGCATAAAATAATCCAGCATCAGGGTCAGAGCCACGAATACTTTTAATCATTGCAGAAGCAAAATCGTAGTGTTGATCACCGGAAGCATCGTAGCGAATCGTTTCAGTAAAATACTGATCGAGACCTTCCAAGCTGACTGTGCCAGAACGGTAGAGGTGATCGAGTATAGTGCATAACCTTCGAGCATCGCCTTGCGCAGCATGAATCAACGCTTCACTGAGTGACGTATCTATTGCAATATCAAGTTGCTGTGCAGCACGTTCAAGGATTTTTTCGAGAGACTGTTCACTGAGTGCTGGAAGCACGATAACACGGCATCGAGACAAGAGAGGCGCAATGACATGGAAGCTTGGATTCTCAGTTGTAGCGCCTATCAGGATTATAGAGCCCTGCTCGACATGAGGCAGCAGAGAGTCTTGCTGAGACTTGTTGAATCGATGGATTTCATCCAGGAAAAGAATCGCTGGCTTCTCTTTTGCACGTTCGGCAAGATCTTTAATATCTTTGACCCCGCTCATGACTGCTGAAAGTTCGACGAATTGGTACTGGTTTGCAAAGGTATTCCCTAGCATACGAGCAAGTGTGGTTTTTCCACAGCCTGGAGGGCCCCACAGTAAAAGGGAAGCGATGTATTGCCCATCCAGCAATGGCTTTAATGATTGCGCAAGCTGCTGATCCGCAAAAAAGTTTTCTGGTTCTTTTGGACGGAGCTGTTCTGCCAGTGGGACCATCGTCTAACGCCTTTCATGAGCATGCGGTATTATCGAGCAGTATGCATCGAAGAGTGCTCTATAATTGCATTGTACGTGGTGGTTAAGCGAGAGACAACCTTCTTGAGGTCATAATGCAGTGCGAAGGTTTCTTGAGAGCATTTTCCAAGAGTTTCTCGAAGTGAAGCATGTTTTATGAGTAGCTCAAGCGCGCCTGCAACAGCAGTGGCGTCAGCTTGCGCAAGTAAGCCTTGCTGTCCATCAAGTACAATATGCTGGTGCTCATGGAGTGCAATAATAGGCAGTCCATGCATCATTGCTTCAATATAGATGAGCCCAAAAGATTCAAAGCGACTTGGTGCAATAAAAATATCAGCTCGTCTATACGCTTCCATAAGCCCAGTATCATCGATGCGCCCTTCGAATGTTATCTGTGAAAGCAGAGCTTGTCCGGCATGGTCTTTTAAGAATCGCTCGCGATATGGTACTGCGGTATCGCCCCCAATAATTCTTAAGTGGATCCTTGGATATCGCGAGGCAAGTTGAACGAATGATTCAAGCACAAGGTCGATCCCCTTGCGATGTTCAAGACGTCCAACAAAGAGAATTTCGATGGAAGTGCTGTTACAAGTCTGTTTTGGTTTTGCCTGATTCTCAAATCCAAAAGGTATAATATATGAAGTGAAATCATCGCGTCGGGATGCAAGACGTTGTTGCATATGTTTTTGTATTCCCGCACAGCTCCACTGAATGTATTGCGCTTCATGAAACAGAGCCGTTTCAGCAGCAAGCATGTTTTTGATACGTTGTTGTTCACTCTCATCAAGCTTTGCAAGAACGTCAGGACTATACATTTCATGATATCCAGTCACTGGTACAGTGATTGTTGGTGCAATATTGGATCGAACAAATGGCAGCGCAAGGCTGTTCCATGTCGGAGCAAGAATAAGATCAATAGGTTTTTGATCATCAAGCAATGTTGCATAGTGCAGCATGGAGTGGAGGTAATTCTTCATGCCGTACGGAATATTAAGATCGCTCAGCAGTTGATATGCTGGATATTCTTCAGTCGGTATTTCATGAACCGTCATACCCTCACACAGACGTTCTTGATAAAGACTACCTGGCGTAAAGATATGTATTTCATAGTCTGATTGCTGAGCTAACGCACGACCATATTCGTAACAGTAGCGGCCGATTCCTCCGATTGCTTGGGGAGGAAAAGCATCAGTGATGAACAGAAGTCGTTTATGACGGTTCATATGCAGCAAATTCTCCTGAATCAGTTGTCATAATTCGTGCCTGAGAGTGCGTCTGTTCATCAGGGAGTATTTGTTGCGTATCTTGAGGAAGTTTTTGCCAGCCTAATGCTATGCGGATAAGAAATCGAGCAGCAAGGTAGCCCTCATATGCATAGACTCGAGGAGGCGTATGGAATTTTGCTTCAAAAGCATTGCGAAAACTCTCTTCTGGTTCAACAGGATAGATCGCATAGAGATTTTTATATCGAGCAGGATCCTTAGAAAAGAGAAATGCTTGGTCGAGGTGCTGCGTTGTTATGACTTTTGGTTGGATTTTGAGACCAACAAATTCTTTTGTGAGCAGGTCGAGACCATTGTAATCAAGCACCATATACGTGAGATCAGGTTTTTCGGAAAGTATTTTTTGCGCTGCAAGTTTGACCGTATCAGACATCAGACTCGCAGGTGGAAAGGCATAGGTAAAGGCAACTTTGAGCTGTTTTTCAGCAATTGATTGCTGAATCATTGTGGCCTGTTGTAATCCAAACGGGAGGTCAGGATAGACTATTCCAATTCGTTCAACACGTTGCCCTCGGGCTTTTTCAGAATCAACAAATGAATCGAAAGCAGCTTTCATCGCTCCAAGTGAAAGACCAGATGAAAAAACAAAGCCAGATTGTTTTGCTTTCTCGCTGATGACTTCCACTGGATTTGAAGGTGTCACAAAGGGAATACGATGTTTCTCGGCCAACGGATAGGCAGCCTCGCCAAGAAAATCCCATGTGCCGCCAATCACTCCTGCAACGCGGTCTACTTGACAAAGTTTAGACATGGCAGCAACAACTTTGGCAGGTTGCGTTTGATCATCTTCTACGATGAGTTGAAACTGCTTTGGCTCTGAGGCAGGTTGTTGATTTGCCTGATCAAGTGCAAGTTCAGCTCCTTGGAGCCAATTTTTGCCCTGCTCTCCTGCTGCACCTGAAAGGCTTGGAATCGCTCCTATCTTAATTGTGTTTGTTTCTTGATCTCCTGTACAGCCTGTCAGGATAAGAAAGAACACAATGATAAGAGAAAGGTATTTCATAGGGTGACTTACTTTGCCTGAAGCTCGTCTTCCATTTTTTGCAGTACGAGTCTCAATATTTCAATATTATCAGAGTGCCCAGTCATGACAGCACGTACTTTGCCCCGGATTCTTCGTCCCAAGAGGTACAGATCCCCGATTGCATCAAGAATCTTATGGCGAACGGGCTCATTGGTAAATCGGAAGTTTGTATTGATTGGTCCCGTATCACCGATGAGGCAGAAGTTGTCAAAGCGCCCACCAAGAGCAAGCCCCTGCTTTTGAAGGTAGCTAATATCTTTGACGAAGCCAAAAGTACGTGCAGGTGCGATCTCGTTTTTATAGCTGGTCGGATCATCAAGCGTAAACACAAATTCTTGCGTATTGAGTGGTGCTGGATACTTCAATGTGTAATCAATTGAGAAGGTATCAGCTGGTAGTAATTCGATAAACTCCCCTTTCTCTTTTTTGAAGACAATAGGTTCTTGGATAACAATCTCTTTCCAAGCACTCTTTGGGGCATCGACCTGCGTTTCAATCCCAGTTGCTTCGATAATGTTACAGAATTCTTTTGACGATCCATCAAAGACAGGAACTTCGCCGTTACATTTAATAAGTAAATTACTAATTCCATATGCATGCAGCGCAGACATGAGGTGCTCAATCGTAGCGACTTGGGTGTCGCCAAGCTTGAGCGTGGTTGCCCATCCTGTTGATTCAACGAATGAAACGTGCGCAGGCACAATTGTTTTTTCAGAAACACCAACGAAGTGAATCCCTGAGTTTGCAGGGAGCGGCTCAAGAACAAGGCCACTCTTTTTACCAGAGTGAAGACCAAGCCCGTACAAAATTGCAGCACGAGAAAGAGTTTTTTGTTCAACACCATCACCAAGGAGTGCTTTTTTTGTAAACACAATTGGCGTGATATGGGTTTTAGTTTCACTCGCAACTTGTGTCAGTTCTGCATCAATTGGTTCCTGTGCAAGCGCTGCATCCTGATTGGTGCGTAACTGCTGAACGTTTTTTTCTTTACCAAGCGCTTTTTTAATAACAAGCAGCACTGCATCAAGATCAACAGGCTTTTCAATAAAATCGCTCGCACCCATACGTGTCGCTTGCACTGCAGTGGCGATAGTTGCATGACCACTAATCATGACAACGGGAAGGTCTTGATACGATTGCTTGATACGCTCGAGAGTTTGCAGGCCATCAAGACCAGGCATCCATATATCAAGAAGCACGACATCTGGGGTTGCAGTTTGGATAAGGGCAAGTGCATCTTCCCCGCTGGCGGCTTCGATAACTGTGTAGCCCTCATCGGTCAGCAGACCCTGCAATGAGTGTCGTATCGATGTGTCATCATCGACAACAAGAATTGTTTTAGGGGATTCAGTTGTCATCAACGCTGGTAAGCTCATCATTCTTATCCACAAAGTTTTTTACAAATTGCGCAGTGCCCGAAAAAATCGTTGAGTCACGTTCAGGGCTCACACTGACAATTGAAACGGGGCAACCCAAGATATCAGCAATCGTCGTGAGGTAGAGTCTTGCTGACGCTGGAAGGTGATGCCACTTGGTTGCGCCAGTGAGATCTTCGTCCCAACCATCAAGCTCGATAAATTCAGGTACAACGCGGTCAACTTCACTCGCGAGCGCTGGGACATCATCAATCTCTTTGCCATCAAGGGTATATTTGATTGCAATCTTGAGTTTGCCCATGCCAGTTAAGACATCAAGTTTTGTGATAGCAAGAGAGTCAGCGCCATTTAAACGCACTGCTCGCTTCATTGCGACTGCATCAAACCAACCGCAGCGTCGTGCACGGCCAGTGTTCGTGCCAAACTCAGCACCTGCTTGACGGATCTTATCACCCGTCGCATCATGAAGTTCTGTAGGAAATGGGCCGCTCCCAACTCGTGTTGCATATGCTTTTGTTACTGCAAGAACGTGATCGATTGCTTTCGCACCAACACCGCATCCTGTTGTTACTGCACCAGCAATCGTATTTGAAGAAGTCACAAATGGAAGTGTTCCATGCATTTGGTCAAGTAAGGTACCCTGAGCACCTTCAAAGACGATTCGCTTGCCCACGGTGCGAGCTTGCTCCACGATGACACTACCGTTCCCCATATAAGAGAGTAATGTTTTTGCCGCTTCTTCAATAGTTGCCCAAAGCTCTTGAAATGAAACTTGGCTTTGGCTGCTTAGCACGTGCTTGAGGTAAAGGTTTTTTTGTTCAACATCTTTCGCAAGTCGAGTTTTGAGTGCTGGTAAATCATGCAGATCCGCAAGACGCACTCCAGTTCGTGCAGCACGGTCTTCATAGCAAGGCCCAATACCGCGACCAGTAGTACCAATCTTATCTTTTCCTTTTGCCTCCTCGCGTGCCACATCGATAGCGATATGTGTTTGCAGTACAAGTTGCGCGTCACGGTCGATAATAAGACGTGCTGGAGAACAGTCGATTCCAACCTGTTGTAGGTCGTGAACTTCTTTCATAAATGTTTGCGGATTGAGCACCACACCAGCTGCGATAAGACATGTTGTATCTTTTCGCAAAATACCAGATGGAACGAGACTTAATTTTGTTTTGACTCCGTCAACAACAAGAGTGTGTCCCGCATTGCTACCCCCTTGAAAGCGAACAACAAGCTCTGCTTTAGAGGTCAAGTAATCAACCAGTTTACCTTTTCCTTCATCCCCCCATTGGGCTCCGATAACTACAAGTGATGGCATATATGTTTCTCCGTTAAATCTTCTAAACGAACTGCATCGGTGATACGAAAGGGAGCACTCGCAACTCTGCGAAGCTCTTTGATAGTAGCGCCACAGCCGAGGAATGCACCGATATCTCGGGCTATGGAACGAATATAGGTTCCTGTTGAGCATGTAATTGAGTACTGGATCACTGTTGGGCTCTGCAAAGAGAATCTACTTTCATAGATGGTAACAGGGCGTGGTGGCAGATCCACAACACCACCCTTGCGCGCAATTTCGTACGAGCGTTTACCATCTTTTTTTATTGCGGATACTTGAGGTGGAATTTGAAGTATCTCACCATGAAACATCTCATGTATCTGCGAAAGCATTGCATCGGTGATAGATGGTACAGGATTTTGAGAAAGCACTTCACCATCAAGGTCATCGGAATCGGTGCTTGTGCCTAAAAGGATCAGTCCTTCATAGGTTTTTGTTCCGCCCTGATACTGTGTTGCTTTCTTTGTTGCAGAACCGCACAAGCATACAAGGATACCAGTAGCCATAGGATCAAGTGTGCCGGCGTGCCCAATTTTTTTGAGCTGTAGTTTTCGTTTTACCTGTGCAATCGCATGAGCAGATGTAATGCCCTGCGCTTTATCGAGCACAATAACGCCATCCTGTTGCATTAGATCCCTCCTTGGACCGCTTTGAGCGTTTCCTGTACTTTCGTGCGGATGAGTTGCTGTACGTTTGAGAGTGGCTGAGTGATACGGAATGCTGCGGCCTGTTTGTGGCCACCACCGCCGAATGACTGTGCTACTTTAGATACATCATACTGTTCAGATACAGATCGAAGGCTCACGCGCCACAATGATCCATCTTGTCGGAGTGCTGCTGAAATTTTCACACCACGAATGTCTCGACCACGCTCTGCAAGACCATCCGTGTCATCAAGTGATGCGTGGTGTTTTTTAATCATATCCGCCGTCACGATGATCTCTGCGTAGGCACCATCAAGATCCGTGGTAAGATTTGCCATGCTCTCAGCTTGGAGTTGTACAGCACCAAGTGGAGGATTTGCATAGAGGTTGTTGTGGATCTGGAACGGCATTGCCCCCGCTCTCATGAGCGACGCTCCTATCTCGAATGTTCGAGCAGTTGTTGCTGAGTAACGAAAAGAACCAGTGTCGCCGATAATACCGGCCATGAGCAATGTGGCAACCTGCTCTGTTATTGGAAATGAGCCGCGTTCCAAAAGCTCATAGATAATTTCAGAGGTCGAACTTGCTGTCTCGATGACGAGATTGGTGGTTCCAAACATTTCATTTGAAACATGATGATCGATGTTAATGATCTGCTTGCCGCTTTTGACAGCTGGAACTTGTGAGTCACCTACTCGTTTGATAGCACCACAATCACATGCAATGACAAGTGGAAGCGAAAGTGGAAGGTTTTTTTGAATCAGCTGAATGCCTGGCAAACTTTCATAACGCTCAACAATACCAGACTCATTGATGACGGTTATTTTTTTTCCTGCGTCTTGAAGAGATAGCGCTAGGCCGATACTCGATCCATACGCATCACTGTCTGGATTGTAGTGACTGATGATAGCAATGGAGTCATGGTGCTTGATGATATCAATGACTGCATCGAGTTGTGGGACGTGATGCGACAGGATACTCATAGTTATGAATCTCTCCCCTCTTCGTTGCGGATTCTTTGAAAGAGCTCTTCCATTTTTTGTGCTTCGTCTAGTGAAGCATCATAAATGAATTTGATCGATGGCACAGTGCGAAGTTTGAGCTGTGATGCTAAGTACTTTCGAAAAATACCTGTTGATTCTTCGAGTGCCTCTGCAGCAAGGTTTCGCTTTTCTTCGTCGCCAAAGAGCATCCAGAAAATCTTGGCATGCTTCAGGTCAGGACTGATTTCACAGCGAGAAATCGTAATAAGGGTAAGGCGAGGATCCGAGACTCGTTGGAGCTCTTGAGCAATGAGGATCTGAATCCTCTCCGCGACGCGGTATCCTCGGCGTTCATTTGCCATATTTACTCTAGAGAGGCTGCAACCTCTTTCACTTCATATACTTCAAAGACGTCACCAGGTTTCACATCATTGTAGCTCTCAAGTCCGATACCGCACTCGTAGCCACTGTTGACTTCACGAACGTCATCTTTGAATCGTCTGAGTGATGACATCTTGCCTTCATGGATAACGCGGCTATCACGAAGGAGGCGAATAAATGCTCCACGCTTCACGCTGCCATCAAGTACATAGCATCCTGCAACGGTACCAGCTTTTGGTACTTGGAACGTTTCACGTACTTCAACACGACCAAGCGAAACTTCCTGCTTATCAGGAGGCAAGAGACCAACCATCGCCATCTTCACATCATCAAGGAGTTCATAGATGATTCGATAGAAACGAATCTCAATGCTTGCACGCTCTGCAGCTTGTGCGGCACGAGGCTCAGCACGAACGTTAAACGCAACAATCACAGCACGAGACGCAATCGCAAGTTGAATGTCGGATTCATTCACGCCACCAACTGCAGCATGCAACACTCTGACTTTCACTTTCTCGGTCGTTAATTTTTCGATAGATGCTTTCACTGCTTCAACAGAACCATCGACGTCTGCTTTCACAATAACGTTGAGCTCAGCGAGGGTAATGTTATTTGCGCGCTTAGCGAATTCTTCAAGGCTAATCGGACCAGTTGCAAGGGCACGCTCTTCAGCAGCACGCTTCTCTGTACGATTCGCAGCAACAGTTCTTGCTTTCGCATCATCTTCAACAACGAGGAAGTCATCACCAGCGGACGGCACTCCCTCAAGGCCAGTAATTTCAACTGGTGTTGAAGGTCCTGCTTCTTTGAGGCGCACACCTGCATGGTTGTCCATTGAACGGACGCGACCAAACTGAGCACCACACACAAAGATATCTCCGACACGAAGTGTTCCGCGTTGGACAAGTACAGTAGCTACTGCACCGCGACCTTTCTCTTGTTTTGCTTCAATAATTGTTCCACTTGCACGAGCCTCAGGGTTTGCTTTGAGCTCTTTGACTTCCGCCTGAAGCAGGACGCCTTCAAGGAGTTCCTTCACGCCAGTGCCTTTCAGAGCAGATACTGGGCAGTACATTGTATCGCCACCCCAATCTTCAGGCTGTAGGCCTCGCTCAGTGAGTTGCTGTTTGACGCGATCGATATTTGCTTCGGGCTTATCCATTTTATTGACTGCAACAATAATAGGAACGTTTGCAGCTTTTGCATGGTTAATCGCTTCAAGTGTTTGTGGCATCACGCCATCGTCTGCAGCACACACAAGAATAACGATATCAGTGACGTTTGCTCCACGAGCACGCATTGCCGTAAAGGCAGCGTGGCCAGGAGTATCAAGGAACGTAATAGGCCTCCCATTAACAGTAACGCTATACGCACCAATATGTTGGGTAATCCCTCCTGCTTCTTTTGCTACAACTGAAGTCTTTCGTATGTAATCAAGGAGTGAAGTTTTTCCATGGTCAACGTGACCCATAATAGTGACAACAGGTGGACGCTCTTTGAGTGATGCTGGATCATCAGATGCTTCTGTCTCGATAAATTGCGTTTCATCAAACGAAACGTTCTTCACCTCATACCCAAGCTCTTCTGCAATCAAAGACGCAGTTGTGAAGTCAACGGAGTGGTTAATGGTTGCCATGATCCCAAGTTCGATAAGCTTTGAGATAACTTCGCCAGCTTTAAGGCTCATCTGGTGAGCAAGATCCCCTACCGTGATAGAGTCAGCAATTTCAATGACACGTTTGGTAACGATTGCACGACTTGCCTCAATGTTTTGTGCTTTATCTTTTTCACGCTGTGTTTTACCGCTTCCACCGCGAGGACCACGACGAACATCTTTTCCTTCGTAATCGACAAGATCGATACGTGAGATTTCACGTTTCTTGGTTTTTTTGCCAAGTTTACCTTTCTCTTCTTCGTCAGAAGTAATTGCAGTGCGAGTTACTGGAGCTACAGGACCGCGTCCAACAACACCACGAGTCTCTGTTCGAGACGCAGGGGTAGCAGGCTTTTTCGCAACAGGAAGTTGGATGCGTCCAAGAACACGAGGACCAACTTTTTTGGTTTCGTCCTCTGTTGTCTCAACGGCAGCTTTAGGAGTTTCACTAGAAGCTTCCTGTGGTGATGGAGCTTGAGCAACTTCCTCAGCGACTTCAATAACCTCTTCTGCAGGTTCCTCTTCAATAGTTTCAGGTTCCTCTACGGACTCAATATCTTCTTGTATCTCTTCTTGAGCAGCGATTTCTTCATGAAAGAGCTCAGCGGCCGCATACGTTGTATCTTCAACTGCTTGAGGAGCTTCCTCTTCGACCGGAGCTGGTGGCAGCTCTTCATCGGTGGCACGACGACGACGAATAACGGTACCAGAGCGTTTCTCAACAACGGCTTGTGACTCTCCTGTTGATTTATCAACACGACGAGTGACGACTTCAGATTCCTGGGGTGTTTTACCCGCGATAAGCTGACGTTGATACGTACGACGAATCTGATCTGCTTCATCTGAGTCGAGTGAATTTGAGTGAGACGCTTTCCCACTCATGCCGAGTTCTGTGGCAATTTGAATCACCACCTTATTATCGACACCAAGTTCCTTAGCTAATTCGTAAATACGAAGCTTTGACATAAATCTTTATCCTAAACAAAAACGCTCCTATCACGAGGATCTTTTCAGACACTGGTGACAGTCGTCAGCACTTCTTGATGCATCTGATTCCAGATGGCATCAATCATCTGCTTTTGCAGCACGCCGCTCGAAAGACGGAGTGCTCTACTAATTCGACCGATCTCCATCGGTTTGGCAGTGCATGAGATCGTTCGATGTACATACACGCCACGTCCTCCATGGCCACGCTCTTCATTGAGGACTAATCCTCGATCTGAAAAGCTAATACGAAAGAGGACGTCCTGAGGTTCGCGTTTGCGACACACCGCACATGATCGTATTTGGTGTTCTCGCATTATTGCTACCTCCCAAGCACCTTACATACTTGGTCGAATGACTCCTCCTCTAAAGAAAATATCCAGGGCATCTTTAATGGACTGAATATCCTCCTCTGAAAAACCTTTCGTCCCTAACTCATCAAAACTTGCAGAAGCAAGTGCTTGAATATTGCTATAGCCGCTGCCCTTGACTCGATCTTTGAGCTCATTGGAAATCAAAAGCTTATCAAGATCGCTTGGCAATTCATCAGCTTCATCTTCGGTGAGTGTCCCGTCTGCTTTCATTGTTTCATACAGAGACATTGCACGTTGAATGATATCTTTTGCTTCTTGCTCAGTGACGCCATCAATTTCTTGTAGGTCATCGATATTGGCGTTCGCAACGTCACGAACACTTCTGTAGCCTTCTTGGAACAGAAGTTCGACACGAGTGAACTCAAGACCTGGAATCGCTGAAAGAGCAGCACGAGCACGTTTTGCTTCTTCTTCAGCAACTGAAACGCTGCGGACATCAATTTTCCAGCCCGTAAGTTTGCTTGCGAGTTTGACGTTCTGCCCACGACGGCCGATAGCAAGTGAGAGCTGATCATCTGCGACGATAACTTCCATTGCATGTTTATCTTCATCGACAACAACGCGCGCAACTTCTGCTGGTGATAATGCACGTGCAACGAATGACGGCTCATCAGGTGTCCATGTGACGATATCGATGCGCTCTCCTTTCAGTTCTTGAACAACTGCTTGGACGCGCGATCCCTTAATACCAACGCACGCACCAACGGGATCAACGCTTGAATCAGTAGAGTGCACTGCAATCTTTGCGCGCTCACCGGGTTCACGAGCGACTGCTTTGATTTCGATAGTACCTTCGTTGATCTCGGGAACTTCAAGTGCAAAGATTTTTTTCAAAAACTCTGGGTGGCTTCGGGTCAAAATAATCTGCGGGCCACGAGCAGATGGATCGATATCGAGGATCATGCTTCTGACACGATCTCCTTGACGATACTTTTCACGAATAATCTGTTCACGTCGTGGAAGGATAGCTTCGGTGCGTCCAAGGTTGACGATAACGTTACCCCGGTCATAGCGCTGGACGATACCGTTAATGAGTTCGCCTTTTGAACCTTTGTATTCTTCAAAGATAACACCACGCTCGGCATCACGAACTTTTTGGATGATAACCTGTTTTGCAGTCTGCGCAGCAATACGACCAAGCATGTGCGTATCAAGCTTCTCACCGAATTCGTCACCAACCATTGCGTCGGGATCGAAATTCTTGCGAGCTTCTGCAATACCAATTTGGGTGTCGGCGTCATCAACTTTATCAACAACAACTTTAAATTGGTGGACTTCGATCTCACCAGTTTCTTCATTAAATTTGGTTTCGAGATTGAGGTTATGGCCATAGTGCTTTTTTGCGGCCGAGAGCATCGCTGATTCAACAGCTTCAACCAACACTTTCTTGTTGATTCCTTTGTCTCTTCCCATCTGTCCGATTATTGCATTCAGATCAAACGACATCTTTTACATTCCTTTTATGGTTCAGGTTACCTACTTAAATAAAAAATCTACTCTTGATTCCACAATGGCACTGAGTGGAATCGTGAAGTGTTCAACTTCTTTTTTCTTTTCTGGTGCAGCTTCTACAACAAGAGCTCCAGCATCGACTGTCTTGAGCACACCAGTGACTGAAGTTTTTTTCCCATCTTCTTGGCGAAACGATACTTTGACTCGCTCACCAACAGCACCACGGAAGTGCTCTGGACGGGATAGTTTTCGATTCACACCAGGGCTTGATACTTCAAGGACCGTATTGCCAGGCAAGATCTGTTCAACCTCTGCGTGATTGAGGATCTTATGGCTGACACCTGCGCAATGTGTATGCTGAATCCCTGATCCATCAGGCTGATGAATATAGACACGCAAAATATTGCCGCTCTGTTCAAGTTCGAACAGCTCAACACCTTCGCTCTCACAGAGCTCAGAAATAATCTGCCATCGATCAATCGTCATAACAAAAAGCCAAAGCTAGCGCCTGAGTGTCATCTTTATCGTTACAATAAAGACAACCTCACCTCGAAATAATATTTTTTGAGGTGGATTTTATCGGGAGTACTGGTTGTAAACCCTCGAAAACGTTTTAATTATACCCCTCAAGAGCACTCAAACGCAAGGTGATAGCTGCACAGGAAGGTGAGCAGTTTCGATGTGTTACCGATTTTTGCGTATTTCGTTGCTGCTCCATCCCTCATAACAAACATAATCGAGGAAGAGGCCATTTGCCGGTGCAGTGATGCCAGCAACTGTTCGGTCGCGTGCGAGCAGGACTTCTTCGATGCTTTTTGCTTTGAGTTTATTGTGGTTCAGTCGCACCAGGGTACCAACGATGTTTCGCACCATCTGCTTCAAGAATCCCTTGCCACGAATGGTATAAACAAGCAGATCCCCTTCTTCACGAGTCCAAAAACTTTCAAAGATATTTTTGACTGGATTTTTACTTAAGCATCCAGAGCCACGAAAACTTGAAAAATCATGTTTGCCTAAAAGTGCTGATGCATCAGCATTGAGCTTTGCAAGATCGAGTGGCTTTGGAACATGCCAGACTCGTCCAACATCGAGCACCGCAGGAGCTGCGCGGTTGAGGATATAGTACTGATACTGGCGCGATGTTGCGCTGTGGAGTGCATGAAAATCTGTGGCGACTTTCTCTATCGAGAGTACTGCGACTTGATGCTTCAAGATGCTACTGACTGCATGGGTAAATGCGAATGGTGCTATCTCGATATCGGTACGGAAATTCACAACCTGTGCACGAGCGTGCACACCAGCATCGGTTCTGCCTGAAGCTTGGAGCGGTGAAATTTCAGTTGAGTGGAGCGCTTGGTGTATGGCTGTTTCAAGCGCGGCCTGTACTGAATTGACGTGCGATTGCTTTTGCCACCCATGAAAGTGGCTGCCATCGTACTCAATAACCATGCGGTAATTATACGTTGCCAAATCGCTCTATGATAATTTTTGCAATCTGTACAGCGTTCAGTGCTGC
>JBILLA010000022.1:0-20960 GCA_044376365.1 Bdellovibrionota bacterium | reverse complement strand
CGACTTCGTCAGATTGCAATTGACGAGTGGTAAGAAGCACGCTGTCCTCTATGGCTGTCTTTAGCAGTACTGTCCCGCCGCATGTCCAGAAGCCCATGCCCACTGAAAGTTATAGCCGCCCAGGTGGCCAGTCACATCAACAACTTCTCCGATAAAGAAAAGACCAGGGACTTTTTTTGACTCCATTGTTTTTGATGAGAGTTCGTTGGTATCGACGCCACCAACCGTCACTTCAGCTTTCGCATACCCCTCGGTGCCGTTTGGCTTTACATGCCAGTGGTGCAGTTTTGTTGCGATCGCCTCAAGCTCTTTGTCTGGATATTCATTGATCGGGCGATTCGATCCAAGCTGTTGTATGAATACTTCCGCAAATTTTTTTGGCAGATAGTGGCTGATAACATTTTTCAGCTCGCTTCGCTCCTGATTGCGCTTGCGATTCATAAAGTCTTGCTCAAGGGAGCTTTCGGGAAAGAGGTCAAGGCTTATCGGTTCGCCTGGATGCCAGTAAGAGCTTACCTGTAGAATCGCAGGACCACTGACGCCTTTATGAGTAAAGAGGAAACTTTCTTTAAATGTATGTTCACCACATGACGCGACGGTTGGAAAAGCGACACCACTGAGTTGCCCATAGTGTGCAAGATCATGTTGATGAAAGGTGAGGGGGACAAGTCCAGGACGGCACTGTACAATGCTGAGCTGAAATTTCTGTGCGATACGGTGACCAAAATCAGTTGCGCCCATTTTGGGAATCGAAAGTCCACCAGTTGCAATCACTACAGTTTCAGCGCTGATGATTCCTCGATTGGTTTCGACTTGAAACTGAGTGTCTTTATGAATTGCATCGACTGATGTTTCAAGCAGTATTGTGACGGCGTATCGGTCGCACTCACTTTTAAGCAGTTCAACAATTTGGCGTGATGAGCCATCGCAGAATTGTTGCCCCAAAGTTTTCTCGTGGTACGCAATCTGATATTGCTCAACAAGCTCAATGAAATGAAATGGTGTATAGCGAGAGAGCGCAGATTTACAGAAGTGTGGATTTTGCGAAATATAATTGGCAGGGGAAGCATGAATATTGGTGAAGTTACAGCGCCCGCCGCCCGAGATAAGGATTTTTTTACCAAGTTGCCCAGCTTTTTCAATAAGCGTCACACGTCGACCGCGCTTGGCGGCTTCAATGGCGCACATAAGACCTGCCGCCCCACCACCTATAACTACTGAATCAGCTTGCACAATATGAAACAAGCTACCTGTTTTTACCGAAGAGGTAAATACGTTCGACGGGGCTTTTGCTTAAAACGAGACCCCGAGCGCTTGGTAAGGTATACTCTTTGCTGAAAAACATCGCTTGTCCGTCAAACGGAAAGCATTCTTTAAGCAGGAGAGGAAAACAGTATGCCATCATTTGATATTGTTTCAGAAGTTGAGATGCAAGAAGTTCGTAATGCTGTTGATCAAGTGCAGCGCGAAATTGCAACGCGGTATGATTTCAAAGGGAGCAATGTAACAGTCAGTCTTGAAGAAGAGCACATTGCCGTTCATGCAGATAATGAGATGCGCTTGCAAGCAGTACAAAATATGCTGATGGAAAAACTTGCAAAACGTAAAGTGAGCCTCAAGTCAGTTGAGTTTAAAGATCCAGTTCCCGCTGGAGGAGATACTATCAAGCAGCAAGTTTTGATTAAGCAGGGCTTGGGTGATGATGAATTAAAACGGGTTAATAAACTGATCAAGGGACAGAAAGTTAAAGTGAATACACAGATACAGGGCAATCAGCTGCGTGTCATGGGCAAGAAGCGCGATGACTTACAAGCAGTGATTCAGTTCTTGCGCGGTGAAGTAAAAGATATCGAGCTTCAGTTTACGAATTTTCGAGAGTGAGGTGTCTTGCTCGCCAACGAGCAACAGGTAAGACGCTTTCCGCCCCCTACACCGCTTCCGGATAATCGCTGTACCCCGTCACACCACCTGTATAGAAATATTCGTACCGTGGTTCTGCAAGGGGCAGGTTTTGTTGTAAACGTTTTACCAGATCAGGGTTTGCAATGAATGGTACGCCCATGCAGATAAGGTCAGCTTTGTTCTCTTGCAACAGCATCTCGCCGATCTCTTTAGTGATACCTCCATTCACCATCAGTGTGCCAGTGTAGATTGCACGTATCTGATCAGCGATGCGCGCTGTGCCTTTCGGTGCTCCAAAGGGATGTTCTCCGAGTGGCTCCATAATATGCAGATAAGCAAGTGGGAACTCGTTGAGCATCGCTGCAACTGCTGTAAATGTTGCGATGGGATTGCTATCAGTCATGCTGTTGAATGCGTTATATGGTGAAAGGCGTACGCCAACACGTCCTGATCCCCAAACAGCAACAGTTTCCTGAATTATTTCTTGTAAGAGGCGAGCTCGATTTGCAATCGACCCTCCATATGAATCTGTACGTTGATTACTGCCATCACGCAGAAATTGATCAATGAGGTATCCGTTCGCGCCATGAATTTCAATACCATCAAATCCAGCCTCTTTTGCGTGGGTAGCAGCATCTTTAAATTGTTTAACGATTAATGGAATTTCCTCAAGAGTTAGTGCTCGAGGTGCCTCGTATCGCTGCATAGAAAAATCAGCAGCCATTACTTCACCATCAGGAGTAATGTTACTTGCAGAGACTGGTTGTTCGCCCATAAGTGATGAGTGCCCGATGCGGCCAGTGTGGAAGAGCTGTAAGAATATTTTGCCACCAGCGTTATGCACGGCAGCTGTGATGTTTGACCATGCTGCTGTTTGTGCTTTGTTCCAGATGCCTGGGATATGAGGATAGCCAGAGCCTTGTTTTGATACGGCAGTTGCTTCGGCGATAATTAAACCAGCGGTTGCCCGTTGTACATAGTAGGTGGTGGCAATATCGGTATGAACGCCATCGGCAGAGGCTCTGCTTCTTGTGAGTGGAGCCATGACAAGGCGGTTGCTCAGCGAGATTGATCCAAGAGTGTAGCTTTCAAATAGTTTCATACGGGCGTTTCATTATAGAGGTTCTACGAAGTGTCGGGCATGTGATAGCCAGACCATATTAGTCATAGTCTCTTTTATCGTTTTCTTCAAGAGAATAGCGTTGTTTTGAACCGTTTTTCCTGATGATTCTCTGGTATGAGTGGATCCTTTCTTGGTAGTATGTCCCCCGATGACTCAAACTGAAAAAGAAAAAATTTATCTCGTTGATGGTAGTGGATATATATTCCGTGCATTTTATGCAGTTGCGCCACTGACAACTCGCGAAGGATTTCCAACCAATGCACTCTATGGCTTTACCCGTATGCTTGGAAAGCTTTTAAAGCTCTCTGACTCTGTGCATGTGGTCATGGTTTTTGATGCGGGGAAGCGAACGTTTCGTAATGACTTATATGAAGCTTATAAAGCTAATAGGGCAGAGTGTCCTGTTGAGCTGGTGCCACAGATGCCTATCTTTCGTGAGCTCTCATCTGCATTAGGATTGCCGGTCTTGGAACTGCCTGGTTTTGAAGCTGATGACATTATTGGCACACTGTCGCAACGGTTTTCTGCGTTAGGTCATGAAGTTTGTATCGTGACCGGCGATAAAGATATCTGTCAGCTTGTTAATCAACATGTCTCGATTTGGGATACGATGAAGGACAAGAAGTTTGGTAGTGAAGGAGTTATTGAGAAATTTGGTGTTCCTCCTGAGCAGGTTGTTGATGTGCTTGCTTTGATGGGTGACGCCTCAGATAACGTACCTGGTTTGAGTGGTGTTGGTCCAAAGACAGCAACACAACTGGTGCAACAGTATGGCTCTGTGGAAGCAATTATTGCAGCCGTTGATCAGATTAAAGTTGATAAGTCGATTCGTGGACGTGAGAAATTAGCAGAGAATATTGCTCAAAATACTGCAAACTTGCGTCTCTGCAAGCGTCTTGTAGAGATTCTGACGGATGCACCTATAGAGCTTCGTGATAAGTCAGATGCAGAGCTCGTTGCGTTTTGCGAACGTAGAAAGCCTGATCGGGAAACGGTTGAGTCCTTATTTACTCGACTTGAATTCACTTCGCTCCTAAAAGAGCTTGCGCTGCAGTATGATGTGACGCCTTCCAAAAAAGGCCCTGTGCCATTTCAAACTATTTTTCAGTCAGACAGTCAGCAGTTCTTAGAGAAGCTTGCTGCACAGCAACAGTTTGCATTCGATCTTGAAACTACTTCACTCGATCCTCATACGGCAACAGTTGTGGGAATGTCTTTTTCGTTTGGGGAAGATCAAAATTTTTACCTTCCCTTTGCTCATACAGTTGGAGCGCGCGTGCAAGAGCAGATCTCTTGGCAGGCGTTTAAGCAAGCGCTTGCGCCAATCTTTGCAAACTCTCACACATTAAAAATCGGTCAAAATATTAAATTTGATCTGAGTGTTCTTGCTGCGCAAGGTATATCGGTTGCTGGTCCTCTTTTTTGCACGATGGTTGCTGCGTATCTTTTGAATCCTGATAAGAACAGCTTTGGTATGACTGCGCTTGCTTCAGAATACCTTGGTCGTGGTGTTATCGAATATGATTCGCTGCCGAATGTTGAAGATGGATTTCAAGCTGTTCTCCTTGAGGCTGCGGCTGAGTACTCCGCTGAAGATGCGCTGATTGCATATGATCTGTACGTGGCTCTGCGGCCCCTGTTGGAACAGAAAGATCTTATGTCGGTCTTTACTACAATTGAAATGCCCTTGGTGCCAGTGCTTTCTCGTATGGAGCTTACTGGTGTTAAAGTAGATGAAGCATTTCTTGCAACGATGAGTGAAGAGATCACAACAGAGCTTGAGCATGTTCGTGAGCGCATCATTACTATGGTTGGGGAAGAGTTTAATTTTAATTCGCCTAAGCAGCTTGCAGAAGTCTTGTTTACAAAACTTGGCATTTCGACGAAGGGTGTTAAGAAGACCAAGACTGGTTTTTCAACCGATGCATCAGTGCTTGAGATTTTGGCAGAGCGTCATGAAGTGCCTCAGGAAATTTTACGACATCGAACCCTCTTTAAACTCAAGAGCACATATGTTGATGCGTTGCCGCAATCAATTCATCCCAAGACAAAGCGGATTCATTCAAAGTTTAATCAGACAGTGACCGCAACGGGCAGATTGTCTTCTTCTGATCCAAATTTACAAAACATCCCTGTGCAAACTCCTGAAGGTGCACGGATTAGGCAGGCGTTTATTGCTGAGCCTGGCTCTTTGATTCTTTCTGCTGACTATTCACAGATTGAGCTCCGTGTGCTTGCTCATATGAGTGAAGATGCAAATCTGATTGATGCGTTTCATCAGGGCATTGATATCCACACAAAAACTGCCCGTGACGTGTTTGGTGTGCCACCGATGCTTGACGTTACCAGTGAGCAGCGACGAGTAGGGAAGACGCTTAACTTTGGTATTATTTATGGTATGGGAGCATTTCGTCTTTCAAAAGAGCTTGGCGTTTCGATGCGTGAAGCTGAAATGTATATCCAGAACTATTTTAATCAGTATCCTGGCGTGAAAAAACTTTTTGCAAAGCTTGAAGCTGATGCGGTCAATCAAGGATGGGTTGCGACGGTATTTGGCCGTAAGCGTTTCATTCAACCGGCCGAGTTCTCTGATCGTGATAAAGGATTCCTCAATCGTATTGCAGTGAATGCGCCGATTCAGGGCACTGCTGCAGATATCGTAAAGCTCGCTATGATTAACCTCGATCGCGCTATCGAGGTTGAAAAATTACCGCTCACGATGATTTCTCAGGTGCACGATGAACTCATCTTTGAAGCGCCACGCGCAGAGGCTGAAGCAATGCGTGCGCGTATTCAGCACGAGATGGAGCATGTGGTTTCTTTTCATGTTCCACTGAAAGCTGAAGTGGGAGTTGGTGAAAATTGGGGACAAGCGCACTGAGGTATGCTCCGTCTTTTTCGCAAGAAACATGATAAAATTGATCCAGCACGCCAGACAAAATTAGACAGTCTGAAGTGGCCGTTTTGGTCGGCGCTGATGATGAGGCTTTGGCCGTTTAAGGGACGACGATTTTTTAACGGTATTGTTTCGATGACGGCAAAGATGGCCGCAGTGGATGGTGCCATTAGTCAACCTGAGCTGACGCTGTTTCTTGATCTGCTTGAGAGTCACTTTGCACTTTCAGGGGCGCAGAAAAAAGCAGCGCGTAAAGTATTGTTTCAAGTACAGCACTCAAAAAAATCATTTACTGATTTTGCTCATGAATTTTATTGGAGCTTTCGAGGCAATCGTGCGCTGATCGAAAATGCCTTTGATGTACTGCTCTCGATGGCATATGTTGATAATATTTTGTCTCGAGCAGAGCAGGAGTTGCTTGCTGAAGCAGCAGTGATCTTTGAGTTATCGCCCGCAACGATAGAGCGTTTGACAGCGCGTCATCATAATAGAAAGACGCATGTTGAAGCGTATGAGCAGGCACAGCAGGCAAAACAAAAACGCGCTCATCAGCAAGAGCGTGCGTCGCAACAACAACAAGAGGAGCAGCATCAGCAGCAATCGCATCAGGAAAAACAGGAACGTAAAGAACAGCGTCAACAGCAAGCACCAAAGAGCGATCTGGCAAGTTTTGGTTGGGCAACTGTTTTGGGTGTCAGTCCTAGTGATAGTTCTTCTGTTGTGAAGCGTCGTTATCGGATACTTGTTCGCCAGTATCATCCTGATACGCTGCCAAAAGATATTCCTGCCGATATGCTTCGCGCTTCAACAGAGCGGTTTCTTGAAATACAACGTGCATATGAGCGTTTCTGTCATGAGAGGGGTGAGTGACACCAGGGCGGGCGCGGTCTTTGCTAGTAAATATAAATGGTTAGGTTCTTTATCAACAGGGTGCTGTAAAGTCGTTTAAATTCGAATAAAACAGTATAGTTAGACGTCTGATACGTAAGCTTTGCAGGATTGCAATGAATATTTTGAACGATGAGCAAGATCTAATCCGGGAAAGTTCGCAGGGTGACCGCGAATCTTTCAGGGTACTGGTAGAGCGATACCAGAATAGGATGTTGCGCCTTGTTTCCCAGATAGTTCATTCACGGGAAGATGCCGAGGATATTGTTCAAGAGAGTTTTGTAAAGGCATACGCGTCACTTGGTTCGTTTCGCCAACAGTCGTCTTTTTATACGTGGCTCTATCGCATCGCCTTTAATCTTGCAATTGATTGGAAGCGACGCGCAGCGCGCCGAGGCGGCGATAAATATGAGCTCGGTGACATCGATCAGGGTAAAGTCACTGCGGCTGTTCCACAGGCTGAAACGCCGTCGGATCAGATCTATCGCAAAGAGCAGTCAAAGCTCATCAGTGCGGCACTTGAGCAGCTCAGTGAAGAGCATCGTTCTGTTATTGTGCTTCGAGAAGTAGATGGCTTAAGTTATGAGGAAATTGCAAGGGTAACGAACTCTTCGATAGGAACAGTTATGAGTCGTCTTCATTATGCCCGTAAGAAGTTGCAAGTAGCGCTTCAAGAGCTTCGCCCTGAGGGACGGCATGGTGGTATGACGATACCAGATAAGAATTTTAGTAGTGAAAAATCGAGTATAAAGCAGGCACTGTATGGATAAAGATGATCAAACACTGTCAGAGAAGGAAGAGATCCTTCTTGCAAAATATTTTGATGATGAGTGTAATTTTTTTGAACGGTATCGTGTCTATCACCTTGTTGAGACACGTCCCGCTGCTATAGCGTACCTTGAAACACTTGAAGCAACCCGTCGTGTGTTGAAAGATAATTTTGAATTTGCCCCCGTCTCATTATGGTCTCGCATTAGCGTTCGATTGCATCAAGAAGATTCTGCGCAGCATCGACTTGCTCGAGGCCGTGGTTTTGGTGCATCGCTAGTGCATGTTCTCTTTGATGCGATACCTTCATATGCACGCTACGGACTTGCTGGAGCCACGCTCGCTTTTGCACTCTTTATCTTTTTGCCTCAGCAACAAGCCGGCAGCCTTTCGAAAGTATTACCACAAGCATCAATGTTTTCTTCCAGGGGTAGCTCTTCTCGTATTCCGACTGCAGTAGAAGTTGACTGGATGCGAAGCAATAGCAATCGGCGCGTGACATTAATGCCAAGTGACCAGGGAAGGGCACCTGTTATTTATGTGAAGCGTCGTCCTAATCGCACAGCGCCAGTGCCTATTCTTGAGCGAAATTCTCAGGGAATTATCATGAGGGATCGATGATGTTGTTAGCGTCCTACCAAAAGGCCCGATGGAAATTATTTCTTGTTATTGCTGCATTCGGTGCATGTCTTGATGTTTCAGCAACCCCTGCAAGCCCCGACCTGCAACCTGCATCTTTGCAAACAGGCAGTATGCAGGCGCTACCGCCTCATGATGAAACAGCTGAATCACCACCTACAGAGTCAACATCCCCACACATACAGATATCTATTCGTGCAGTTTATGCGCAAGTGCCGCTCCAGGAAGGAGAGACCCGCAGTGAAGCTGCGTTTTTTGATGAGCGCCTTACGGATATTCGTTCTAAGCTTGAGCTTTTACCCTTTAGTAATTTTCGACTTATTTCTGAAGAGTCTGAAGCGATTCATCTTCGCGAGAAAAGTACTGTGCGGCTCTCAAATGGACAGCGTCTTTGTCTGCGAGCAGTAGAGAGCTCTGATCAAAATGTCACACTTTGGCTTCGTTGGTCTGATATTAATGGTTCGACGTTGCTCGACACACGCATGAATTTTGCCAAAGGCGAAACGATGGTTGCTGGAGTTGAGAGTGATGAGGAAAACGCTGCTGTTGTTCTTGCTGTAAAGGCATCCTAAATACTAGTATTGCCTGGTGCAGCGATGCGTCACCACAACATCTATAAGATTTTCTATAAGAGCAGTGCTTTGCTGCGCTGTACTTTGCATCGCACTGTCGTATCAAGCACTCGCACAGCAAACTCGCCAAACCGATAGTCAGCTCTGGACTGAGACATGGCTTTTGCTTCCCCGGTACGGTTCAAATGTAAACTATGGGTACCTTAATCTTTCCCGCATCGGCCGTGAGCGTGGAACGTTGGTTGATGAGCGCAATGGTGGCTTTCTTGGTTATACTTTCGATCCTGCTTTTGCGTTTACTGCTATCTGGATAGATCTTAATCGTTCGCAAAGTTTAGGCGTTTATGAAGAGCAGCAGCGACTCTTGCTGGATAGTACGGGGCGTATCACGCAGAATGATTGGCTTACCTATACCTATCGCATGCGATTTGAGCGTCAGTATCGATCGGGTCGTATTGATCGCTGGGAGCTTCGTCCGCGAATCGGTATTGAGCTTCCAAATCTTTTTTCAGATGAAAGCTGGACCCCATTTGTAAACTTCGAAGGTTTCTATGATGACTCTATCAGTGACTGGTATCGATTACGAACGCTTGCTGGTGTGAACTATCGATGGTCGCCACAATTTAATATGGACCTTTATCTTGGAAATCAAGCAAATCGTTTTCAGGGGCAGACTGATCTATCTATTATTGGCTTTACATTTCGCATACAGATGCCAGATTTATAACGCAGCTGTGTTAATTTTGTGACTATCTGTCGGGGACGTAAGCAAGTTTTGCCCATCCCTCCGCATGATACTTTTGTGTAAGAGTGTTATATTTTTTTGAGCTGTGCGGGGCGCTGCTTCGATAACCCCTTGAATTAAAACGAGTGTACATATTTGTACAGCTGCTTTGAGCTTCTTTTTTATCACCTGAATGCTTTAGGACAAAGCATATGGTGCCGACCTTATCTTGGTACGCGAGATGCTACTTCAGAGGGTAATTATGAGAAAGTTCAAAAATCAGATTGCAGACACTCAGAAAGAAAAAGCGCTTGAAATCATTGAACTAGAGATTGGCGATCTTCAAACTCTTGCTCGCGCATTTAATGTAATCGCTGAAGCTTGTGGCTCTTCAGAGCAAATTGAGACTGAAGCAGAGCTTCATATTCACTAAGCAGCGTAGCGCTAAGAGCGCACTTCTTCAAATCGTATAAAGTCATTAAAGATATCGAGCTTTTCTAAGCGTAAGCGAACCTTTGTGCCAAGCTTGGGGACTCGTACTTTCGCTGCAACAATAATAAAGACTTCATCGAGTTCAACCATTGGGAATTTGGTATCAATGCGAACAATCGTGCCAGTGATCTGTTTTTCTTTGGTGAAGCGCCGCTTGATATAGTGGTAGAGCCAGAAGCGTTTTGATTCTCGAGAGATGAGTTGTGCTTTTGTGAGTGGTTCATCAAGGAGCGGTTGCAAATCTTGTAATGTTTTTTCTGAATATGGTGGCGTTTCATTTTTAAAGAAGCTCAGGATCTGTCGCTGCAAGACAAGATCGAGATAGCGCCGTATCGGAGAGGTGCACTGCACATATGCTCTGGTGCCTAATGTTGCATGATAGCGAGGTACAGTCAGTACTTGCGAACGCTTGAGGCGTCCACGTTCAACATAGTCGCGCGCAGGGCCTTCTGGTATTGCTTTAAGATCGCGGCCGTCATCATCAGGAATATCTTGCGAGCGATAGAGGGCTGGGATTTCATTTGCATGAAGAAAATTAGCCATCACGATATTAGCAAGAACCATCATCTCTCCGATGAGTGCCCGAGCGGGGCTTTGTTCATCAACTTCTTCAATCGAGACCGTGTGATCTTGAGTGACGATAGGTTGTACTTCACGTTTCACAACAGGAGTTGCGCCAGAGGATAAGCGATTGGCTTCGTGGAGTGCTGCAATTTGGTGCAGGACTTCAAAGGTATGATCGCCGTGATGAATTAAAAGATCGACCTCAGGGTAATCAAGCCGTCGTGCTACTTTAATAACTGAAGGAAATACATCACCTGAAAGAATTTGGAAGCTATGGTCAACATCAAAGATAACAGAGATAGCAGGGCGAACCTGATCAATTTTCAAGCTGCATGTTTCGTTACTAAGGGCCTCAGGAAACATTGATATTTTTTGGTCGGGGCAATAGATCGATGTAGCGCGATGTTTTGCTTCTTTGTCTAAAGGAGAGTCTTTTTTAATGAAGTAAGATACGTCAGTAATATGGACATACACGCGGTATCCTTCATCGGTCTGCTCAAGGAACAGAGCATCATCCATGTCTTTTGTTGAAGCGTCATCAATGGTGAAGCTTGCTTGGTGGGTGAAATCTTCGCGTAGGTTACTATCAAGATACGCATCGAATGATTGAGGTGCATGCAGCTTTTTCGCTTCTTCGACAAGCTGCTCACTAAATTCGATTCGTGGCTGATGCCGTATCAATGCGTAGTTGGTGTACTCAGAGGCGAGCCCCGCTTTGGTCAAAGCGAAGTGAGCACGTTCATTGGTTCTTCCCAAGTAATCATGGGGGAAATGTTTTTCGAGTACAGAGAGTAGTGCGTTGATATGATCGAAGCGTTCGTCATCTTGGGCAAAATCAACACCTGAAGCAATCAGGAATAAGAGATCAATCGTCTCTTTGCATGCATCTGGAATGGCAAGCTTGGGGTCTTGGGTTCGTGCTTGCAAGAATGTAGCTGTTTTCGCAAAGATTTCTTGTTGCTGTGCACGTTGCTGCTCTTTGAGTAAGAGGAGGTCGATGTCAGCTTGTTTGCGAGGAGCGAATCCAAGCGAATCACGTTTAAAATAAATGCGATCTTTGATGAGCGCGGAACGAAGCGCAATATAGTTATGCGGAGAGACATGTCCGAAAATAAGCTTTGCAAGGTCTGCAACATGAAAAACTTTTTCTTGCGATGCTGCTTTTTGCACACAGAGTTCCCAGCAGGATGCTATTTCAGGAGCGATGCATTTTTTTAGCTCTTTAAAAAAGTCGCGTTGTTCATCTTGGTTTGTGAGGAGGGGATGCCCAGCCATTGGAACGCTATGGAGTCGAGGCTTTGTCAGCTCGCGGTCGCAGAGTTCATCGGAAAAAACAACGTACCGATCTTTCTTTGAGCCAGTGATGATACCACTGTGCGGCCCACCGTCGTGTTCATACATAACGAGGGTGTAGAGCGGAAAATCGGTATCGAGTTGGCTCCTAAGTTGACTGAATGATTTTGTGGACATCTTGGCGGGTGAAAATCCGTTATCGGGCTAGGGAAGCCTATCACTAGGGGCATAACATGTCTATATCTCTAGGATTTTTAATTCAAAGGTGGCTGGAAAAAAGAGCGACACATCTGAAGCAAATTGCTGGTTTATGCCGACTACCTTATACGGGAGATTCCACTTTTGGCGATTATAGACCCTCCAGACTCAAGGAATGAGCTGCCTCAAATTGGCAAGCGTGGCGTCGTCTTGCCTATAAAACAGACAGCACCGAAGCCGCAACCAGCCCTCCTCGTGTTGCCAGCGCAGCATGCCACAGCGCATGTCCCGAAAGTTCGAAACATTCCATTCCTGCATGTGCTGCTTACGATTATGTTGCTTTCTTCAATGGTTATGGCGTTTATGCTTGATGTCACAGCTGCAAAGAAAAAATTGCAGCGAGCTGCGCAACAAGTGGCACCAAAGCTCATGGAAGATTACTTTGAAGATATTATTCTTACGGATGAGCTTTCGTTTGATGAGCGTATCTCAACGAAAGAACAAGAATCGATACGTGAGTTTTTTGCGCAGACGCCCAAAGATAATGAAGAGCGTATGGAATCAATTCAACGTATCTATGAGCGTTCTCCTCAAAGTCTTATTCAACAGGTGTACCGCATTATTTCAACAACTAATAAGCGTCAAGCACAAGGTGCGCGCCTTGCTCAAGCAATAGTCCTTGAAGCAATGCAGCAGGGATACGATCCGTTGTTTGTTGCTGCGGTGATTAAGTCAGAGAGTGCCTTTAATGAACTTGCAGTGTCGAATGTTGGAGCGCAGGGATTAATGCAAATTATGCCAGCGACTGGAAAGTATCTTGTTGCAAAGCATGAACCGACGTGGCCAACAGCGGTTAAGCTTTCAGATCCAAAGGTGAATATCAAACTTGGTATTCGCTACCTTCGCGAACTTGAAGGTATGTATGCAGGGAATCGTTTACTTACCTTGATAGCCTATAACTGGGGGCCAGGAAAACTTGATCGTGCGATACGAAGTGGTCGTGGTGTGCCTGCGGAGTGTTTACGCTATGCACTCAAAATATTAAAAGACCATAACTACTGGGAAACCTCGGCCTCATAAAAAAAGGGACAAGCCGTACAGCTTGTCCCTTTATGCTTTTTTAAAGCATGAGTCTACTAGGTTGGGCTACCACACAGTGTTGCTGTTTGTGGTAGTTTTTTAATAGATTGCAACGTCAAGTCACGGTATCCAGAACTTCTCATCCGTGTATCAGGGGCGCTACTTGGTTTAGTCATGCAATACCGAATAGCATCAAGTTTGCTCTGTCGCTGATACTGGTACATACGCTCAGTGAGTCGATTGAGGTAGCGACTGGTACCTGAAGTTCTAACATCAGAGCACAATGCTTGACCACACTGCTCTTGTGGTTCAATAAAGACTCCTGACACACGATTTTTATAATCACGGTAGAGTTTTTGTACTTTGCTTATTGAGAGTGCAGCCGAAGATGCGCTCATGCCACAGCTTTGAGCTTTGGTTGCAAAGAGCTGTGTTCGTTTCACTAAGTTTCGTGCGGTACTTAATGCTGAGTTAGCGCGTCGCTTTGAGCTAGAGCTTTGTTCGATAATGTTACATTGCTGTGCAGCGCAACTTGAGCCATCTCCGTTACAGACGCCACAGATATCAAATTTAGCTGAGCCTCCAGCAACTCCTGCGCAATCAAGAGTAGTCTTGAGAATCGCTTCGCAGGTATTACCAGCTCCATCGGTTACGACAACGGTACCTGAAGAAACAAGCGAAGGATTGACAGGGAGCGCGTTAAAATTAACTTTGCCTGAGCCTGGGACGAACATATCTGGCATAAGCTTTAAATTTTGAGCGTCATCTTTTAGTGTAATAAAGAAGATACCTGTGTCCTTATCAATAATACCATTGTTATTAAGGTCTTCTCCTGGATCGAGTGTCTTATTGTTGTTGGTATCTTCTGAAGCACGGTTGTCAGTGCCTGAACCAGTAAAGAGTGTTCCATTCATGGTCATCATGCTTGAAACTTCACAAATCGGTGGGAATGGATCGCCAACTGGGTTGATAAATCGAAACAGGGCACCGCCAGGATAGAGGTATGAGTCATAGTCATTATATCCTTCAACAGTAATACCATGTGGATTGACCGAAGAAGTTGTGTGCGTGCCTTCTGGAAGACGAAGTACCGCTGATGAATAATCAGTGCCTGCTATTGGAGAGAACTGCGCAGCATCAACAGGGACACCATCGAGCACCAGTGCACCAACGTCTGCATTTTTTGCGATGATTGATAGATAGTGTTGTGCAAATTGCGAGCCGCCGACCGTTGAGAAGGTGTAATCCTTAAGGAACTGCGCGGTCGGAATCATATTGCCCATTGCGGGGTCACCAAGTGTAGCACCTGAATAGTTTTGTCCCGTCATGTACTGGGTAACAAAGATAGGATTGTCTCCTGAGATGACATGACTTCCTGGAAGGACGTCAGTTTCAAGATAGCCGCCTCGATTAATTGTACCAATGACAGATCCATCAAGTGAAACGCTTGTGTTGTCTTGTGCTGATACAACACGGTAGATGCTACCTGATGGACGGTTTGGAAGGTTTACAACAAGTGCTTCTTTCCCCCATGACTGTACTGGTTGTGCAACTTCCATCAGGGTATCACAAGCAGATGTGCCAAGTGGCACCTGTGTACAACCATTACCATTTGTCATTTCAATCGGTTTATCAGAAGTCACAATGCTGCCGGCAAGGCCACCATTCGAGCCGTTGACTGCTCCTTGTACCATGAATCCTTGGCCACGATTCAGTACAACATCAAATGGTACACCTGCGCTATGTCCACCTCGCGCATCGTTCGAAGGGGTAATAGTAACTGTAGTGTTATCGAATGGAGCAACCATTACAAATGCTGCTGCGACAAAGGCTTCGTTATAGGTTGATACAATGTATTCGTTATTGAGCGTATCAACAGGCAGTGCAAGAGCTGCATCTGAAGTTGCTGGAGCAAGATTGATCATGTAGACAACCACTTCGTCTTTTGCGGTCACTTCTACTGCATTATTAAGAATCGTATCGGCTACCCATGCTGACTGTGATTCAACCGGAAGATCAACCACTGTAATAGCGCCAGGTGTGACGGCAACAGTAGTGGTAAAGGTGGGGCTGTTGACGGGATAGTTGATGGTTGCCTCAGTTGCGACTTCTGAGGTCAGGTGTAGGGCTACTTTATAGCCACTATAGCTTGGATAGTTGGGAGTAAAGCCTACGACAAACGATGTCCCTTTATTGTCTAAATCAGCGAATACTTGCTGTGGAGCATGCAGAGCAAGTGCAGTGATGAATAAAAATATGAAAAGCCGCATTGTTGTTTTGTAGTCTGTTTTTTGTTTTCTCATACGATCCTCATGATTCAGAAAAAGTTAGCGTTGTATGGCATTAACCATGTTGCTTTGAGTACGCGGATTTTCTTTGCACAGACTGTGCCCACGACGAGCCGTCTTTTATGGGTACATAAAAAAGAGAGAAAGGAGTGCAGCAGAGCTACTAAGAACGATGAGTGATCTTAAAAATCAGATGAAGGTCAAAGAAGGGAAATGGGAGCGAGAAGGTCTCTTTGAATTTTTCTTTTGATTTAATGGAGCTTCCTTTGAGTGCCTTATAGATAGTTGCTGCGGACTCAGGATGAAGTGAATAGTGGCTAGGGATCGTTTTTTTATTGAGCACTATTGGATGAGCATGGAGTGCTCGCAACAGTGGCGCGCAGAGGTGCTCTGCTGCGGGGAGCATTGCTGGTGTAATGGCATAGGGAAGTAAGAGGTGGTCTGTCGATGTGCCTGGGCCAGTGAGTGCAGTGCGAAAGTGAATAAGCACTTCAGGGATAGTTTCTTGTGCGCAGTGAAGGATCTTTTTGTCGTCTTTTGTTTTTGGCGAGATCTGCCATGGATCCTGTATGGTTTTATCGGCTATCAGATCGAAGATCTGGTTGAAAAACCGATGAAATTGGGTTTCTTGAAAGACATCACGCGCAAGTTGTTGTCGACCGTAAAACGCAATAATTGCTTCAACGGGTAAAGAAAAATCAGCCTGCAGTAGTTGTTCGTGGTGTTGTACGGTAACCGCAGGTGGTACCAGTGAGAGCGTTTTCTTTTGTTCTCCTAGTCCTCGCTCAAGTGCGATAGCGAGTGCGGTCATTTTTTCAGGATTGAATGATTTTTTTTTAATCAGCACATCGATAGTGAGTGATGCGAGTTGACGCAGTGTTAGCTCTTCTTCAAAAGGGGCTCGTTGCCATTCAGGATCCCAAAAGGTTCCGATTTTTTCATCTGCTTGAGGTGAGCTTTGCACGGTACGTTTGAGCCGTTGAAACACTTCTGTGAATCTTTGTTCTGCGTCAAGAGGATGAAGGGCAGGCAATTTCATAGATTATAATTTTATCAGTGGCTTTGAGAGAGTGTTGGCTGTCGCACGCAGAGCTTCGCGGAGTTCCTCAAGTGGTGCAAGAGGATTTGGGAATGCATTCATCAGTCCTCGCGATGCATTGATGACTGCACCAAGGTGGCTTGCAGTAAACGCTGGTAGCACATCAGCCGCTGTTCCACCCTGCGCACCGTAGCCTGGGATAAGGAGCAGTGATTGAGGCATTGCTGCACGCAGCGCTGCAAGGTGCGTAGGATGCGTTGCTCCAACGACAGCGCCAAGGCCGCTGAGATGTTTTGCCTCAGGTGTTGAGCCGCAGAGGTGCGAGCTGTGTTCAGCGATCCATGCGGCTAAGGTCTCAGAGATAGTGTGAGTCCCGACGTGAAGATCTTGTAGATCGGCAGAGCCTGGATTGGAAGTCTTAACCAGAATAAAAATACCTTTATTATGGGCGATAGCTGCATCAAGAAACACTTGCACAGTATCAAACCCAAGGAATGGGTTAATGGTGACAGCATCAGCTTGAAAATCACCTGAAGTAAAATAGGCATCAGCATATGCTTTGGCAGTTGAGCCGATATCGCCTCGTTTGGCATCAAGGATGGAAGGGATGCGGTGCTCGCGAGCAATCGCTAAAAGATTTTTTAGGGCGGTTAATCCTGCAATCCCATACTGTTCAAAGAAAGCGATATTGGGCTTGATACATGCAATGGAAGTTGCAAGTGTTTCAATTGCAAAAGCATAGAATGCAGTCAGTGTTTTTACCTGTGCATCTGCTGAGGTTTGCTGCGACGACCCAAGGTCTTGAAAGTAACGTGGGAGTGTTGCAATGACTGGATCAAATCCTGCACAAAGTGCACTTTTATTTTTGAGCGCTGTCTGTGAGAGGTAATCGATAAATTTCATACGGTGCAATCTCTTTGTCCTGTGCTTCTTCTGTTAGCGTGCGAAGATACTGAACGAATGCGGGAACAGATCCAGCCTCTTCAAATCTTTGAGAGAGGATATCAAAATCCGTAAAGTACGTCTTTAGTTGAAGAATTTCAGCATTATTAAGGCTTAAGAATGCTTTCATGTGAGGTAAACGTTTGCGCCATGGCTGCATGACAGCTTCAAAGATCTGCGTACGCTCGCTTAGTTTCTTGTCACGTGACAGATCTGACTGATAGAGCTCATTGAGTTTTGTGTAGAGCTCAGTGACGATGGCAGCCAAAGACGCAGCATCGCGGAGTCGGTCGTTTGCTGCCTGTTCATGCTCTGTTTTTGGATACTTGGACTGAAAAAACTCAGCAGCACCTTGAAGGCCAACGATATTTGCAGCAGTTTCGTTAAAAGTTGCATGGCCAGATATCCACACCGTTTGGTGAAAAATTTCATGTATCACTGTTTCAACGACACTGGTTATAGGGCGTTTGAGTGTAGTTGAAAGAATCGGATCATCAAACCAGCCCAGTGTTGAATAGGCATCGGTCGGGCGCACCCAAGTTTCATACAGCCCATCTGCTTCAAGCTCGCGAGCGTATGCCTCTGCTTCATCTTTGTGAAAGAAGCCTTTGTAGGGCACTGAGCCAACAATGGGAAACCACCAGCTTTTTAGTTCAAAGCTATCTTTACGCACTGCCATGACTATCCATGAAAGGACATCACGATGAATATCTGTATAGGTTGTAAACGAACCGTCAGGGGTTAAACCAAGTGAATCTTGCGCAAAGGAGCGTGCATCAACCACTGCGCGAAGCTTCTGTTTTGTGGGTTCTGGAGTCGCAGGGTCTGTGAGCACTGACTCGATAGATTCCCGATTTGCTAAGATAGATGCTTGTTCGAATGCTGCATCAACTACATACAGCGGACTGCAGCCAGTCATTGGTGAAAGAAAGAGCGTTGCAAAGAGTGCTATACGAAGGCGTTTTTGTCGCATCGCTTTAACGACTCATGAGAAAAATATCATAGCGACTGCAGTGGTGCAGCCAAGTGCAAAGATACCAGCAAGTAGATCGTCTGCCATAACACCAAAACTTCCAGGAAGTTTTTCAAGTGCACCGACTGGGCCAGGTTTCATGACATCAAAGAGTCGAAAAAAGAAAAAGCTTGCACCCCACAAGATAATAGAGCTTTGAGGTGTCAGTAGGAGTGCGCTTATCCACATACCGGCCCACTCGTCGACAACAACGACTTTTGGGTCGCTATCGTTTTGTGTGTCGATGACTTTTTGTCCTGCCCATAACCCTATTGCAGTGAGTGCTATGATTAAAAGGATACGTGTTGCAACAGATGTTGCGAAGTATTCGTGAAAGCCAAGCAGCCACCATGCAACGAGTGCAGCAGCAGAGCCAAAGGTGCCAGATGCAACAGGGGCGAGTCCAGAGCCCAGGCCAGTGGCTATCGCCCATGCGATACGATCTAAAATTTTCGCCGGGACGATATTTGTTGACGTCATGAAACCTCGTTTGCTATAAGTTACTTAAAGTAACGGGAAACCGCAGTTTTCGAAAGATAGGATTTCATGGACAACGAGGGCAATAGAGGGCAGGATATTTTTGGGGCTAAGGCAGACGATTTCTCAGTGGATCTGTCGCTCGATAGGAGCATTATTACCGCCCGTGGCACGGGCGAGGGCCTCGTCATCAGAATTGATGGACGTGCAGGTAAAGAGTCTATTAAAGAAGCGTTTGAGTCATTTATTGATTCGCGACGACGTTTTCTTGCAGGCAATGATGTCTCTATTGAGTGGACTTCAGAAGTCCCATCGGGGGATTTTGTTGAGAACCTTATCACATATGCCAAGCTTCGTGATGTTGATATTGCTTCATCTCAGTTAAGAGAGTCTGCCTCAATGAAAGATACTCTCGGCAAGAGTTCGCTTTCACAGTCAGTTGAAACTTTTGGCGCTCCAGTCTCAGCAGCAGGCTCACGTGGTTTGTTCGGTGGGATTGATTCCTTTGCTATTGATGGCGAAGCAAAATCTTCGGCCGTGAAATTTGATCGCTACTCATCACGTCTTGGAGAAGGCCCGCTGTTTGATGAAGCAGATGCGCGGCTTATTGCTTCTACAATTCGTGGTGGTCAAAAGATAGAAACAGAACATTCCATCATTGTGTTCGGAGATGTGAACTCTGGTGCAGAGCTTATTGCTGGCGGTGATATTGTGGTGCTTGGTACGCTCCGTGGCGTTGCTCATGCAGGTGCGTACGATGAAACTGGTGGTGGTCGTGTAATTTTTGCTTTGAATTTGCAAGCAACTCAGTTAAGAATCGGGGCTGTGATTTCTCGTGGTGCAGTTGAGAAGAGTGCGCCTTCTCAGATACCAGAGATTGCCCGTGTTGATGGAACATCAATTGTCGTGGAGCCGTATCAAGCGAAAGCCATGCTCTCACGTCGCAAGGACGCATAATACAAAAGATAAATTTTTAGTAGTTGAAGTTTAAGCGGATAAGGGGAAGAACGTATGAACAATAAAAACAGCACAGCTGGCAAGAAACTTGGCGAGATAATCGTCGTTACTTCTGGAAAAGGGGGGGTTGGTAAAACAACTACAACAGCCAGTATTGGTGCTGCCTTAGCACTCAAAGGTCATCGTACCCTTGTTGTTGATGCTGATATCGGCCTTCGTAACCTTGATGTTATCCTTGGCCTTGAGAATCGCATCGTTTTTAACCTTGTCGATGTCGCAAAGAATGCGTGCAAGCCAAATCAGGCTACTATCAAGTCAAAGAAATCAAATAATCTTTATCTGCTTCCAGCATCACAAACTGACGATAAAGATGTGGTCTCTGAGGAAGAGATTAAGAACGTCCTCGACCAGTATCGTCGCGAATTTCACTATATCCTTGTTGATTCACCTGCTGGTATCGAACAGGGCTTCCGTAACGCCTGTGCAGGAGCTGATTCAGCACTTGTTGTTTGCACACCTGAGGTTGCTTCGATTCGTGATGCCGATAGAGTCGTTGGCCTTTTAACTGCAAAAGGTATTGAGCCTCGTCTTATTATCAACCGTATCGACTTCGATATGGTCAAGCGCGGCGATATGCTGTCGGTAAAAGACGTACAAGAGATACTAGGGATTGAGCTCATCGGTGTTATCGAGCGCGACGAGAGCATTATTATCGCTGCGAACACAGGGGAGCCTGTCGTGTACAACAGCAAGGCAAAAGCTGGTGCAGCATTCTCGCGTATCGCTGCACGAATCACTGGGGAAGTGGTGCCATTCCCTGATTTCAATCCAACTGGACTGTTTGGCAAACTTTCCCGATTGGCGTTTGGCTAATTTAGGATAACAATAACGGCTAATACTTATTAGGGGTGGTAAACGTGTTAAACTCATTCAAAAAACTCTTCGCTGGTCGGGAAAGTAAAAATCTTGCAAAAAGTCGTCTTCATTTCTGTCTTGTTCAAGACAGAGCTGGCCTTTCAAGCGAAGAGCTCACTGCGTTCCGTAAAGAGCTTGTTTCAGTTATCGAAAAGTTCTTTGTAATTGACGAGAACGGTTTTGATATTAAT
>JBILLA010000143.1:0-7045 GCA_044376365.1 Bdellovibrionota bacterium | reverse complement strand
AGTTTTTTAAGCGTATACAAAATTACGATCAGCAGATTATGCAGCATATTGTTGCCACTGAATCGGGACTTGTTTGTATTGATGTACAAACGGTAGTGACGTTGTGCTCGTCCGTGATTGATGATGCAGCAACGGAGCGACTTGCTGATTTGGTAAGCTTAGTGAGTCAGACGCAAAAAGTGCTCGACCTACAAGAAGAGATGCGAGAAGGAGAATTAGCACGAGGATCGCTTCCAACATTTCAACGTATCTTTTTACCGATACCATTTCCTCGATTAAAAAAGCTTGCTGCTGAGTTTTCTGTTCACCAGGATGTGATGCTGCGATGGAGTATTTACAGAAATATGTTTCATAGCTTTGGGTGGATAGCCAGACAAGTCGGGACGACTATGGTGCCTGATGAGTCCTGTACCTATGTTGTATTTCGCGGTGCGCAGTGGTCCTCAGAAGCAAATCAACTTGGCCTTCTTGGCAAGACTGGTATGGTATCGTTTCGCTCGACTGCGTTTGAGCAACATCTTGGAAAAAATTGGCGTAGCCGCTTTAGTATTGCAGAGAGTGCGGCGATTGCAGAAGACAGACCATATTTTGAAAAACTTTTGACTGGCTACGATCCATTGCAGAGCGAAGACGAGGAGGGAACCCGTGGCGCGTAAGTATACCCGAGATGATTTTAACCAAGAGCATGCCGATGAGGTAAAACGCACCCTGATGTATTCAGGGCTTGCAAGCTTTGGTGCGCTTGCACTTGCTGCTTCTCCGCTTGGAAGCTACCTCGGGCCCTCTGGATTGTTTGGTCTGAGTGTTATCCCAGGACTCCTGATGGGGCAGGTGGGACGCAAGCTCACGCGCGATCAATTGTTAGAGTCAGAGCGCGCTCGAGAAGTAAAGCGTCGAGGTGGGAAGCGAGTACTTGGTATGCCACCTGAGCGTGATGCGTTTGCTGAAGCGATCGCTGATGCTCGAGCACGTGGCAAGCCAATGCTAGATAAATATCTTGTTGGCTTTGAGCTTGATTCTGGTAAGCCACTTTGGATTAGTGATGATGATATTTGTACGCACGCTGCAGTCTTTGCAAAAACAGGGGTAGGGAAAACACTCTGGGTTGAATCGCTCATGTATCAGCAGATGGCACGTGGTCGTGCAAGTGGCTGTACCTTTATTGATGCAAAGCGAGACTCTGGAACACTCGCCCACATTATTCTTATGGCGCTTGTGACAGGGCGTATTGAAGATCTGATTGTCATCGATCCTTTTGATCCGGTACACGCATATAATTTTGTTATGACCAATCAGCGTGCTGATGTGAAAGCACGCAAAGTATTACGCGCTGGTTTGCCTCCTACCTCTGATCAGAGCACTACGAAGCACTATGATCGTTTAGCAGCAGATTCTATTTATCGAATGGTTCGAGCTCTTGAGAGTATGGGACTTGCGTGGTCTATTCGAGACATTGCTGTTGCACTCTCAGCATTTAATATCGCATATCCGCAGCTTCGACAGATGTTGCACCGTGTTGGGGCTCGTCAAGCTATGGTTGAGCTTGGACACCTTGCTTCAAGCTACCGAAATCCAAAAGGCGCGCTCGATACCGCACGTATTACTGATAACTTGCGTGGTATTGCTTCGGAGTTGCATGCGATTGCTGGCTCTGAGATGGGAGGGCTTTTCTGCACGAAGTACACTGATCTTGTGCTCACTGATGCGATACTGAGGGGCAAGATTATTTATTTTATGTTGCCGCGTCTTGAAGAAGCAGAGAGTGCTGCGCGGATGGTGAAACTTTTCCGAGAAGATCTTGAAGTGAGTATCGGAGAGATCACATCTTCGAGAGTTCATAATCTAGAAGATCCACACCTCGTTATTATTGATGAAGGTTCATCAACCTTTGGTCCAACGTGGGCCAACCTCTTTGAACTCGCTCGTAAAGGAAAGTTTTCTTTAATCTTTGGAGCACAGTCTGCTGGTGGATTGACCGATCAGGCTTTGGGCTTGAGTGAAGCGTTCTATGAACGTGTGATGGCGAACGTCAATCTGAAAGTTATGATGCGTATCGGTGATAACCGCACTGCTATGGAGATGGCCGAGTGGTTTGGGAAAATTAATACCTATAAAAAATCAGTCGGTGCAGGTATCACTACAAGTACCCAATCTCATCTGTTTCGTGGGCCAGTTGATATTGCTGCAAAGCAGATGGGTGGTGAATCGAATATGATTTCGCTTTCAGAAGATGAAGAAGATCTTGTGAGTGCTGAAGAGCTTAAACACGAAATGTCTGCAGAGAAAGGACTTGCATGGTTTGACCTTGGTGATGGACGGATCGTGAAGGGACGAAGTTTTTGGTTCAATGCAGATCTGCCAGATACATGGGAGGGAAGAGAGTTTCTTATACGGCCTGAGCGTTACGAGAATGATGAAGTTGGTCTTGCAGATTGGGTGGATGAACAGATTCTTGATGTCGAGAGACAAGAGACTCGAGAGCTCTTTGGAAAGAAAAAGCAGCAGCCTGTTGCAGGGCCTGATCCTTTAACCGAGGCAGCATCTGCAGTTGCACCTACAACAAAGCAGCAGCCATCGGCAGCGAAAGCATCACCGCAACCTGCTCCAGAAGAGCCAAAGCAGGGGAGTTTTCGACTTGGTTTTGCCCCCAACAAACGCAGACCACCTGGCTCAATTATGGTGGTTCCAGAAGACAAGAAGAAGAAGTGAGGTCCACGGGCAGGCTTCTCTGGAGCCTCTAGCCGCTGGTAGCTGCTTTTTATTGCTTTCTTTGCCAGTAAGTGGTCAAAAATTGCGAGGAGAGCCGTTTTTTACCGTTTTTTAGGTAAAAAATCTTTGAATTTATTTGATTTCTCTCATACTTAAGGTATGGTTTAAGAGTTTTATACGAGCTTTTGGGCGTAACTTATAAAGGTTTTTTGCTTATGTACTTCGGGGGCGTCACTTTTTCTATATCTAAATCATTTGGTCGGTTACAGCTGATCCCTGAAAGTGAAGGTCTTAGGATATACTACCTTCCCATCGTTGATGGTGTTGAAAGCTCTCAGAATCCTGGCTTCCTCAATCTACTTATTCCACTTGATGCTGTTGGTGGTCTTTGGGCTACGACTCGTGCATTTCTTTATGGCGTTGAGAGCCTTGATGAAAACATTATCTTGCAGGGCGCACACAGCCAAGCAGGAAGTAGTGAAGATCAAGAATCCTCTGATGTGCTCATTAAGCTGTACCGCGATAAGCCTCGTGGCACTCAAGGAAAACTTGCTGGTGATGAGACGAGCTGGTTGCGAATCGTTACTGGTCGTACTGAAGAAGAGCGTCGACGCGTCAAGCTTGGCCCTCGCGATCTTCTTTGTATTGAACTTGCGTGTAGCTCCGTTATGACATTGGCTGCGAATGAAAAGACGCATCAGCCAAAGCTCTATGAGGCCTAAGCCTCTTTCAATGACATTGTATCTGTTACCGTTAGCGAAAGAGCGTGCTTTTAGTACCTTGATTGGTTAATGCTATAACTTTTTGATTCAGATCGTTTATGGTCCGTGCCATGTCGAGTACAAGTTTCTGTATTGTTTGTGGTCGCGCTTCTATGAGTTCAATAAATTGATCCTTTGACACAGAAAGAACGGTGCAGGTTGAAGCCGCAACGACAGTGGCTGTCCGTGGGTGCTGAGAGAGGGCTGCAAGGGCCCCAAAAATTTCATCTTCAAGAATTTCACCAACCTGTATGCCTTGCACGAGCACTGAAGCGTGACCGGACAGAAGGGTATAGACTTCAGTGCTGGGTGATTGTTCTGCTATAATTATAGATCCTCGACGAAATGTGCTGATGACTGGGTTAAATATCTTTTCACCTGTATTTGTTTGCAGTAATCCAGCACCAAAAGCAGCACTCCGATAGGTTAGAAACTCGCACCAAGCCTTCGCTGCCGCTGCGTCTGAGCTAATAGCTTTTGTGATATCCGACAGAGCAAAGCGTGTACATCTTATGGCGAATGAAAGTGAATAGGTTCCTAATGGAGTGTTGAGGCATTCCTCAAGACCAATAATATCTCCAGCTTCAAAGGTTAGAATGTTGCCCTTGTTTCGCCCCAAAGATGCAGTGCCATCAGTAATAAGATAGAGGTTGGTATGGTGCAATCTATCGGCATACAGATCGTCTGTGATTGCAAGGGTCACCGCTTCCCCCTTAAGCCCACTCAATGAACAAAATTGTGCAAAGGCCTGCTGTGCGAGGGCTCCATACGAGGCGAGGGGGTTGGTTTCGTGCGCGGTTAAAAACATACAGCTCTTTGTGGTGTCTATGAGCTCGGCATGTTGCGCCATGAGCTCAATAGTGTTTTTACGTATGTTTCTTAACTCGTGGCCAAGGCGCTGTTTCTAAATATCAGGCTTACACTCTAGCTTTTTTTGATATACCATCGAACTTGTATGAATTTGCATGAATATCAATCAAAAATCATTATGAAAAAAGCGGGCTTGCCCGTTTTAAACGGCTTCCTCTGTTACACCCCAGCAGAAGTTGAGGCTGCAGCCACCAACCTTGGGGGCAAAATCTGTGTTGTAAAAGCACAGGTTCATGCTGGCGGACGTGGCAAAGCAGGAGGTGTGAAACTTGCGAAGTCTCCCGAGGAAGCACGCAAGCAAGGCGAAGCAATCCTTGGGATGACGCTTGTCACTCCACAGACAGGAGCAAAAGGTAAGCTTGTTTCTAAAGTCTATGTCGAGGATGGCTGCAATATTGATAAAGAGTTCTACTTAAGCTTACTCGTTGATCGTGCAACGAAATCAATCTCTATTATCTCTTCAACTGAGGGTGGTATGGAGATCGAAGAAGTTGCGCACCACCATCCTGAAAAGATTCTTAACACTTCAGTTGATCCTAAAGTTGGATTGCAGGCGTTTCAGTGCCAAGAGGTTGGATTGAAGCTTGGACTTGATATGGACAAGACCAAGAAGCTGTCGAAAATACTTATGGGGCTCTATAACGTATTTGTGTGCAACGATCTTGCAATGATTGAAATTAACCCACTCGTACTAACGAAAGAGGGTGATTTTATTATTCTTGATGCAAAGTGCTCAGTGGATGATAACGCGCTGTTTCGTCATCCAGATCTAAAGCTCTTCATGGATTACGATGAAATGGATGCTCGAGAGATTAAAGCATCGAAGTTTGGTCTAAGCTATGTTGCACTCGATGGGAATATTGGCTGTATGGTCAATGGTGCCGGTCTTGCAATGGCGACTATGGACATTATTAAGTCTTACGGCGGAGAGCCTGCAAACTTCCTCGATGTAGGTGGCGGAGCAAGTAAAGAGACTGTCACAGAAGCATTTAAGATTATTCTCTCTGATGAGAACGTGAAGGGCATTCTTGTTAATATCTTTGGCGGTATCATGAAGTGCGACATTATTGCCAACGGTGTTGTTGAAGCGGCAAAAGAGCTTGGCGTAAAAGTGCCACTTGTTGTGCGCCTTCAGGGAACAAACGTAGATCTTGGTAAGAAAATACTGAGCGAGTCTGGGCTTAAGATTATTCCTGCTGACACGATGAGTGATGCAGCAACTGCCATTGTGAAAGCCGTACAAGGATAAATAGAGGAGTCATACGATCATGAGTGTACTTGTTAATAAAAATACAAAAGTAATTACCCAGGGCATGACCGGTAAAACCGGCGCGTTCCATACCAAAGGGTGCCGAGATTATGGCACGCAGATGGTTGCCGGAGTTGCACCTGGAAAAGGTGGCCAAGATTTTGAAGGCATCCCACTTTATAATACGGTCAAGCAAGCAAAAGATAAGACTGGTGCTAATGCTTCGGTGATTTATGTTCCACCGCCGTTTGCAGCGGATGCAATTATGGAAGCGGTTGACGCTGATCTTGATCTTGTCGTCTGTATCACTGAAGGTATCCCTGTTCTTGATATGCTTAAAGTCAATGCGTTCCTTGAAGGCAAGCGTACGCGACTGATTGGTCCTAACTGTCCAGGCATTATTACTCCTGGTGAGTGCAAGATCGGTATTATGCCAGGTCATATTCATAAGCCTGGGCGTATTGGTGTGGTTTCAAAATCAGGAACGCTTACCTATGAAGCAGTTTTTCAGCTGACTGAACTTGGGTTTGGGCAATCTACCTGTATCGGTATCGGAGGAGATCCGCTCAATGGCACCAACTTTATCGATTGCTTGAAGCTATTCAATGACGATAAAGATACTGATGCAGTTATCATGATCGGTGAAATCGGTGGAAACGCCGAAGAGCAGGCGTGTGAGTGGATCGCTAAAAATTTCAAAAAACCTGTCGTTGGCTTCGTTGCGGGAGCTTCTGCGCCTGAAGGGCGACGAATGGGTCATGCTGGTGCGATTATATCTGGTGGTTCTGGAACTGCTGAAGCGAAATTTGAAGCGATGAAGAAAGCAGGAGTTGTTGTTTCTCATTCACCAGCTGATCTTGGTAAGAAGATGAAGGAAGCGCTGAAATAAGGCGCTTTGCGTTTTCGGCTATCAGCTATCCAACACTAAACCCAAACGTCATTCTTACTCTGTGAGCGAATCTGACCAGAGGTTCGCAGATCATCAAGTATTTTTAGAATTCGTCGCTGTGCATCTTCAACATCGGTGAGTTTGACTTTACCAAGTGTAAGAAAGTCGTCATTCACGATGGCGGCTTTACGCTCAGACATATTTGAGAGGAACATCTCTTTGACCTGCGGAGAAGCCGTCTTAAATGACATCACCAGGTCGCGATGGTCGATGGCACCAAGGAGCACTTGCACCCCCTGGGTTGTCAGGGAAGCGATATCATTAAAGTTGAACATGTTATCAGCCACCTTGATAGAAAGCTCAGGGGCTTTTGCTTCCATCGCTTTTAGGATTTTACCACGGTGCTCTTGGGGCATAGCTTGGAGTATTTTAGCAGCTATGGCAGGGCCATTTACTTTTTCGTCCTCGGTTTTGGTGGGGGCTTTGCTCATGACTCTTTAGATGAAAGTTACCCTGTACCTGGTGCTGTTGGCGAGAGGATAAATTGGAACTTGTTGAATTTACAGG
>JBILLA010000021.1:0-21209 GCA_044376365.1 Bdellovibrionota bacterium | reverse complement strand
CAACCTAAATTTTTATATTTTCTATGTATCGTATTACCTAAGAAGCTGAATTTACACAACTAATTATCCTGTTCTAGCTGTCATAAAACAGTTCTTAATTCAGTCGTCACAATATCAGTAAAACCTCCGAGACCCTTTGCTGAATAGAGCGCGATAGAGATAAAAAAGTACGGCAACAAATAGCGCACGTAGAGGTTATGTTCCAAACCAGACACAGAAAAAAGACTAGAAAACTGAGGCAAAAAGTTTTGAATTCACAAAAAAATAAGCTCCAAGCACCTTCTATATACGAGTGGCGTTTTGCACACCAATTCAGAACAGAGGTGCATCACGTCAAATTGATTATATAATAATCAGTGGCATGAAAGTTGGCAGCTATGCTACTGTAAGAATGTTGTCGTCGTTCAGTTTGATTTTTCTGACAATACGATAGCGCCTTACATATATGCTCTACATATTGTTTGGGCTTGTATGTGTAGCAATAAGTTCATTGTAAGCAAATATCATTGCAAATGTACTCACTATCTCAAAAGATCTCAAAGGAATCATTCTGAATTTATAGGTAATCGATATGAATGAAGTCGAGGAGCTCATCAATCAAGCTTTTCATAGCTTAGACAACAATCCTTCAGATGGACTTATCATCTTTGAAAAACTTAAACAGATGGCTCCCCATGATGCAGGTATACATGCTGGGCTAGCAATCACTTTTACAAGGCTTGGAAGAATTGCTGAAGCAAGATCCGCAATTCTAGAATCAATTGAAAAAAATCCTGATTCTCTATATGCACAAGAGTTTGCAATTACTTTAGGTATTGAGCCTTGGACTCTTCCTAAAAGTCATCCATGGGAAATTATAACTGCTAAAAAATATATCACTGATAATCCCAGCTTTGTAAGTTCCATTCCGCTTCCCAAGTATATCAATATAAGTACTCACGAGGTGCCCTCCATATCCTTCATACATGGAGGAAAGGTTGCTGGCCAATATCCAGTGTACATAACTCCAGATAACAGAGTTTTTAGAGAATCTACTGCAGATGAGAATGTACGTGACGCAATAGGATCGCTATGGATCAAAAATCCTGAAGATATCCATTACATGCATATCCAAGGTGATGTACTTCCCCTTAACGGCCTTTGGTCAGAATGTTTCTATCATTGAACATTTGAATGGTTGACTCGTGCAATTATTGCGCAATCGATAGGGTTTAATGGAACATACGTCATTCCGAAAGGTGCGCCATTCCTTAAAGAATCACTCGAGCTTCTGGGCGTACCAACAGACAAAATAGTCGTATCACCTGAACAACCGTGGTCAGCAGATAGACTCGTCATACCAGATGCAATCCCAGGATGCGCTTTGCGAAGTTATCCTGCACTTGTTCAGGATCTAAGAGAGCGCATCCTCACAGCTTGCGCTGAAAAAAAATACCCGCCAGGGCCAGAATATATTTACATTGCACGAAGAAATCCTGATAGACCACGTCGAGTTGTGAACGAATTAGAGCTAGAAAAAATGCTCGAAGAACTGGGCGTATGCTCTGTTGACATGTGTGAATACTCATTTGCTGAACAGATTAACCTTGTAGCAAATGCAAAAATACTCATTGGTCCAAGTGGAGCAGGAATCTCGCACTCTCTTTTCATGAAAAAAAACGGTGCTGTGATGGAACTTTTTTCACCTCAATATATAAACCCAGTGGCTCTGATTCCTGTTCATTTCTTAGCTCATAGATACTTTATGCTCCCCTCCTATCATAACTCTCAACATTATGAGCATGGGCAAGATATTGTAGCATTTATTGACATCATTAAACTTGCTGTTCAGAAAGAGCTCGGATTACTGTCCCCTCTTCTATCGTACTGACTGCCTGATAAGTGCCTTATTATATTTAGCTAATTACAGGCGTATCTACCTGAAACTACAGAGAAGAAAGCTGCATCTATATATAGTTATATCAATCTAAGCAGCGATCTTATTTATTTGCGGAATTACTGGAATAGTTGATCTTACATCACCAATAGATATAAGTGAACTAGAGTCATTCACCCGCTCACTAACCCACAGAGGGCCAGATGCACAGCACTGGGAGATATTTCCAGGAGTTGGATTGGGTCACTGCCGTCTCTCCATTCTTGATCTTTCTGATGCAGGAAAATGTCCAATGGAAGTCATTGGAGTTTCCGGAACTCGTTATCACATTACATTTAATGGCGAAATTTATAATTTTATTGAACTACGACGAGAACTGGAAGAACATGGTTATCGATTTAAGTCTGAAACCGATACAGAAGTAATCGTCGCAGCATATGATTACTGGGGCAAAGATGCGCTCTTACGTTTCAATGGCATGGGCATTTGCTATTTATGACCACACGAAAAAAGAGCTCTTCATATCAAGAGATAGATTTGGGGTTAAACCTTTATATTTTTTAGCAAACAATCGATTTGCTTTTGCCTCAGAACTCAAAGCTTTTTGCAAACTAAAAAGTTTTGATCGAAAATTAAATTATGAAGTAATTCCAGATCTTTTACAGCGCTATAAGTATGACGGAGCGACTGATCAAACAGCTATGCACGGCGTACGAAGCCTACCTGCTGGTCATTCATTAATAATTTCCTGCACTACTGGTGCTATTTCCGTTACAAGATGGTGGAAGACAGAAGAGCATCTGCAGTCTGTTAGTAGTAATTTCTCTGAACAGGTTGAACAATTTAAATCTCTCTTTATGGACGCAGTCCGTATTCGCATGCGCAGCGATGTTTCTGTAGGCACGTGCTTAAGCGGTGGTGTGGATTCCAGTGCAGTAGCTTGTGCAATGGCATGGCTCCAAACAAACTCTCAAAGCAACCTAGAACGCTGTGCAAACAACTGGCAAAAGTCTTTTGTTGCAACGTTTCCAGGCACGCCTCTCGATGAAAAAGAGCATGCTGATATTGTCATTGAAGCAATAAAATCAAAGCCATCATACTTAGAATTTTCACATGAGGAATCTTTGCACTTCTTACAAAATTGCATCTGGTCACTTGACGAGCCAACTGGAGGCTATGCAATTTCTCCTTGGTTACTGTACCGATCTCTGAGAGAAGCCGGTACATATGTTTCGCTTGACGGACATGGCGGAGACGAGCTTTTAGCTGGATACGCTTGGTATCTTGACAGAGCACCAGAGGAATTAAATCCCTCACTGATGCAAGAATTCCACTATACATTGCTTCCTACGATTCTTAGAAATTACGACCGCTGCTCAACAGCGCATGGGATTGAAGTACGCATGCCACTTATGGATTATCGGATAGTAACATATGCATTCTCACTTCCTGCGAGCTCAAAGATTGGAGGAGGTTATACCAAACGTATCCTTCGTGAAGCTATGGCAGGCATGATGCCCGAATCGATAAGATTACGAAGACAAAAAATTGGATTTAATGCACCAATGATTGAATGGTTTAACGGTGGACTCGTGCCGCTTATCAAACAGATCACAAAGTCTAAATTTTGGCTCGACAATCCTTTCTTTGATGGAAAAACACTTGGCCCTCAAATTTGCGCCAAAAGCGAAGCCCAGGCTTGGACAATGGCTGATTGGGATACGACGTATAAAATTTCAACAATAATGAATCTGACTCTTTGGCATCATTTATTTATAGAGAAAGAACTGTGCATTGGAGAATAGGAATATGAATCCTCAAAAAAAAGTTCATACGGTCGTCGCAATTGCACATCAACCAAATCGATTCCAGATTGAACTCTTAAAAGAAGTCGGTAAGCTACCCCTTGGGATGGATGGAGACCTTTCCCCCGTTTTCTTAATCCCTTCGCATATCCCCCACGCGTTACCACTTGCTATAGAAATGCATCGACAAGAAACGCATGAAGATGAGAAAGCTTATGAGCGTGTAGGCCCCGGAGATGTGCTTGTTATATTTAATGCACCACAGATAACTCAAGAACTGGTTGCACTATATCATGCTGAATGTGTTGCTCGTCATACATCTTTGCTTGTTGAACAATCAGTACACTTTGCTCAAAGCCCTGAAATCTGTACGTTCAAAGATTTTTCGGATCTTAAAAATGCAATTTATGCACGACTTGGTAAAAATGCTACGAAAAAACAATCACCAGACACCCATACGACACCACTTCGGTTTTTACAGATTGCTGCATGCTACGATGACTATTTGACTAATCTTTATAAACAAAAGCCAGAGTTAGCAAATTGTAGCTTTGAAGTTCAAAGTGAGTATCTTCGTGAGGACTATTTTAGTGGCGCTCATATGATAGCTCCCTACATGAAAGCATACGGCTATGACGCTCGCTTAATTATAATTAATTGCCCTCAATCACAGGTTGCATGGGCACTCGAACACGGACACGCTGATGCTATTGGACCAGACTGGAAAAAAGAAATTATACGAAGACAAATAGCGTACTATAAACCTGATATTCTTTATAATGTTGATCCAATTGAGTTTGATAGTCGCTTTCTCAATACTGTTGATTTCAGACCGCAATTAGTTATCGGCTGGAGAGCTTCAGTTATTAGTCCTGGAACTGATTAGTCGAGCTTTGATATCATACTTTCAAATCTGAGCGGTTTAAGAAAAATTGCCCTCGATCTTGGCGCCAAAGCATCCTAAGAATTCTCCCCTGGATTCCCTGTTGAAGTATTTTCCAAATGTATGAATATACAACCACAGTTTGATGTAAGCTTTGCTGGTCAACTGGGATCTCTTCATATCAAAAGAAATGCTTACATTTCTTCGGTTGCGAAAGAAGCTCTTCGCACTGGCTCATTTTCATGTGGTTATTTCCTCAGTGGTCCGGAACAATCCATAACCGCTGAAACAAGACAATGTAATCATGGACCACGTTTTGGAATGCCCTACTACCAAGCACTCAAAGCTGGAAAAATCTGCCTCGATGCAAAAGGGAATGGTATCTATTGTACACATCCCATCACTGGTGAAGTAGTCGATACAGCTGGTGCAGAAGGTGGCAGTATGCGCCTCTTAGAGGCTACTGGAGTTGGTGCTTTTCTCTTGTGCGAAGAACACGAAGGACTGAATCGTTACTTCAAAGATGGCTATGAAATAGCTACGTATAAGAGTGAAAAAGATCTTATTGAAAAAATACACTACTACTTAGCCAGACCAGAGGAAAGAGCTGCTATTGCTGCACGTGGCCTTGCTCGCTGTCATAGCGAACACTCCATGCAATCAAGAGCTCTGCGATTCCATCAAATCATTCAACAATATCTTGCAACTTCCAGAGTACAACCTTCAATAGAGGAACCCTCTGTCAAAATCAATCAAGCAGCACGCATTCTGTCTCAAGGTGCCCCTCAAACAGCTCTCCTTATGCTTGAAAATTTACCTCAACGAGGACTACGAGATCTCGCATATCTTCGGGGACTATGTTTAGCTCAATTAGGACGCTGGAAAGAAGCCGAGAGTGAGCTGCTTATAGAACTCAGTCAGTTCCCTGATCGAGATGAAGTGCGTAGTATTTTAGAAGAGGTCATTAAACCATCAGCTGATTTGATCAGATAATAATCATCTCAAACACGCACTATTTGTTCCTCTGCTCTTAGTAAGCATAGAATTAAAAAATAATTTTGCACTTGAAACAATACTTGCACACTGCGCAGAGTGTGCATCAACGAAAAGAAAATCTATCTCGATGGACACCAATCAAATCGGATGTCTTGCTTCTTGACACTTAAGAATCCAAACGCACTTCCTGAATAAGAATGTTTCGTATAGCAACAATGCAATCCCCTGAAGGACTGTACATAGTTCTTAAAAAGACCTCACTAAATCACCATAAAGGGGCAACCAAAATACCATAAATACATAAGAAAATCGTGTAGTTAGCGACACAAGCTGTGGCAATAATTTCACGACATCTATTGGTCAGCACAGTATCCCGTTGATTGAATCCTCCCATCTCTCGATATCATCTAATCTACATGACACTAGCTATAACTAAAGAACATCTCAATAAGAAACGATTTGGAATTACTGGTGCTGCAGGCTTTATTGCACCTCGTCATCTTAAAGCTATCAAAGACAATCAATGTGAACTCGTTGCTGCTGTTGATCCACATGATTGCGTTGGCATTATCGATAGCTACTTTCCTGAATCAGCTTTCTTTGTTGAATTTGAGAGATTTGATAGATACATCGATAACTTGAGACGAAAAGGTCGTGGTGTCGATATTATTTCAATATGCTCACCTAACTATCTCCATGATGCTCATTGTAGAACTGCTCTCCGAAATGGCTCAGATGCTATATGCGAGAAACCACTTGTTCTTAACGTTCGCAACCTCGACATGTTGCGAGAGCTTGAGAATGAGACTGGTAAAAAAATTCATTCCATCCTCCAATTAAGGCATCATCCTGCTATACAAGCTTTTAAGAAGCGTATTTGGAATAATAGTGCATCATCAAAACTCGATATTGATCTTACCTATATCACTTCCAGAGGTCGTTGGTATGATATTTCTTGGAAAGGTGACCCTGCGAAATCCGGCGGAGTTGTCACTAATATCGGCATTCACTTCTTTGATATGCTGATTGATATTTTTGGTAAAGTACAACAAAGCACCGTTCATGTTCTTGAACCGCGGCGTGCAGGTGGATATATCGAATTAGAAAAAGCAAGAGTTCGATGGTTTCTTTCCATTAATAGCAATGACATACCAGAGTGTGTTTTATCAAAAGGTCAACGCACCTATCGTTCTATTGTCGTGAATGGAGAAGAACTAGAGTTCTCTGATGGATTTACTGATCTTCATACAGTCTCGTATAAGCACATTCTTGAAGGCACAGGATTTGGCCTTGATGATGCTGCCCCATCTATTGAACTTGTTTCTTCCATCAGAAACGCCACTCCTGTGGGTCTTCATGGTGATTACCATGAATTTTTTGATGGCAATACATCTGTAAGATTGTAAAATACTCCTCGCATTGCCCACTATGCGATTAAGAGACAGGATGACATGATATCCCATGTCATCCTTTACAAGCTTTGAAGAACCTGTATGAAACCTCGACTTGTTTTCTTTAGCCCAAGCCATCGATACCGCGAACATATGTCACCCATAGTGTTCGAAGAGGTCATCGCAAAAACGGAACGATGGCTTGCAAACCACTTCAATCTTGTTGTCTGTTCTGATGAGTGCAATCTCACTGATGTTATTGCACAACACAACCCTCAGATCTTACTCTTTGATGGTTTTATCTCTGGAATCAATGGATGCTTTGTCCAAGTCCATGATACTGACCGACACCTTCATATCCCGCGCGCAGGCCTTGTACGTGATCATACACAATCACTCAGTTTTAGCGCTTCGTATGAAAAGTTTTCTCAACTTCACGTTACAAAGATTTTTTGCTTAGGATATGTCACTCACAACAACATACTGGCGCAACTTCCGATAGATGTGGTTGCTGTAACACCTCTTCTTGAAGAAAAAGATTTTACTTACAATAATAAAAATCGAAGCATCCCTATCTCGCTCTTTTCAGAACCAGGCGATGCATCACCAGATTCTTTTTGGGCAAGACATACGCAACAAACACTAACCGATACCATTACGTGCTTGAATTTTTCTTCGACAAAAGATGGTAAAAGAATCACTTTCCCATCGGGTCTCACTGAGCAGGAGTTGAGTCATGTGATGCGCTCTTCACTTATTAGCGTTGCACTTGATTCAATTACTATTCCACCATTATCAATAGCGATGAAGATTGCGGCATCTGGGTCCTTGTTGGTGACAAGCCCTCATGATGCCCTTACATCATTGGGTTTTGTCCATTTCAAAAACTGTCTCATGCCACCAGTTGACGAAGTATACACATGTATGAAGCATGTTTTGATGCAGCGGGATAAACTTAATGAGATCGCTGAGGCAGGACGCACGGTCGTTCGACAGCTCTATGAACACTCCACACGATGCCCAATTTTAGACTGGCATCTTGGTATTTTGACCGCCGCTCCAGGTAACGTTACTACTTCCCCATCACCTCTCGCAGCACTCTTAACGCGAGTTGATGAAAAAATACTTGAAAGTGATATTTTATTCGCAGAAAGAATACTCACTGATAGAATCAATAAAACGTGTATCATACCTCACGTCACTATTCGTCATGCCATTGTAAAACTTCTTAAAAAGCGTCCTCAAGAAGCAATAGAGATAATCACACCTCTGATAAATCAAAGACTCGAGCTTGGCATGCAAACACCAGATCCAATCGAGTGGGCACTCTTTTTAATCTGCCTCTTTGTAAGCCGCAATTTTGAACCACTCAAAGCACTCAACGAACTACACCCTTCCCTCTCACGTACAGAGCTTGATACTGTTCGATGGACTATCAGCCTCTTGCTCGACCAACACAATCTTTCTGCCTTCTATCAAGAAAAACTCAGATCCTCTTGTGCACAGTCTGCGTCATTACACTCACACAAAACTCACTCCGTTACACAAGTGCTGAGTCTGCTCGAGAAGATTTTTACAGATTACGACATGCCTCAAATAATACCTTTCATGTGGGAACAGGCTCAATATCGTGGCATCGTTGACAAAACAGCATCTGCTTCTTTGAAAACGCAACAAGCTTCATAAAGAGACACTCTATGACAAAACCCCGCCTCATATATTTCACTCCAGGCTCACGCTATAAAGAAATTATTGTTCCAAATAATCATGAGCCAATTATCGATCGTGCAGATCGGTGGCTCGAATATTTCTTTGATGTTATCAAAATTGAAACAGATTGTGATCTTGGTGATGTTGTACGAACGTATCAACCCGATCTCATACTTTTTGACGGTTTGATTGAAAGTGCTTTTAAGCTTCGCCTTACTATCACATCATTAGATGCATATCCTGAAATACCACGCGCTGGCTTTAATAGAGTAGACGGACTATCACCAACCCGAGGAAATGCTTTTGAAGAATTAACGCTCAAAGGTGCCGAAGTTATTTTCGTACTTGGCGAACCAAGCATGGGTGAGGCCATACCAGCTTTTGCCGATCAAATCATTCATGTACCGTGGTTTATCGATCCTGATATCTTCAAAGATTATGGCGAGGGCAAGACAATTCCTATCGGTATGTTTGGATCTTTTGAAGCTCCACCCTATGCCTACCCATGGCGAGCTTCTATCAAAAAGCCGCTCCTTGATAATTTTCCAGCTCTCTATTTCAGACATCCAGGATATAATCCAGAGCTCCAAAAAGATAATCCTTTAATGATATATGGCTCTGCGTATGCAAGAACTCTGAGCTCATGTTTAATAGCGCCTTCCCATGGCGGTTTTACTGATATTGTCGTATCCAAGCTGATCGAAATCCCTGCATGCAGAACGCTCCTCATTACCCAAGATGGTCCAGGTGTGAGAGAACACGGCTTTAAAAATGGCGATAACTGTATTTTTTCAGACCCAGAAGATATTGTTGATCACATAAAAGCTCTTTTTGCAGACCGCCCCCTTCTTGATCGCATTTCAGATGCTGGCTATACATTTGCTCATGCTCGTCATACCTATCGTCAGCGACCACAGTTATTACAATGGTATGAACTCAGAAAAAATTTACGCCCTGGCTATAAGATTATTCAAGAATCAATTTTTTCTGATTTACGTGCAGTACCTGAATCATCTCCTGAAAAAACTTTCCATCTTCAAGGACATCCAATTCGTTTAGGCTTAAAAAAAATCGATCAAACAATTATCAGTCGTGACTTAGTGACAGCAGAACATCTCACCAGGAAACTCCTCAGTTACTGCGACTACATGGCGGAGCCAAAACTGAGACTTGTGCTCATAAAACTACTCACTGGTCAGCCAATGGTTGCATTAACAGTAATGCAAGAACCGATTAATTTCCGATTTAACATGGGTGCTGTATCGTGCGATCCTTATGAATGGGCACTTTTTCTTACTTCGCTTGTAGCAGCAAAGCAACATGAGCTTCTGGTTCAATATATTCATAAATTTTCGACAGTTCATTCGCGTGAATTATCAGTCATCCGAGCACTCATTGGGATTCTTCTTAACGATCAAAATCTTATTGCACAAAATATCGCTCATCTCTCAAAACAATTGCCGTCAGACCTTACGATACATGAATTTGATAATTTCTTGTTTCCAGACTTAGTTGATGGGTTTTTAACGCTCCTCGAACAAAACAATCTTCATGAATTCAAAGAAGCAATTTTGCATGCACCTACGACAGCAATGATTCGTTCATTCGCACAACAATCGTCTCGAATGCTTATGAACGACGCAACGACACTGAGCCACCAATCGATGTAACAACATACTCCCAATATCTAAGTGCTGCGTCATACTGATGATCGGCTGCTTGTATAACTTTCTCTTCAATAGAGAGCAATGTTTCATACCACCAGTCAGGATGTATAAGAATATAGAGCGATGCATGGCTATCAAGTTGCTCAAGATACGTGGGGAATGAGCCTTTATGCAGCATGCCGCCAGAGTCTCCATAAAACGACAACGAACGTAATTGCTCACAAGATGCGTTAACAAACCCACCATATTGTGTCTGTTGCAAAGAATCCCAATTATCGACACGTGGATTATGAAACGAAAATGATTCGACTGGCGATTGAAGCTCATTGCTTAAAATGGATGCTTCATGCTGCATTGCTGAAACCCAATGACTTTCAGTTGGTGAGAGTGATCCATACGGTTGAGGATCAAAATGCAATCCTACTTCGTGCCCCAAAGACAGAATCCTTTGCCAAATTTTCGTATTTTTAGCTTCCAGCGCGTTATAGAACGGCGAGCGTAGCAATACGTAGTAGGTCGATATCATGCCACATGCAGCTTCCACTTCGGCCATACTGAGAGCTCGCTCTGGCGAGAGGTCCACATCATGTCTTAAGAAACAGCTCTTTCCAGGTATAGGGGATAGGCCTTTTAAGGACTTAATATGCGCCATCGCAAAACGCTGTTTGGTGGCGGTCAGAAGGGTTTTATAGTGATGCATTGTTACCTGCATCGCGTTAAAGTCTGTATTCATCAGAATATACTCTACAGTATGTGCGGAATCATAGGAATTTTAAATCGCAACCAACAGCCGGTCGATAGAGCTGTTCTGATGGCTATGACCCGTCAGCTACACCATCGAGGACCGAATGATGAGGGCGTCTATATCGATTCTGATGGTGCTCTTGGCTTTGGCCACCGTCGATTATCTATTCTGGATCTTTCTGCTCAGGGACACCAACCGATGCTCTCATCGGATGGCAACATCGCTATTACCTTTAATGGCGAGATATATAACTACCAAGAACTGAGGAAGCAGCTCGAAAGCTCTGGATTTCAGTTTCGCTCTTCTTCAGATACTGAAGTTATTATTGCAGCCTATCAGCAGTGGGGTATCGGATGCCTTGAACGTTTTGATGGGATGTTTGCTTTTGGGATATGGAATAAGAAATCAAAAGAACTATTTCTTGCCAGGGATCGCTATGGCATCAAGCCACTCTATATTGCTTTCAATAATTCTTCGACAATCTTATTTGCTTCTGAAATCAAAGCATTTTTCCCCTACCCTGAGTTCTCTGTTCGATTAGATTGCGAAGGACTATTAGAATATTTAAGTTTTCAAAACTTTTTCACTTCAAGAACACTTTTTCAAGGCGTCCAGATGCTTGAAGCTGGTTCTTTCTTAAACATTCCCTATAATTCCACTGGTAGCATTGCTTCAAAACGATATTGGGATTTCTCATTTGACGCTACTCATTTCAATGATTCACCCGCTCAAGCAGAGGAAACAATTGCTTACCTTTTCGAAAAAGCTGTCAAAAAACAGCTCGTGAGTGATGTTGAAATTGGATCCTATTTAAGTGGTGGCATTGACTCTGGTTCTATATCCGGTATCGCCGCTCAACATATCAATAACCTCAAAACATTCACTGTTGGCTTTGATCTTTCATCCGCAAGTGGCATCGAGCTAAATTTTGATGAACGAAGAATAGCCGAACAGCTCTCATATGAATTCAAAACTGAGCACTACGAAATTGTGCTCAAAGCTGGCGATATGGAGCGCTGTATGAGTTCGCTCACGTGGCACCTTGAAGAACCCCGTGTTGGTCAATCATATCCAGTATACTATGCTTCTAAACTTGCAAGCAGATTTGTCAAAGTGTGCATGTCTGGCTCTGGTGGCGATGAGCTCTTTGCAGGATACCCATGGCGGTATTTCCGCGCTTCACCTAATCAATCATTCGATGAGTACGTCGATCATTATTTTGCTTTCTGGCAACGAATGCTACCTGGTCAACGATTTAATGACGCTACAAAACCATTACGACTCAGTGGATTCACATCTGACCCTCAAGAAATTTTTCGCTCGGTTCTGACACAAATACCAGGTGCTACAACAACAAAAGAGAATTTTGTCAATCGCTCACTTTGTTTTGAAGCTAAAACATTCCTGCACGGGCTCCTTGTCGTCGAAGATAAACTGAGCATGGCACATGGTCTAGAAACTCGCGTTCCATTTTTAGACAACGATCTTGTTGATTATGCAATGCAACTGCCCGTTGACCTTAAACTAAGTACAATCGACGATACAATTAGAATCGATGAAAATGAATCTCAGGCTAAGTCCTCTAAGTTCTTCCATCAATCGACTGACGGAAAGCTCATCCTCAGAAGCGTTATGAAACGATTTGTACCACCAGAAATCTCTGCGCGCCGCAAGCAAGGATTTAGCGCACCTGATGCAAGTTGGTTTAAAGGCGACAGCATCGAATACGTAAAAAGAAAAATCTTGTCAAAGACTGCAAAAATTTTTCAATACATTGACTATGAAACAGCTGCGCTCCTCATTCATGAGCATCTGTCAGGGCAAGTCAACAGAAGACTCCTTATTTGGTCTTTGCTCTATCTTGAATCATTCTTAGAACAATTTATCGAACGCCCTCAACATGAGCTTATTGCTCCGAAAAACTAATTATCGTGACGGCAACAAAGCAGATTGTTAAAAAATCATCTTGAGCAAATAATTTCTATAAGATGACTCATAAAATTTGTATACTCTGCATATGATAAAGGTCTCTGAAATAGCCCACTTTCTTGGCGTCACTCTGCTCAGCAAACAGAAAGATTTTATTATTCGATCGGTCGCACCGTTGTCTCATGCGTCTTCTGGCGCTCTTTGCTTTTGCAATTATCCCATAGAACAAGGCATTGATATTCTTGCCGCACGAGAAGCGGAAGCATGTATCATCCCAACAGCGTGGAAAGATTCACCTCGCCTAAACGAACTCTCATCAAAACACTTACTTTTGAGTGACTATCCGCGACTCCATTTCATTCGAGTCGTCAACCGATTTTTTACACCACAAGAAGAAGCCTCTATTCACGAAACTGCTTTGATACATCCAACAGCTAGTTACGGAACAAATCTTCATGTGGGGGCATACTCTGTCATTGGTCCCCATGTAACAATCGGTAACGACTGCCGGATTGATTCAGGTGTACATATTTACGCAGATACCAAGATTGCTGATAGAGTTTTGATACAATCCGGAAGCATTATCGGCACGCCAGGTTTCGGCTATGAGCGCAACGAAGTGGGCACTCTTGAGCGTTTTCCCCATCTTGGTAATGTGGTCATAGAAAGCGATGTTGAAATTGGCTCTAATGTTTCCATTGATCGGGGCGCACTTGCTTCGACGTTAATCGGGGAAGGTTCAAAAATTGATAACCTGGTTCATGTTGCGCACAATGTCACGATCGGAAAGCACTCTATGCTTATTGCACATGCTATGATCGGGGGCAGCACTACGATAAAAGATAGAGTTTGGATTGCGCCCTCTTCTGCGATACGGGATCACATCACCATTGAAAATGATGCTTTTGTAGGACTTGCCTCTGTTGTGACAAAAGATGTTCCAGAGGGAGTTACCGTTGTTGGTTCTCCTGCTCGTGACTTGGAAAGCTTTAAAAAGATGCAAAAAAGTCTTAAAGCATAAGACAAGAACATTCCATACTGCGCTTTTCATCGCACCGCCTCGCGCCGCCAAGCACTCATGCGTGATACATCAATACACTTCTCTGCGCATCACGACAAAAAACTATCTATCCTAGGCTCTTTCGACTTAAAGCTCAGCAAGCTGACGAGCATGAGGACCCTCATCATGGGTCAGCAAACTATATTTCTTATCGCAACGAGAGCAGTGAAACTGGTCAGTATGCGCACTACTTTGTGATAACGTTTGCCCGCATGCACAGACCCAGCCAGCATGACGTCCAGGCACTCCAACCACTATTTCGTAAGGGCGCACATCACGTAAAACAACAGCACCAGCTCCAATCAGAGCGAATGCGCCGATAGTGACACCACAAAGAACCGTTGCATTTGCACCTATCGAAGCACCTTTTTTCACTACGGTCGGGCGAAACTCATCTTTGCGCTCGATAAAGGCTCTTGGATTAATCACATTTGTAAACACACACGATGGTCCACAAAAGACATCATCTTCAAGCGTAACGCCTTTATAGAGCGATACATTATTTTGTATTTTACATCCTGCACCAACAGAGACGTCGGGACCTATCATGCAATTTTGTCCGACGATACTGCGTGGCCCAATCGTCGTGCCACTTAAAATATGACAAAAATGCCAAATTTTAGCACCTTCTCCGATAGAAGTTTTATCATCAATAAAACTGCTGCTATGAACAAAAAAATTATTCATTTTTCATCGTTTCATACAAAATGTTTATAACCCTTTCTACTGCCTATGGACGTAACGTATTGAGTGCTGAACCAGCTTTAAACCAAAGAATCTGCTCATCTGTCATTGAATGACCAGCTTTAATAAGTCGTTCCGATCCATCTTTTGACTTCACACGAAGAGTTACTGTCGAACCAGGCTTTAGCTGTGTTAACCCTTCTGTTGAAATACGGTCATCTTGATACAAACGATCGTAGTCAGCAGGATCCACAAAGGTCAGTGGTAGAAGCCCCTGCTTTTTAAGATTTGTCTCTGCAATACGAGCAAAACTTCGAGCAATAACAATGCGGCACCCAAGGAATCGTGGTGACATTGCAGCATGTTCACGTGAAGAGCCTTCGCCGTAGTTTTCATCACCTACAGCAATCCAGTCTTGGTCCTGCGCCTTGTATGCTTTTCCAAGGTCTGGGAATGATACGCCCTGCTCTCCAGTCAGAACATTTGTTCCCTTACCTGTCTCGTTGGTGAATGCATTTATTGCGCCGAGGTAGCAGTTATCAGAGATCTTAGCGAGGTGACCACGGTACTTTAACCATGGGCCAGCTTGAGAGATATGATCCGTAGTACATTTACCAAGTGCTTTCACACCAATGACAAGATTCTTGAGCTCTGTTCCTTCCCATGGCTTAAAGACCTCCAGGAATGACAAACGATCACTTGTTGGCGCAATTGAAACAGGCAACTTTTTACGCTCTGCTTCATTTTCAAGTGGCGACTCAAGCCCTTCACGGCTTAATACAAAACCTTTTGGTGGCAGCTCATCCCCTTGAGGCTGTGTAAAGGCAAATGAAGCTCCTTTGCTATCAGCAATACTGTCACGCTCTGGATCAAATGAAATCTTGCCAGCGAATGCAACTGCAGTCACAAGCTCAGGTGAGCCAATGAACGCTGCAGTCTCTGCATTGCCATCATTTCGTTTTCTAAAGTTGCGGTTATAACTGGTGACAATCGTATTTTTTTCATTTGGTTTAATGTCATCGCGCGACCATTGACCAATACAAGGTCCACACGCATTCGCAAGCACTGTTGCACCGACTGCATCAAAGACCTCCATAAACCCGTCACGCTGGATAGTTTGAAATACCTGATCAGAGCCTGGAGTAATCATGAATGGTACTTTCACTTTGAGCCCATGGGCACGAGCCTCTTTTGCCACATGCGCAGCACGAGCGATATCTTCGTATGAAGAGTTTGTGCAGCTTCCAATCAATGCAAAACGAATCGAATCTTCGATATCTTCTTGCTTAACCACATCCTTCATCTCAGAAGCTTTTCGTAAGAGGTCAGGCGTATGCGGACCTACCCACTGCGGCTTCAATGAAGAAAGATCGATTTCGATAAGCTCATCATAGTACTTCTCTGGATGCGCAAGCACTTCAGCATCGGCACAAAGGTATGATTTATATTGATCAGCAAGGTCTGCAAGATCCGCTCTATTTGAAGAGCGCAAATAACTTGCCATACGTGCATCATACGGGAATACAGAGGTTGTCGCTCCAAGTTCTGCGCCCATGTTGGTAATCGTTGCTTTCCCTGTGCAAGAGATGCTCTCTGTGCCTGGACCAAAATACTCAACGATTTTTCCAGTTCCACCCTTCACTGTAAGCAGCCCTGCAACTTTTAGAATGACATCTTTTGGAGAAGCCCATCCTGAGAGCGCACCAGTAAGTTTAATACCGATAAGTTTTGGATTTAAAAGCCCCCATGGTTGCCCAGCCATAACATCAACAGCATCAGCACCGCCAACACCAATTGCAACCATACCAAGTCCACCTGCATTAGGCGTATGGCTATCTGTTCCAATCATCATGCCACCAGGGAATGCATACTGCTCAAGCACTACTTGGTGAATAATACCTGCACCTGCTTTCCAAAAACCGAGTCCATAGCGTTGTGAAGCTGAAAGCAAGAAGTCATAGACTTCTTTATTGTCATCAAATGCTTTTAACAGATCTTTTTCAGCGCCTACTTTTGCTTGAATCAAATGATCGCAGTGCACTGTTGTAGGTACCGCCACTGTGTCTCGACCAGTAACTATAAACTGCAAGAGTGCCATCTGCGCTGTTGCATCCTGCATCGCCACACGATCAGGCATAAAATTAAGAGTATCTTTACCTCGGACAGTCTCTGTCTTTGGCCACTCTTTGATATGAGAAAAAAGAATCTTTTCAGCTAATGTCAATGGTCGCCCAAGCTTCTCACGAGCAATGCGATGCTTTTCATCGAGCGTCTTATAAAGGTTACTTGCAAGTTGTAGATCTTTTTTATCCATAGCGTTGTTCTTTTTTTACAATATTACATTCATACATTATTAAAAGTCTGCGGTCACCACTTCAGAGAGGTAAATCGCATCGACACCAAGCTTCACTGCCAACGCAAAATGTGCTTCTCTGTACTCTGGAAAGACAAGAGAACAGATATCGTGCGCAGCAAGTTTCTCGGTAAAATCATAGTCATTGAGGAAGTCTGCCAAGACTCGCTCTTGCGCAAGATCCAACTCCTCGGCAAGCACAACGAGTGTATCGCCACTCTGTACTGGAATTGATGCAAGCTCAACTTGCACCATAGCATTCTGCCCAACAAGTGGTTGTGGTATCGCAGCATTTAAATGAGCCGGCGCCTTCTTCTCAAAAAAAGCAAAGGTCTCTCCTGCACGAACAAGATAGACGACACTCGATCCAACACGGGCAGCAGCAGCAATATTTTCATGGACGACCAAGCCCACCAGAGATGCTCCCATCTTTCCACCCGCAGCCATGGAGTGACCAAAGCTATAGACGGCGTCATTCGATGATCGAAATGCAGATTCAAGTACCTGGACGGTCAACGATTCTGATAGGAGCTCATCACTGCCGAGCGTTTGCGGTGGGAGCGCTTCAAAAAAGCTCATCACACCATCAGTGAAACTTTCAAGGGCAAGCTTACAGGCTATCTGTCCTGCAAGGCCTTCACGGCCAGAGATAGCGCCACCAAATACAATACTTCCAGGTCGTTTGGCTGGATTAAGCGCGACGTACGCACTGAGCTCTGGAGGCACAGATGATCCGCGGTAGATATCACTGTCTATTTTCGTGATCATGATTTTTTCAATTCATAGTGTCGCACACTGGACCATCTTTCGACAGAGAGAACCTATTCCTAAAGCCCTGCAAACGATGCATAAAACTGCCAATTTTAAGGGGAAAAACCTCTACTAGCACCTATCGCTCTCTTGCGCGCATCGGCCGTTATATCACAGAACCTGCTGCGCTCTCCCCCATAATGCTCTACCATCTCACTTCTATGAGCCCCGATATTGAGTCTTTAAAATCACTGCACAGTCTCCAAAAACATCCTGAAGGTGGATGGTACCGTGAAGTCTATCGATCAGAGGCACTCACCAGCATCTACTTCCTCTTGCCACAACAAGAGGTAAGTCGCTGGCATAAAGTTGAGGCAGATGAAGCCTGGCACTTCTACGAGGGAGCTCCACTCGAGCTAGTCCTCTTCCACCCCCAGACCAAGCTCCTGGAGCGCGTCACTCTTTCATCTTCGCGAGAAGATCCTTCCGTACACGTTGTCCCTGCTGGATCATGGCAAGCAGCGACATCGATGGGCGCCTACAGCCTTGTGGGCTGCACCGTTGCACCTGCATTTAATTTTTCACTATTTACGCTCATTGATAGAGCACTTCCTGAGTACGAAGCACTCACACAAGCGGATGCTCGTTTTCGATAACCTTTTCCACGAAAAAGGGCAAAACGACAAAACAAAATGCAGCTCCTGGTATAAAAAATTAATAATTCCAGCTAGTTAACCTCGCATGACATAAAAACAGCGCTCTTAGCACCAGCGCCTTCCTCCTGTAGCAGGGCAAAAAGCATTCAAAGACACTAAAATTGATTTCTGTATGAAAAATATTGGTATTATTTTTAGTGAACAATTATTTTTTTTGCTATGCATTTTTTCGTTGACTACCGAGCCCCAGGGCGATAAAACTCCACCTAGGAAGAAACCGAATGGTCTTTCTGATAAGAATTGGGCTGTGTAGCCTCAAATGTCGATTTGTTCGTTTTCGGCACTAGCGGATACATAGTTCTAATCAGAAGTTCCGATTAGTTTTCCCTCATAAAATATTTCATAACCTACTCTCTGGCTTTCGCAGCTGTTGATTCTAATCGCTTCAGCAATTGTTGTTCGCAAGAGACGGCGGCGTTTGTCGTGCTGATGCGGGGTTTTGATAAGCATTGTCGATTTTTCGGCGGAGGTAGTTTTTGTGCTTTCGACTACTTTTTTTGTGAGTTTGTATTTTTTGATTTGTGATTTTTTACATAGATAAAGGATAAAAATGAAAGGTTGGTCAAATTCCGATGTTCCCTCTGCTGGTGAGCAAATCCCTGAGAAGCGTCTTCTTGCTGCGGTTCTTCAACGCGCTATTACTGATTTCATCACCGGAGACGGAGAAGTGAAAGAAGGTGCTGAATTCTGGCTTTTTGATGATGAGCCGACAGATGCGCCTCTCACTTTCGGTTTTGTCTGCGAAGCACTTGATCTCGACAGAGATGGCCTTCGTACAGCGATTCAAGCACAAGCTACTGCTGCTGCAAATGGCGCTGAGCTTGCTCAGATCGCAATCTAAGAACAACCACTTTGGTTGGAATCCCTGTCCTCTCTTCTTGTGTTCTACACATGCTATGAAAGGACAGGGATTTGCGTTTCAGCACATATACAATCCTGACAACGCCCCTCCTCGTTTCCACTCAAATTATACTTCCCCCCTTCTCAAGTATTTCCCAGGCGCTTTATACTTTGGCCATGGATAGTGACGACGCCCCCGTTCCAGGTAACGACACAGCTCGCTGGAATCTTCTTCTCGAAGCATTGGACAAAAAGTTTCAGCTTGGCCTGCTCGAAAAGCTCCGTGCTGCAAAATCATTTCATTTCGAAGGTAACACCCTCTACATAGAGTGCTTCACGAAAGCGGACCTTGATTACTTCGAAAAACCTGCGGTAAAGACCCAGCTTGCAGTTTTTGCTGAGGATGCTATTACAGTAGAGCAGATCATTTTCAAGTAAAAGAACAGGACCCCTATGGATTCACAATCATCACCCGCCCAAACGCCGGCAGAAGATAAGCTTTATCGCATCCGCCATTCGCTTGCACACGTACTTGCCCAAGCAGTTCTAGAAATTCGTCCTACCGCAAAGCTTGCTTTCGGCCCTCCGATTGATACTGGTTGCTATTACGACTTCCTTTTTGAAGAGCCGATTCAGCCAGAGCATTTCAAAGACATTGAAAAGCGGATGAGAAAAATCATCGGACAGCGGCAAGAATTCACAAGCCAGCAACGAAAGACCGATGAAGCGATTGCGTACCTCTCAGAACAGAACCAACAATTCAAAGTTGAGTACTGCCAAGAGCTCAAAGAGCGCGGCGAAACAACAATTGGATTCTATACGAATGGACCATTCACTGACATGTGTGCAGGACCGCATCTTGAGCACACTGGTCAGATTCCTCCTGATGCTTTCTGCATTGATTCACTTGCAGGTGCATATTGGCGCGGTAGTGAAAAAAATCCACAGCTTGTTCGAATTTATTGCCTTGCATTTGAAAACAAGCAACATCTGCATGAATTCATTGAACGTCGCAAACTGGCTCAAGAACGCGACCATCGTAAACTTGGCAAAGAGCTCGAGCTGTTTATTTTCTCTGATCAAGTTGGTCCTGGGCTTCCACTATGGACTCCTCATGGCACAGTGATTCGCGATAGCTTAGAAGATCTTGCAAAAGAAACAGAGCAACGTTTCGGCTATCAACGTGTTGCAACACCACACTTAGCGAAAGAAGATCTTTATTATACGTCAGGTCACCTCCCCTACTATAAAGATTCAATGTTCCCACCAATGCAACTTGAAGGGGAATCCGCGTACTATCTTAAAGCGATGAACTGTCCTCACCATCACATGATCTATGGCCATCGCCCACGATCTTACCGCGAGCTGCCACTTCGTCTTGCAGAGTATGGGTCATGCTATCGCTATGAGTCATCTGGATCACTTGCTGGATTACTGCGTGTTCGTGCTCTTTGCATGAATGATGCTCACATTTATTGCTCAAATGAGGACCTCAAAGCCGAACTCAAAGCAACCTTTGAACTAACCCTGTCTTATTTCAAAATGTTCCGTTTTGAAGGGGTAAAGGTACGCCTTTCAACTCATGATCCTAAAAACAAAGAGAAATTTGTTGATAATCCAGAGCTGTGGGCATACTCAGAAAGAATTGTCGAAGAAGTTGCCAAAGAGATGCAGGTCGATTACGAGATTGGTCAAGGTGAAGCTGCGTTCTATGGTCCAAAACTCGACTTCCAAGCTCGCACACTGTTAGGACGAGAAGAGACAATTTCAACGACGCAGCTTGATTTCTCATCTCCGCTTCGTT
>JBILLA010000020.1:0-21243 GCA_044376365.1 Bdellovibrionota bacterium | reverse complement strand
GAGAAAAAACGCTTGATTCCGAGCGTGGTAAGATTATTGATACATACCGCGAAAATCTCGAGCGGATGCTTCGGGGTGAGCCATCGCTCTTTACCACTGATTGTCCTACGATTGCAGATATTCATCGACAGCACATCGATACGCTTGGGCTGATGCTTATTTTTCACACGCAAGAAGATCTAGCAGAAGGGTGGAAAAATCTCTCTCATCACATAGAAGCCTCTAAATCTGAGGATGCACTTGAGCTCCTCATTGCAAATAATCCTCAAGCAGCACGAAGCATACGGGAAAAGTTTCGTGATTTTCAAAACTTCCACGATCCTAAGACTGGTCAGATGGCGTTTCTTCGTACGCTCGTGGTTGCACAACATCAGTTGATTGATCTTCATTTTGCCACTGATAGCTACTCAGTTGATGCCAAAGAGGGCATAGCTGATATGAAGTATGCGCGCGCTCATTCAGATATGAAATCGCAGCGCGACGTTGAGAATTTCGCATTCTTTAATTTTTTGCGTGAAAAAGGTGTTTCGTTTAATGAAGAGGGTATGCCGAGCTCCGTCAAAGCTGTGCTCTCCCTTTACCCTGAGTTCTTAAAGCTAAAAGAAAAATATCATCCTTATCGTGATTACCGAAATCGCATTGGTGGCTTACATGCTCCTGTTGCATCTTCAATAGAGTCTCAACTCGTATGGCACGCTGATGAAGCATTTTTTTCTATTACTCCACCACCTGAAGTTGTTATTGCAGAGGTCGTGGATGGGGCCTTCCGCAATCGTCGTGTCATATCAGGTAGTAGCTTAAATGAGATAGCACTCGATAAGGACGGATACTCTCGTCGGTGTGTTTTGGAAAAAATTCATATGCTTAACCCTCCAGGGTGTATCAGTTATCCGGGTGGAGTTATTCATCTGACTGAACATAAGCTGTCTGTCCGTGATTATGAGCTTGCGAGTCCACGAGGTGCCGTAGAGGTGCTTGGTAAACGATCGGTAGAGTATGTTGATGCTCTGACACCGAAGCAAGCAATAGACCGTATTATTGGTGATACTGTTCTTGCGAATCCTCAATTCGCAACAGCTTATGCCCCAGCTGTTATACAAGCGATAGTTGATGCGTGGCGTGAGGAAATTTTCGCTCCTGTGGCTGGTAACTATGGCCTCTCACCCGATGAGCTTATGCTGCTCATAGCAAAAGGAGATGATGAGCTTAAGCAGCTACCGATGCTGACTGATACTGTTGGCTTTTTAAAAAAGAAGGTTTGTAACCGTTTTGAACAGACATTTGTGAGTTTTAGCGCAGATGAAGTGCACTATGATCAAGAAAAAGGATCGTTCTCAGTGATACTGGATTTTGATGAGCGTCGTCGTGGTCTTGTGCAGTGGTTCTTTAAGCATCTTGCTCGCGAAGCAGCAGCAGATAATCTTACCGTATCGCTCCTTAATTTTGTTGTCGACTATCCGGATAATAGCAGTAGCTCGCTTGGCGTTTGTGAGCGCAATACCTATGAGCTTGCTTTGTGGGATGTTCCTTCAAGTGCACAAGAACGCGAAGTGGCCAGAGGAAAGTTCCACTCAATGCTCAATCGCACACTCTCCCTTATGCCATATGATCTGATCTCTCGAGTAAAGGTTACCCCAGCACTCACGGTCGATCGTAAAATGTCAGTTGTGCTTCCTCAGGAACCTTTAAGCTTTAAGAAGTTTATTGATTGCATCTATTCGCTTGGGCTGGGTATTAAGAGTACGATTGAAATTAAGCCAGCTACAGCTGATGTTTCATTACTTTTGTGTTGTGAAGAGCTCCGTCAGTATGGCGTTACTTCAATTGAAGAGCTGATGGGAAGTAAGTACACGAGTGAAGCGATTGGTAATTTGCGACGAGAGACTCTCAAGTTAGAGCAAGCACTTGCCCAAGAACTACCAAAGTTTTTTAGTGCGGATCAAGCAAAGGAAATTATTACTTCGCTCAGTATAACTGATCCCTCACAAGATTCGATTGTGTCGAATATTTTGTAAGCAAGCTTTGAGCGCTGCTAGACTGCATACACTTAGTATGAAATTTTATCTCGAATTGACTTTCGCTTGAGTGCGAGCTCTGCGATTTCGCTGTCGACATCACTCTCTTCGATAATGCCACATCCTGCGCCGATGCGTGCGATATGCTCTTCCCAAAAAACAGAGCGTATTGCCGCAACGCAGAGTGACCGTTCACGCTGTGGATCGAAGACCCCAAAAGGTGAAGCAAAATAGCCTCGTGGTATTTTTGTATCGCTTCCTTTAAGAATCGCTTTAGCATTTTCAGTTCGTGGATATGCGCCAATAGCAGCAGTAGGATGCAGCGCTTTGATGAGGTCATCAAAAGCTATGAAGTGAGTCGTTTGTACTTCTATCTTTGCCCTGAGGTGAATCAGCGAGCCATTCCAGTAGGGAGTGGTCGCATTCACATGCACTGAGCCGAACGGTTTAAGTTGAGTGGTGATATCATCAATAACAAGTTGGTGCTCTCGTATGTCTTTTGGATTCTTAATTGATCGATCGCCAAATTGCGATGCCTGTGTTCCAGCAAGGGCCGCAGTGCAGAGGTAGTTATGCTCCTGCTCAAAGATGAGCTCAGGTGTTAAGCCACACACTCCACTGCCGCCATGTTGAAAGCCAAAGAGGTAGAGATCGCTTGAGAGGTACTGTATGAAGCGGCTGGTGAGAATGGAAAGAACCTGTGTGTCCCATGATGTTGGGATAGAGCCGGATTCAAATGAAACAGGTACTATCTTTTCAAGGAGTCCCTCATCGATTGCTTGTTTTATCTTTTGAAAGAATTTTCGGAATTTTTGATCGTCGGATGCTTGCCAAGCGATGTTGTCAGTGTAAGTAGTATCGCCAAGAAACTTCTGTTGAAATTGTGGAATAGTAAGTTGCTCTACGAATTGGGGGATAATCCAAGGAGTCTCTTTTTGGAGGAAAAAGTTATTCAGGTAGAAGCTCTGTGTTGAAGGATGTGGTTTGTCTGAGAAGGTAAGTGCTCCTGAGCCGACCGTAATTGTCTCAGGACTTGTTTGCATGAAAATAAAATCGCTCATTTTGTTCCTAATTACTTCTCATAGCCCTTTTCTGGCGTGATACAATTTATCATAATTCGCCCAGGGGAAGAAAACTCCGTACACAAGACGAGGCAGGCTGTGACTCATCAAAAAAGAATTGTTATTGCAATCGATGGCCTTGCTGGTACAGGCAAATCAACGCTCGCACGACTCATTGCAGATCGTCTTGAATTTCAGCACCTCAATACAGGCCTTATTTACCGAGCTGTTGCTTTTATTATGTCTGAGCGTGGGCTTAGCATATCTGAAGATCAGGCTCTCGTCGCAGCAATCCAACAAGCAGGTATTCGTATCGTGAAAGACAACGTGGATCGTCCTCAAGTGCGACTTGGAGATGGGCGCACTTTCTACTATGAAGATCTACTTGCTGAAGAGGTTTCTAAGCATGCATCTCAGGTAGCAGCGCATGAGTCAGTCCGCACGGCGCTCCTAGATTTGCAGCGTGAAGCCTATCCTGGATTGCCTCTGGTCGCAGAGGGGCGTGATATGGGGACGGTTGTTTTTCCAGATGCGCAGGTGAAGTTCTTTATCGAGGTTCCAGCGTCAATTAGGGCGGAGCGTCGCCTTGCACAGCTAAGAGAGCAGGGTGAGCTTTGTGATGTTGCGGATGAAGATGCGAAAAAACATATAGAATTCGAGATCTTAGAGCGTGATACCCGAGATCAGCAGCGCGCCATTGCCCCCTGTATCCCAGCGCATGATGCGATGCTTTTTGATAACAGCAAGCTTAGTTTGACCCAGGCGGTAACTGAGCTGTATCATATCGTTTCTGCTCGCCTTACCAAGCCAGCCTCATAGCTTCGCTTGGTCGAACAAACAGCGCGACAGAAATCTAAAAAGGAAAATAAATTACATGACGCACGCTGATAGTAACGTAGGGGGCTCTTTTGCCTCTGAATTTGAAAAATATTTTAACGAGCGAGGAAACCTTCGCACGGGTAAAGTAGTCACGGGAACCGTGACAGCAATTGGAAAAGATGTCGTTTCAGTCGATATCGGATTTAAATCAGAAGGAGTTGTTCCAATTGAGCAATTCTCTGATGCTGAAGGCAAGTACCAAGTCGCTCTTGGTGATTCTGTTGATGTCTATATTCTTGCTCTTGAAAATGAGCAGGGCCAAGTTGTTCTCTCAAAAGAGAAAGCTGACCAGAAGAAAGTTTGGGACTATGTCGAAAACGTCTACAAAACTAGTGGCACTATCTCTGGTAAAGTAACTCACAAAGTAAAAGGTGGTCTCCAAGTTGATATTGGTATTCCAGCATTCTTGCCTGGTTCACAGCTTGATATTCGCCCACACCGCAACCTCGATAAGTTCCTCGATCAGGTCTATGACTATAAAGTTCTTAAGGTCACCCGTGATAAAGGAAACATCGTCCTTTCTCGTCGCGCAGTCCTTATGAACGAGCGTGATTCGCTTCGCTCTGAGACACTCAAAGTGCTTCAAGAGGGTGTTGTTATGGAAGGTGTCGTGAAGAACATCACTGACTACGGTGTCTTTATTGACCTTGGTGGTATTGATGGACTCTTGCACATCACTGATATTGCGTGGGGCCGTGTAAATCATCCTGCAGACAAGCTCTCAGTTGGTCAAACAGTACCTGTGGTTGTTCTTAAATATGACCCAGAGAAAGAGCGTGTGAGCCTTGGTATGAAGCAACTTACTGCTGATCCATGGACAACAGTACACGAGCGTTACCCTGTTGGCGGACGTATTAAAGGAAAAGTTATTTCGGTAACTGACTACGGTGCGTTTGTTGAAATTGAGCAGGGCGTTGAAGGACTCATCCACATCAGTGAAATGAGTTGGACGAAGAAAGTTAAGAATCCAAACAAACTCGTCAATGAAGGCGATATTGTTGAAGCAGTTATTCTTGGCATTGATTCTGACCAGCAGCGTATTAGTCTTTCACTCAAAGCGCTTCAAGCGAATCCTTGGGAAGATATCAAAATCAAGCATCCAAAAGGTTCTCGTGTTAAAGGACAAGTTCGTTCTATTACCGAGTTCGGAATCTTTGTTGGTATTGAAGATGGTATCGACGGTCTTGTGCATATCTCTGATTTCTCATGGACCAAGCGTATTAAGGATCCGAAGGAAATTCACGAGCTCTACAAGAAGGGTGATGAAGTTGAAGCGATGGTTCTTGATGTTGATGTTGAGAACGAAAGACTCAGCCTCGGTATTAAGCAGCTTGAGTCTGATCCGTGGGATGCTATTGCTCAGCGTTATCCAGTTGACTCAAAAGTCAAAGGAACCATTAGCTCAATTACTGACTTCGGTGTGTTTGTTCAGATCGAAGAAGGAGTTGAAGGCCTTATCCACAATACTCACCTTGGCCTTGAGAAGGGTGAAAATGTTGCTGATAAGTTCAAAGTTGGTGATCCAATCGAAACGCAAATCATTAAGATTGAGCGTGAAGAGCGTCGTATCTCTCTTTCTGTTAAGACCATTAAGCGTCGCCAAGAGAAAGACGATATGTCGGGTTACATGGAAGACCAGGGTACAGCAGTTACCTTTGGTGATCTTATCCGCCAAAAAATGGAGAACAACTAATCCTGTTTCAGGGATTTGTTTTGTCCTTAAAGCACCTCTCACGAGGTGCTTTTTTTATGCCTGGTAACGTATGAGGCGATATCGCGTTATCTAGAGTTGTCGTCGTAGCTCTTCGCGGAAGTCTGGATGAGCAATGCTGATGAGGAGATCTGCACGACGACGAAGGCTTTGACCATGCAGGTTGACCGCGCCGTATTCTGTAACGACCCATTGGATATGACCGCGGGTGGTGACAACGCCACTGCCCTCGGTAAGGACTGGTACGATACGTGATGTGGTGCCGTGTGCTGCTGTCGATGGAAGGGCTATAATCGCTTTGCCGCCTCGAGACTGTGCTGCCCCACGAATAAAATCCATCTGCCCACCAATTCCAGAATAGATAGAACGTCCAAGTGAATCCGCACACACTTGTCCGCTCAGATCGATTTGCAGGGCCGAATTAATTGCTACAACAGAGTCATTTTTACTAATGAGCGTTGTATCATTGGTGCGATCGCATGGATAAAATTCAACGATAGGATTGTCGTTGACGAAATCGAACACTTTCTTGGTGCCACTAATAAAGCTTGTGACGATTCGTCCAGGGTGAATATTCTTTCGTGCATTTGTAATGGCGCCGCTTTGAAAAAGATCTACTAAGCCATCCGAGAACATCTCTGTATGTATACCAAGATCTTTTTTATGGGTGAGTTTTTTAAGCACTGCATCAGGGATTGCGCCTATGCCAAGCTGGAGTGTTGACCCATCAGAGACAAGGTCTGCAATGATTTGACCGATTTGTTCATCGACTGCAGTAAGCACTTTTGGAGGATGTGGTAAGAGTTGTCTATTGGTGGCGGTATAATGCTGTATCTGTGACAGATGAATCATGGAATTGCCGTGTGTTCGAGGCATCTGTTCATTTATCTCTGCAAAAATAACGCTCGCGGTATCGACTGCGGCACGTGCAGCATCAACGCTTGTTCCTAATGAGCAGTATCCGTGTGTATCAGGTGGCGACAATTGCACAAGTGCAGCATCAAGATTGACAGTTCGTGACGTAAACAGTGCAGGAATATCAGAAAGGAAAATTGGAATATGATCTGCTCGACCTTCATTGACGGCATCTCTTAAATTTTTACCGGTAAAAAATGAAGTAGGTCGAATCCATGGTGTCGACCGTTTGCCGAGTTCGAGATCGCCCAAGAGGTGTAGGTGGTAGGTTGTAATAGCTTTGAGATCCTGTCGCTTGCAGAGCGCTTCAATGAGCGGCATAGGTGTTGCGGAGGCACCATGAATAAAAACTGCTGCATTATCCTTTAGGTGGCTCATGACTTCATCGGGGCTGCTCGCGCGTTCTTTCCAGGTTTTGATATGGTTCATGAGCTCATCTCCTGTTGGTCATTCATAGAGGAGATCATCGCTAAAAAGAGCGCCGAGCGCGACCCTTGTGCTAACCGACTAAAATCGCTTGGATTTCATTGTGGGTGTGCTTTTTATTTGAATGCTTCCTTTTGCTATACTACTGCAGATGAATGCTACCCTTTCGTGCCGTGATGATTTTCCTATCTTCTCACAGTACACACAGCAGTATAAAAAGCCGCTCGTCTATTTGGATTCAGCAGCCACAAGTCAAAAGCCCCAAAGCGTCATTGATGCAATGAGTACTTCTTTGAGTACGACCAATGCAAATGTGCATCGGGCTAGCTACACGCTTGGAGCTATTGCGAATGATTATTTCGAGTCTGCTCGTGCAACAATTGCGCGATTTGTTGGCGTTGCCGATCCCTCTCGAATTGTTTTTACAAAGAATGCTACTGAGGCTGTCAATCTTGTCGCACGTGGTTTTATTGAATCATCGTGTCAGGCTGGCGATCGAATTGCCGCTACTCGCATGGAGCATCACGCAAACTTTGTGCCATGGCAACAGCTTGCCAAGAAGCACAATATGGTGTTCGACACGATAGCGATTACTCCAGAGGGAACATTATGCGAAGAGTCATTTGATGCTGTGCTGCAGCGCGGTCCTAAACTCATCGCTCTAACACATTGCTCAAATGTGTTAGGCACCATTAATCCTGTGAAGCGTTTGATCGAAAAGGCACATACGCATGGTGCTGCTGTGATGATTGATGGTACGCAGGCCGTGCCACACATGTCAGTCAATGTTGATGAACTTGGTGCTGATTTTTATGTTTTTACTGGTCATAAAATGGTTGGACCAACAGGCATTGGAGTTTTAACTGGCAAGAAACAACGCTTGGAAGCATTGCCGCCATTACTGTTTGGCGGTGATATGATTGATACAGTAACGATTGCTGATGCGACGTTTGCTGCTTTGCCCAACCGCCTTGAAGCAGGAACACTGCCTATCGCTGAAGCAATAGGAGTGGCAGCAGCTTGTGCTTATCTTGAAAAGGTTGGATTTCATCAGATTGAGCAACACGAAAAACGGCTCTTGAGTCAGCTCTTGGATGGGCTTGCTGCAATGCCCGCAGTGCAGCTGTATGGTACAAGTGATCTAAATATGAGAGCTGGTATTTGCTCATTTACGGTCAAAGGTGCGCACCCACATGATATCTCCATGGTGCTTGATGCAGCAGGAATATGTGTGAGGAGTGGCAACCACTGTGCACAGCCTCTTTTTTGTGAGCTCGGAATTGAGGGTTGTCTTCGTGCGAGCATCTATCTTTATAACAATGAAGCCGATATTGAGGCACTGTTGACCAGCATGCACAAAGCGATTCGACTCTTTGCGCGATAGAAGTGAGGAAAATTTATGGATACTTTTGACGATACCATTGAGCGCATTATTGAAATCAGTGAAGACGCTCGCCTTCGTGGAACGCTCACACCATGTACTGATACATGTGAGGGTGGTAATCCAAGCTGTGGTGATCATGTAGCATTTACGCTGCAGGTAGAGGATGGCATTATTGCTGATGTTCGCTTTGACGCACGGGGTTGTACGATTAGCAAAGCTGCTGCCGTCATTGTTGCTGAAGCATTACTGAAGCAACCAGTTTCGCATATTGAACATATGACTGAAGCGTTTATCAAAGAAGCATTAGGTGAGGTTGTACAGATTCGACAAGGCTGCCTCAATTTACCCCTGCGCGTCGTGAAGGAATGGGTTAGTAAGGAACGCTAGTTTCGCAAAGAGAGAATCTTTTCTTTTTCTTTTGGAGACATTTTTTCACAACAATAACGAAGCCCTTCTGGTGAGAGTGTTTGTACGTTTTTCATAATGAAAGATGTCGCACTCTCTTTCTGTTTTTTATAGAGCTCTCGTATGACCCAGCCCACGGCTGTCTGATTGAAGCGATCTGGATAGGCAACCAGTTGTTCTGCAAGTCCAATAATATTGGTATCGAACTCTCTCGTTTTTTTGAGAAGGCTTAGGTGCGGTACGAGTGATGCCCGTCTTGTCCATGGGTTCTCTGAGCGCATCCAGCTCGCAAGAGCACGATGTGTTTTTTTAGGGTCTGTCAAAAGAATCGCACCGAGTACGCGAAGGCACATCCAGTCACAGATATTCCAAGAATTAAAAGTGCCTGCTTCGAAGAGTTCGTGAAAGCTTTCGAGGTCAGCAGTCCACCGGCGTTTAGTGTCCTTCATGAAGCGCTCTTGATAGAGGATCATTCCGGCAACTTTGATCTCTGAATGTTTTGCTTTGAGTAGTGTATGAATGATTGAAAGACGCAGCTCGCTATCTTGAGGGATGGTTTTCCAGAGCGGTAATGCAATAGTTTTTACTGCGGGCAGAGGAGTTCCCAGAAAGTGCTCAGTGCCCTTTAAGTAGTTTGTTGACCAGAGCTTCATTTTTTCAGAGCTTGCAGCTTTGAGTTCTCGTGTCAGTAGTGACAAGAATTTTTTCTCAGGTGCAGAGCTCATTGTTATGGTAATAGTGGTTGGACTATGGCGCGAAACTGATCTGGCGTGAAAGGCTTAGAGAGAAAGCCACGTGATCCAGCATCGGTTGCACGTTTAATATCTTCGGCTGTTGCGTGAGCGGACATCAGGACAAAGGGTACGGTAATGCCCTCATGGCCCAGGCTTGTAAGAAACTCAATGCCATCGAGGTGCGGCATGCGTAGATCTGATACTATGACATCGCCCGTACCGCCGTTTTTGAGGTATTCAAGCGCTGTGCGGGGGTCAATAAAGTCAGAGACGTTAAACCCGAGGGCTGAAAGCAGCAGTTTAAGGGCATTTAAGACCCCTGGCTCGTCATCGACTAGAATAATGTGCGGTTTTTGAGTATTCACAAAGACTGATTTCCGTATCGAATTATAGTAGATTATCTCTCGTGGCACTACCTGCAGAGAAACTAAAATACGGCACCCTTCCCCCGATGCTTCAGCAGTATCTGGACTATAAAGAGCGCTACCCTGACTGCCTGCTCTTTTTTCAGGTTGGCGACTTCTATGAACTCTTTTTTGATGACGCTGTTACGACCGCAAGCGCTATCAATCTGACGTTAACAAGTCGGGATAAGCAAAGTGAGCATCCGATACCAATGTGTGGTGTACCTTTATCAGTGGCAGATCAGTATTGCGATCGCTTGATTCAGCTTGGGTACTCTGTCGCTATTGTCTCGCAGGTCGCTGATGCTGTCGGGGGAACTGGTAAAGGCATGGTAACCAGACGCCTTGAACGTATTATTACTCCATCGGTTAAAGTTCTTGCTGGCGCAGACAGTGCTGCTGCTCAGGGGTTATTAGCTGCTGTTGCGCTTCGTGGCTCTCAGGAAGCTGCGCTTGCTTGTACTGATGTGCAATCAGGCGTCATTCTCGTGAAAGACGCAATGTTGGTTTCAGAGATACCAACTGCCTGTGCGCTTCATTCGGTTGCAGAAATCCTATTACCAAAGCAAATTGGCGCGCAGCAGCTTGATCGAAGAATTTCGTGGGTACGGTCGCTTGAGACTGTCTTTGATAAAAAGCAGATTAAATTTCGCTATTTTGACCTCACACCAACATCGCAGTGCCAGCAGTTAGAACATTTCGCTTCCTTAAGTCCTTTGGCGAAAGATGCTGTTGTGGCATTGATGGGCTACCTTGATGAAGTAATCGTTGAACGGCAGGTGCCGCTTTCGCGCATTGAAGTTGCTAAAGAATCAGACCGTGTCTCGATTGATGCGACAACGCGAATGAATCTTGAACTTGTAAAAAATGTGCGTGATGGTTCAGAGCGCGGTACTCTCTATGAGTATTTACGTTTTACCGTTACTCCTGGGGGTGACCGGTTGCTTCGCAATGAAATTGTAAGCCCCCTTAAAATACCTGCTCAGATTAATGAACGACATGAGAAAGTCGCCGCATTTCTTGAGGCCTCAGATGAAAGGGCGCTCCTGCGACGAACCCTTTCAGAGTCGCCTGATATTGAGCGAATAGCTGCCCGTATTGATCTGGAGGTTGTCACACCTCGAGAGCTTGCAGCACTGAGGGATGTGCTCAAGAAAATACCACTTATTGCCCAGACGATTGAGCCATTGTGGCCTGAGCTCTGTACACCATCGGATCTTACCGCTGCAGCTCGCATGTGTGCAGAGCTTGATGAGGCACTTGTTGAAGAGCCACCACTCTCATCTCTTGAAGGTGGTATTATTAAACCATCATTCCACCCTGAGTTAGCTCGGCTTGATACGTTGGAGTCCTCGAGTAATAGTTGGCTTACGCAGTTTGAGCAAGAGCAGCGTGCAGTGACATCGATACCATCGCTGAAAGTAAAGTATACCTCTGTCTTTGGGTATTTTATCGAAGTATCAAATGCCCATCTTGCGAAAGTTCCTTCGAGTTATATTCGCAAGCAAACAACTGCGAACGCAGAGCGATTTATTACCGAAGAGCTCAAAGCGCAGGAAGCCGATATATTACAGGCCCATGATAAGCGCGTAATGCTTGAGCGAGAGCTTTTCACAAAACTTCGCAGTGCAATGAAGTCCTACCTTGCATCGCTCAAGCAACTCCATCAGCTGACAGCACGTCTTGATTTTGTTCTCTCTCTTGCTGAGTGTGCATTTGTGCATCGTTTGACTCGACCACGTATTGTTGATGAGCCAGTGCTCAGTATAGAGCAGGGGCAGCATCCTCAAATTGCAAAGTTACTTGGTTCGCAGTTTATTCCAAACGAGCTAAACGTTGAGGGTGGTCAAAAAGCGTCTCATCCCTCGATCCTACTCCTCACGGGGCCAAATATGGGAGGAAAGTCTACCTACCTGCGGCAAAATGCACTCATTGCAATCATTGCCCAGTTAGGGGGGTTTGTTCCTGCTGTGGCTGCAACGGTTGGTGTAACCGATCAGATTTTTGCCCGTCTTGGTGCTGCTGATAACCTTGCAGAGGGTGAGAGTACCTTCATGGTTGAAATGCGTGAAGTGTCACTGATTGCACGCCATGCAACCGCTCAGTCGCTGGTAGTCATAGATGAGGTTGGTCGAGGAACCGCAACACGGGATGGAATATCGATTGCACAAGCGATTCTTGAATGGTTGATTGTGCAGGTGCGAGCCCGTGTGCTTTTTGCAACCCACTTTCATGAACTTACAGAACTCGAAGCGCTCTATCCTGCCATTGTTCGCAATGTGTCAGTTGGCTCTACGGAAGTAGACGGCGAACTTGTGTTTACGCATCGAATTATTAACGGTGCAGCTACAAAATCTTTTGGTATTGAAGTTGCGAAAATGGCTGGGCTTCCTGAGTCGATTATTACTCGCTCAAAGGAGCTCTTGCAGCGTCTTCTTGAAAAACATGATGGGAAGCCATCGAGTAAGAAAGCACAGCTCACGCTCTTTACTGCACCAACTCCACCCGCAGCCCCGACACTCAGTGCGACGCAGCAAAAAGTTTTTTCGACGCTTGATGCGCTTGATGTGAATACGATGACACCGCTTGACGCGCTTAATGCTCTTTCTCAGCTGAAAAAACTTTTGATTATCGTGCTCGCTGTGTGCCTCTGCTTCTGTTCTGTCATGCATGCACCAGCATTCGCTGTAGATCGTTCTTTTGACGAGCTCAAGACTGAATTGCTTCGCTTGCGTAATACAGATAGTACGGTGCGAAAAATTGCCGCATGGAAGGCTGCTACGAGTGACCTTGTTGAGCTTGCCCCTTCGCTTTCAAAGGCCCAGGCAGCGCAGGCGATTTTCCAAGCTGCTACTGCTTACCGAGCAATGTTTCAGGCGCTTCATGATGATACGTGGAGTACGCATGCACGAGAGCTCTATGAGCGTGTTGTCGAAGAGTATCCTGATGCTACGGTAGCACCAGAGAGTTTGAAAAACCTTATTGATATGCTTGCTCAAAGTGATCCACGTGCTGCTGCATCGTACAAAGAGCGACTCAAAAAAGAGTATCCTCACTCTGAATTTGCAGAGCTTGTTCGTGCGGATGAGGGGGCGGGCGCGCAACGGACCAAGATGCCAGAGCAGAAACTGCTCACACGAGATCAGAAGATTATTGTCCTTGATCCTGGACATGGAGGTGATGATCTCGGAGCAGTTGGTATCGGTGGACTCCTTGAAAAAGATGTTACCCTTGCTGTTGCAGAAGCCGTCCGTGATGAACTCAACGCCTTGCCGCAGTTTCATGTGATGCTCACCAGGACACGTGATGTGTTTATGCCGCTTGAACAACGAACAGCATTCGCGAATCAGCATGACGCAGATATTTTTATTAGTATTCATTGTAATTCCTCCGAAAAAGCAACCCTAACTGGTTTTGAGTTATTTACTTTGGATAATGCTGGCGATGCTGCCACCAAAAAACTAGCGGAGCGTGAAAATAGCGCTGGTGCAGGTGAAGGGGTAGCCAACGACCTCTCTTTGTTTTTGTCAGACCTCATTCAGACGACAAAAGCTCCTGAGTCCTCGGCGCTTGCAGCAGCAGTGCATCGCGCAGTAACCAAGTCGTTCTCGCAGGTCGAAGACTTTCCTGTCCGTAAAGAGAAGAAAGCTCCATTCTTTGTTTTGGTCGGTGCGTATATGCCGGCAGTGCTTATAGAGCTTGCTTTTATTAATAACGACAGCGATGGCGTGATGCTTTCGACAGAGTCCTTTCGTCGAAGCATGGCTCAAAGCATTGCTACTGGGATACAAGAATTTTTTAAGCGATCTTCATGAATCACTCTCTTACGAAAGCACTCCAGTGTATTCATGATGAAGCTACTCGAACGGGGCAACGCATCTTTTTAGTTGGTGGCGTTGTTCGTGATAGGGTACTTGGGCTGCCAGTACAAGGTAACGATTATGATCTGTGTCTTGAGGGAGATGCCCTTGGCTTTGCTGAAGCTATGCAGCCATTACTACAGGGATCTTTGAAGCGATATCCGAACTTTCGATCTGCAACTATTAGTACCGAACATGCGCACTTTGATTTTGTCTCTGCGCGCACAGAAACCTATCCTCATCCAGGTGCATTGCCCTTGGTGACGTGGGCTACGATTGAGCAAGATTTACCTCGTCGAGATTTCACAATTAATGCGATAGCAATAGCGCTTGGTGATTTCTTAAGTGGGACGCCATGTTATATTGATGTGACTGGAGGGCTTTCTGATCTTGCAAAGCAGTCAGTTGCAATTATTCATCCCCAAAGTTTTCATGATGACCCAACACGGATATTTCGAGCTGTGCGATATGCAACTCGATTGTCTTTTACTCTCTCAGAGGCTACAAAGGTTGCATGTAGCGATGCGCTTGCTACTGATGTGCTTCGCACAATTAGTACAAAGCGCACTATCACAGAGCTTCAAAAAATATTGGAGGAGCCGTGTTGGCAAGCAACGCTTCGAGCTCTTGATGGGCTTGGTGTTCGTTTGCCGTTATTTCCAAAGCTCGTATTCGAGTCAATCATAGAGCCTTTGCGTGTTGCTCCTGATCGCTTTACAACTCTCTTGCGGCTACTCTGCCAAGAGCTTCCCCAAGCAGGGGCAAAAAAATTCTTACAAGAGCTCAGCTTGCCTCGAGAGCTTCGTGATCAGATAGTAGGAGCCTAAATGATTTTTTCTACCTTTGAAGATGTAAACCAATTTGTGTCGGCTCGACTTGCTCATGAGCTTGGTGGTCGCCGTGTTACCTTTGTGCCAGTGAGTGATATTCCTCATGCAGACTGTGGGAGTGATATTTTTTTACAGCTTGCACAGCTTCGTAATCAAGATCCGCAGCAGCTTGGAGAAGCGCTCGTCGCTCAGGTGGGGCTTCCAGAGTCATTTACGGTTAGCCACGGATTCCTAAATTTTTATGGTGGTTTTGATCGTTCGTGGCTTTTGGCCCAAGAGCCCGCCCTCCATCACGAGGGCCCCTTTGCTGCACAGCGTCTAGGGGTACTGGCCGCTGATTTCGATCTACTCGGTGCACATACAGTGCCTACTATACGCATTCGTTCGATGTTGCTTTTTCAGCTTTACTTGTTGCTGTTTGTAGACGCAGGGGATGCTCATCAAGAGATAGAGCTTCTGATAGAGAACCGTTCTCATCGTGTAACTCGTGATACCTTTACTGCAGTTGCTCAAGAATTCCTCTTAGCCGACAAGGTCTCGATAGATCCAGCCGCCATTGAGACTGGTTCGTCGCTTTTCCTTCATGTTTCTCCGAAAGGTATGTCAAAGCACGTTTATGCACAGTTTATAGCCTCGGAGCGTTCAGAAAAGCCTTGGTTAAAGTTTCTTGCGCGGGAGAGAGTTTTTTATCAAGCGCCCACGCTACCTTGGTCACGTCACTATGTTGAGCGTACGTTGCAGCGCCCTGAGTGGATGACGGCATCGTTGATGTATCTTTCAAGTGCTTTGCAAGCTACTGAACTTGACGATACCGTTGCGTTTAATAATGAAAATGCCAATCTTCGTTGGTTGATGCAAAAAACAATTGAGAGAGTCTCGCGGTTACATATCACAGCGCCATCTGATTTGAGCCTCGTATCGCTTTCGCCAGATAACCGAGCAGAGCTCTTAAGGATAAAATTCTTTCATCGCTACCTTTTTGAAGCTAAGTATCACGGCAAGGTCTCTGATCTTATACAAATGTTGAACGCTGTCTTGCACTTTGCTGAGTACCAGCTCAATCATCCCAACGTCCGTCGCCTTCTAGAGGTCGGTCAGCTGCCAGCAGACATTGCGTATATTCTGGCTGGTGCTTCTAAGCAGTTGGAATTATTCTATTCCTGATGATGAAAAAACCAAATGAACGTTGGGAAGTACGCCTTACGCTTTCACAGCTGATAATCTTAATTGGTGTCATGACCGGGTGCTTGGCGATCTCATTCTACCTCGGTTTCTTTTCAGGCAAACAGGTCGGTGCAGCAGGTGCGATGGAGAGTTCGCTGGCTACTTTACCGAAAGTTCCTATTACTGGTGAAGCCGCTCCTGGAGAGACGACCCCTGATGCTGCTGAAGAAGCAGTCTCGGATGTCTATGCAAAGTTAAAAGCATCTGGATCAAATAAAGAGAACTCCCTTGTCGAATTGCCGATGCCAGCCGTTGAAGCAATTAAAGAAGCAGACAGTAATGTAACTGCGGAGGGTGAAAAGATGCTTCAAGAGAGCCTTGAAGTCGTTGAGCCACCGGTCGTCGGTACACCACCTGCGAAAAAAGCAGCAGCGCTCTCAGATCCATGGTCAGTGGAAGCTCCAACTGCTAAAAAGAAAACTATTGATGATGTTCTCGATCAATCGGGTGCAGAGAAACGAGAGGTTGCTGCTCCAGCAGAAACTCCAGCGCAATTGCTAACTGTTGCTCCTACAAAAGTCCCTGAAAAACCTACGCTCGCACCAACGGCAGTTCCAACGCCAATCAAACCTACACCAACTCCAACGCCTAAAATGACACCGACTCCGAAGAGTACTCCAGTACCAACGAAGACTAGTGGTGCTGCAATATCACAGGGCATTAAAGAAAAAGGTTGGTATGCGCAAGTTGCTGCGCCAAAGTCAAAGACAGAGGCTGATGCGCTGGCAAGTAAGTTACGCAGTAATGGATTTAGAGTAGCTATTGAGACTGCACAGGTTAAGGGTGATCAGTACTACCGTATCCTAGTCGGACCAGAAGACAATAAGGATCAAGCAACAAGTCTTGTTGGGCAACTCAAGCGTGAAAGCTATCTCGCTGGTGAGCCTTTCATCCGACCGATTAAATAAACCCTGAGCTCGCTGCCTTGAAAATAGTGAATAGTAACAGTTAGTTAGTAGCATCTAGCGCTATTTTTCTTCCGTCTGCAGTATTTCTTTAGTAGCTTCAGGAAGTTAGGTATCTTATCCACAAAAAGGTGCTACTTATTTTTCTTAGGGCACGAGCTACATGAAACTGACATATCTGAGATGAGATCTAATGTATACTGCCTACTGACGTAATCTTTCGCTATGACGATACACACGCCCCCATCAGATGATTCACAATCGTCCCAGATTGAAAGTGTTCTGTACTCTGCTGGTACAGATGTAGGAATGCGGCGTGAAGAGAACCAAGACTCATATGGCATTATGTTGGGTGAGGGGTATCGCCTCTTTATCGTTGCTGATGGTATGGGAGGTGTGAAGGGTGGCAGCATCGCTTCGAACCTCGCTATTGCAGTGGTTGAGCGTACACTGCGCGATCGTGCCCATCTTCAAATTGATGATATTCTTGATGCTGTTCGTAAAGCGAACGAAGAGGTTTTTCATAAAGGTAATTCTGATGAGAGCCTTCAGGGCATGGGAACAACATTTGCTGCTCTGTTTGTCACACCACGAGCTGCGTATACAATTCACGTTGGTGATTCTCGTATTTATCAAATTACAAAGAGTGGTCAGATTAAACTGCTAACCGACGATCATACGTTAGTGCAGGAGCTCGTTCGTTCAGGCGCAATCTCTGAAGAGCAAGCAGAACATCACCCAGTCGCACATATGCTGACACGTTCTATTGGTCCATCAGAAAAAGTAGAGATTGAAATGCATGCGCTTCATCCAGCGCCGGTTGCGGGTGATAAGTTTCTTATCTGCAGTGATGGTCTGTATAACCTCGTTAAAAGTGCAGAGATTGCTCAGATTGTTTCAGAGGTTTCAACTGATGAAGCTGTGCAGTATCTGATTGACTTAGCAAACGAGCGCGGCGGCACTGATAATATTACTATTCTCCTTGTTGATTCTAATAAATATGCTCCGCAGAGTAGTAGTGTTTCAAAAGCAGCTTCGGCGTCGCCTGTCTTTAATTCGCGTTTGATTGAATCTATCGAAACAGTTACAGCGCCGCAGCCAGTGTATGCAATGAAAGGTGGCTATCATTCGACGAATGAAGTTATTGAAGATTCCAAAGAGGCTCCGGAAGTATTGGCTCCTGATGAAGATGTCCATGTGATCCAAGAGGAACCCGCAGTTATGCAAGCTGTTGAGCCTCAAGAGCAGATCCATGAGCTCATTGATGAAGTTGCTTCTGATACTGCTCAAGAGCAACAGGCAGAAGAGATTTTTGAAGAGGAACAAGAGGACATGCTTGAGGTTGCGGCATCACCCGCAGTCTCTCGCCGGTATTTGCTGGTTGGTAGCGGTTTTCTTGGAGGCTTGTTCGCTTCTTATCTGCTGTTTACGACGCTCAACAGTAATCATGCTACACATGTAGACACTGAAGCCCCAGTTGAGGTCTCCGAGGCTATTGAGACAGCGCAAAAGCCAAAGCGAGTTGCTGCAGAGCCTGTTATTGAAACAGTCAAAATTGGTCCTGCTGAAAAAGCGTCGGTATTAAAGCGTCGTCGTGATCTTGAGCTGACACTTCGTGATATCGATGTGCGACTTGCGTTACTGAGTGCAGAGAAAGCGAGTGATGTTGAGTCAATGCAGCGAACAGCACTTCGTAAAGCAGGCGAGCTGTCTGGAAAGATCGACCAGCTTAGGACTGATATTGAGGTTGCTATACGACAGCTTGCTACCTGGTATGACCGAAAGCGACGTCTTGAAACAAGTGATAAGGTCAATATGGCATCTGAGTTAGCCTCATCAGTGCCAGTTATTAAGACTAAAAAAGAAGAGTTTGAAAAAATTACATGGGACTACCTCAAAGAGGTTGAAGCGTTGCGTTATAGTCAGACCGATCCACTGCGTGAACAGGTGCTTGCAGACTTAGCTAAAAAACGAGCAGACAAGATGGCCGAACTCTCAGATGAAGTTCGACGATCCATTGAAAAGTCATTAGAGAGTGCTGATGATACTGTTGCAGAGTTAACCTTGCAGCGTAGTGCATATGAAAAAGAGCTTGAAAACGTCAAGCAAGAGCTCGACTTTGCCCGGACTATCGCAGGGAATGATACCCTCAAAGTAGATTCGTTGCGTCAGACCCTCCTAGCGCGCCAAAAATCTTCAACAACAGAGCTTAATGAACTGCAACGGCTCTTGTCCGAAAACGATTAAGAGAAAGGCTTTTTAAGGGTCAAAATCCACTTTTTACATATTTTGGCGGCTGCAATAAGATACCGCCCATGAAAAGAGCTGCCCTTATTAGTGTTTCCGATAAAACCGGTCTTATCCCATTTGCCCAAGGGTTACGGGATCTTGGCTTTGAACTCCTGACGACAACTGGAAGTAAGAAAACATTAGATGAGGCTGGTATCGAGTCGACCTCAATCGAGCTCTATACAGATCAAAAAGAGATTCTTGGCGGGCGCGTCAAAACGTTACATCCTAAAATTCATGGAGGTCTTCTTGCAAAGCGTTCTGATCCGACGCACATGCAGACGCTCGCCGAGCAGGGCATCCTTCCTATTGATGTCGCAGTGATTAACCTCTATCCGTTTACTCAAAACCTTACTGCTGATGTTGCAAAAAATCCTGCGCAAATGATTGAGCTTATCGATGTTGGTGGTCCAACGATGATTCGTGCAGCAGCAAAAAATTTCTCTGGCGTTTTACCAGTCTTGGATCCCTCCGACTATGATGCAGTGCTTGCAGAGCTCCGTGCAAAAAAAGATGTGAAAGAAACATCATTAGCTCTTCGCAAGCAGCTTGCTCTGAAAGTATTCACTTTTACAGCAAACTATGACCTGCAGATTGCCAAGTATTTATCACATGTGGATCTTGCCGATGTGCAAGATCTTGCGCAGGGGCACGTTGATGCATCAACAGACTTTGAGCTTGGTGCTGTTACTGGTTTCGTGCTGCAGACTGAGCAGTCACTTCGTTACGGTGAAAATCCCCATCAGAAAGCTGCGCTCTATAGCTCTGTTGATAATCGTTATCGTCGTACTTTTGAGCAACTCAATGGAAAAGAGCTCTCCTATAATAATCTGTTAGATTTTGATGCATCGCTGCAGATGATACAGAGCATGCCAGCAGATAAAACAGGCGTGGTGATTATCAAACACTTAAACCCTTGCGGAGCAGCATTTGGTGCTTCTGTTGCTGAAGCCATAGCGAAAGCTAAGCGCTGTGACCCGAGAAGTCACTTTGGTGGAATTATTGCGAGCAATGCGACGATGACTGAAGCAGCAGCGCTTGATATCGCAGGTGAGTTTGCTGAAGTAGTTGTTGCTCCTGAGTATGAACCAAAGGCACTCGAAATACTGTGCAAGGGTAAAAACTTGCGCGTACTGAAAGCGCCACTAAATCGTGGGACGCATTTTGAAGTTCGCTCTGTGCAGTCAGGAATACTTGTGCAAATGTCTGATGTCGCAACCTCGACTGTTGAGGATGCTCAGGTTGTTTCCAAGCGAGCCCCGACCGCTCAAGAGAAGGCAGACCTCGCTTTTGCTTGGACGATGTGTGCTCACGTGAAGAGTAATGCGATTGCACTTGCAAAAGATGCAATGCTGCTTGGCGTAGGAGCTGGTCAGATGAGCCGCATTGATTCCGCAGAGCTTGCTGTCAGTAAGGCGCGCACGCATGATCATAATTTGAGTGGAGCGGTTGCTGCTTCTGATGCATTCTTTCCATTCCCTGATACGGTTGAATTTCTTGCGAAGAGCGGGATTACTGCAATTATTGCTCCTGGAGGAGCAAAGCGTGATCCTGAAGTGATAGCTGCTGCGGATGCCCTTGGCATCGCGCTCATATTTACAACTGATCGCCATTTTCGACATTAAGACAAAGAGATTGTAAGGAGCTTTGTATGAGAGTACTCGTCATAGGTTCAGGTGGAAGAGAACATGCGATTTGTTGGCGTTTGCGACAATCATCGCTTGCGACCCATGTTTTTTGTGCACCAGGTAATCCGGGTATTGGGATGGTCGCTAAGCTCGTGGATATCGCTGTGGACGATATCGCTGGCCTTATTGCATTTGTGAAAGATCAAAATATTGAGTTGACGGTTGTTGGACCTGAGTACCCACTAAGCCTTGGTATTGTTGATGCGTTTCGTAAAGAGAATCTACGAATCTTTGGTGCATCCAAAGCAGCAAGTCAGCTTGAGTCCTCAAAGGCATTTGCAAAGCAGATTATGAATGAAGCCGGTATTCCTACTGGACGATTTCAAGTTGTACAGTCACGAGCAGAAGCGGCGGCCTACATTGAGCAATACGGAGCGCCTGTTGTTTTAAAAGCTGATGGTTTAGCGAGTGGCAAGGGTGTTTTTGTTTGCCATACGATTGAAGAGGCGCAAGAAGCAGTCGCTAGTTTGTACAAGAAAAATGAAGTTGGCTCTGTTGTCATCGAAGAGTTTC
>JBILLA010000142.1:0-7128 GCA_044376365.1 Bdellovibrionota bacterium | reverse complement strand
ATAGTATCAAGGGAGAGCTGCTCAATACCCGCTCAGCGCTGCGATTTTATAGTGCCTGTAACTGCTGGCATGTGGATCTAGGCTATGCTGACCGTCTGAACCCCGATAATCAGACCTTTTATCTTAACTTTACCCTCACCGGTCTTGGTTCCTTAAGCCAAAATCTTTACAATGTAAACGGGAATGGTCAGTAACACGTTAAAGAGGTGCGTATGAAAGGAATTATTCTAGCTGGGGGTCTTGGAACCCGTCTCAGACCTTGTACATCAGTGACCAATAAGCATTTGTTGCCAGTCTATGACCGGCCGATGATTTACTATCCGCTGCAAACGTTAATCAATGCAGGTATCCGAGATATTATGGTCGTCACAGGCGGCCCATTTGCTGGTGATTTTTTAAAACTCTTAGGCAACGGCAAAGAGTTCGGGCTCGCACACATCAATTATACCTATCAAGAAGGTGAGGGTGGTATCGCTGAAGCTCTTTCCTTGTGTGAGCACTTTGCAGATGGTGAGCCAATCTGTGTTGTCTTGGGTGATAACCTCATTCAGAACAATATCAACCATGCGGTAAAGAAATTTGCAGCGCAGCAGTATAAGGGTGCAATGATCCTTCTCAAAGAAGTCGATGATGCGCGACGCTTTGGAGTTGCTGAGCTTAAAGATGGAAAAGTTATTTCGATTGTTGAGAAACCTCATAACCCAGTGACCAATTTTGCTGTGACTGGTTTTTATCTTTACGATGCAAAAGTATTTCAATACATCAAAACGCTTGAGCGTTCTGCGCGTGGCGAGCTTGAAATTACAGATGTGAATAACCGCTATATTCAAGACAACGAACTATCGTTCGAGTTCTTGGATGGTTGGTGGACCGATGCAGGAACCTTTCCTTCATTGCACCGTGCTGCAAATCTTGTTGCAGAAACGGGCGCTAATAACATGTAGTATCTTGAACTGAGCAATTGACTATGAAAGTACTTGTCACAGGAGCAGCCGGCTTTATTGGGAGCAATCTTGTCCACTATCTTGTGGCAGAGCGTCCTTCTTGGGATATCGTCTCGCTTGATCTTTTAACGTATGCAGGAAATCTTGAGAACATTGCCTCTCTTGTTGACGAGAACAAGACACGCTTTGTAAAGCTCGATATTTGTGATGAGCAAGGTATTGAGCAGCTCTTTGCTCAAGAATCTTTTGATATTGTTTTTCATCTTGCTGCTGAAAGTCATGTTGATCGTTCTATTCATGGTGCCAAAGATTTCATCCGCACAAATGTTTTAGGCACGCAAACATTGCTTGATGCTGCCAAACATCATGGCGTGAAAAAGTTTATCCATATCTCTACCGATGAAGTGTATGGATCGCTTGGTCCAACAGGGCGCTTCTATGAGACAACACCGCTCGATCCATCAAGTCCTTATTCAGCATCGAAAGCTGCCAGTGATCTTGTCGCACTTGCATTCGGTAAGACACACAGCATGCATGTCTGTGTGACTCGCTGCACAAATAACTATGGACCTTATCAGTTCCCTGAAAAACTTATTCCACTTTTTATTACGAACCTTCTTGAGAACAAAAAGATTCCACTCTACGGCGACGGGATGAATGTTCGTAGTTGGCTCTATGTGACTGATCACTGCGAAGCAATATTGCTTGTGGGAGAAAAAGGGGTTGCAGGAGAAGTCTATAATATCGGTGGTACAGAAGAAGCCGAGATACCGAATCGACAGGTTACAGACGCAATTCTTACACTGCTTGGTAAAGATGCATCATTGATCGAGTGGGTTGCCGATAGACCTGCGCATGACCGACGCTACGCTGTATCGATTGATAAGATTCATGCTGCATTTGGGTGGAAGCCCCGTGTTGCTTTCGCCGATGGGCTTGCGCGAACTGTTGCGTGGTACCAGCAGCATGCTGCGTGGTGGCAGCATATTAAGAGTGGTGAGTACATGCGTTTCTATGAGATGCACTACGGAAATAAACGATGAAAGTATTGCTGTTCGGTGGAAGTGGCCAGCTTGGGCAGGAATTTATTCCGCGAGCCCGTGATCTGAATTTCGAAGTTCTGTATCCGACCCTGGATGAACTTGATATTACCGATCAGGCACAGGTAAGCCGCCTCATAAAAAAAATTAAACCGACGAAAGTTCTCAATTTTGCAGCGTATACTGCTGTTGATAAAGCCGAGGAAGAGCAAAACTTGTGCTTGGCGATTAATGCACAAGGAGCTTATAACATCGCACGAGCAGCCCATGAAATTGGTGCACGTTGCTTTCATATCTCTACAGATTATGTTTTTGCTGGAGATGGAACGGTGCCGCTTGTTGAAGATGCTCCAACAGACCCTCGCAGTATGTATGGTAAATCAAAGCTTGAAGGCGAGCGACTTGTTATGCAAGCCACTGAGAGCCATGCAACTATTCTTCGTACGTCATCATTGCACGGTGCTCGAGGCACTAATTTTGTTCATACCATGCTTGCACTCTTTGATCAGAAAAAAGAGGTCTCTGTTGTGGCCGATCAATATATGTCCCCCTGTTGGGCAGGGTTCTTAGCTGAGAGCCTCCTCGATATTATGCGAGTTGATTTCTCTGGCATTATGCATGTGGCAAGTAGCAGTGATCAGGGAGTTTCTTGGTTTGAGTTTGCCAAAACGATAGGGGCACTTGCCTATCCGGCGCATGAGCAGCCCGTAATTCATCAGGCAACTCTGGCATCATTTCCACGCCCTGCGCCGCGCCCCCGGTATTCAGTTTTTAACCTCGATCGTTTTCGGGCAGTACTTGGAAGAGAACCTCTTGCCTGGGAAGTTGGTTTAAAGTCTCATTTGAATGAGTTAGGAAGAATAGGATAATCATTATGAATGATGTGCAAGTTGTCATTATGGCAGGTGGTCAGGGAAGTCGATTCTGGCCTATTAGCCGCATGGAAAAGCCAAAGCAGTTTCTCTCAATTAGCAGCTCTGGAGAGAGCCTCATTCAGGCAACAGCGAGACGTGTTGCATCTCTTTCACCGCGCGCCCCATTAGTGGTCACCAATGTACTCCACGAAAAACTTGCGCGTGAGCATCTTCCTGAAGCATCGTTACTGCTTGAGCCTCTTGGAAAAAATACAGCTGCCAGTATTGGCTTTGCTGCTGTAGCGCTTCGTAAGCAGGGCATCGATCCAATTATGGTTGTATTACCAGCAGATCACTCAGTCACTGATGAGGGCAAGCTTCTTGAATCGCTGCAAGCTGGCATTTCACTTGCATCTAAGCATGAGGTCATGGTCACTATCGGTATTAAGCCAACCTATCCGAATACAGGATATGGCTATATCAAAAAAGGAGTTCCCCTTGGTAGTGATGGTTTCATGGTGCGACGTTTCTTTGAAAAACCAAACGTTGAACGTGCGATTGAATACTGCAAAAGTCCTGATTTCTTTTGGAACAGTGGAATGTTCGTATGGCGCGCTTCTGTGATCCTTGAAGCGATTGAGGAGTACATGCCTCAGCTTTATGAGCAGTTGTTGACAATTGAATTGGCGCTTGGGACGGCCCTGGAAAAATCCACGATTGAAAAAGCATTCCAAGAGATGGAGTCAACTTCAATTGATTTTGGTGTCCTTGAGCTTGCTCGTAACTGTGCTGTTGTTCCTGCATTCGATTTTGGTTGGAATGATGTTGGCTCGTGGGATGCTTGGGCTGAGCACTTTAAGAAAGATCAAAAAGAGAATCTACTTCATGGAGATGCCGTCGCTATTGATTCATCTGGCTCGGTTGTCTATTCGACAGGTAAATTTATAGCCCTTGTTGGCGTCGAAGATATCGTGGTTATTGACTCTGGGGATGCCGTCCTTATCTGCCCCCGAAGTCGTGTTCAGGATGTCAAAAAGGTCGTCGAGCATCTCAAAGCCGAGGAACGGACTGAACTTATCTAAATTTTTGGTCTTTTTCTCTCAATCGGTTGCTTTACCTCTGGGCGTACCACGGTTAAACTCAACCCTCATATGAGCAACAAAACAGCACTTATTACTGGTATCACGGGCCAAGACGGCTCTTATCTTGCAGAATTTCTTCTTTCGAAGGGCTACACCGTCTATGGTATGGTGCGGCGCTCCTCCGTTGAAAAGCATGAGCGCATTGCCCACCTTATGGATAAGATTCATCTCATCCAGGGGGATCTACTCGATCAAAGCTCCCTTGCAGCAGTCATTCGTGAATCAAAGCCATCGGAAGTCTATAACCTTGCTGCGCAAAGTTTCGTACCAACGTCTTGGGCACAGCCAACATTAACTGCAGAGTTTACTGCTGTTGGTGTTACAAGAATTCTTGAAGCAATTCGTTCCGTCGATCCAACGATTCGATTCTATCAAGCGTCGTCCTCCGAGATGTATGGCAAAGTTCGAGAGACTCCACAAACCGAAGATACTCCTTTCTATCCGCGCTCTCCGTATGGTGTTGCAAAAGCGTATGGGCACTACATCACAGTGAATTATCGAGAAAGCTACAACATGTTTGCTGTCTCAGGGATCCTTTTTAATCATGAGTCTCCGCGACGTGGTCTTGAGTTTGTCACGCGTAAAGTAACCGATGGTGTTGCAAAGATTAAGCTTGGCAAAGCGAAAGAGCTTCGTATGGGCAATCTTGATGCAAAAAGAGACTGGGGGTTTGCTGGTGATTATGTCAAGGCGATGTGGCTCATGTTGCAACAAGATAAAGCTGATGACTATGTGATCGCGACGGGTGAAACGCATACCGTTGAACGCCTCGTTGAAGTTGCATTTAGTCACGTAGGTCTTGATTGGAAAGAGTTCGTCAAGCTTGATGAACGGTTCATTCGCCCTGCAGAAGTCGATCTGTTGGTTGGTGATCCTGCTAAAGCTATAAAGAACCTTGGATGGAAGCCAGAAGTTAGTTTCGAGCAGATGATCAAGATGATGGTTGATTCTGATCTTGAAATTCATAAACAAAAATAATCGAATTTGCCTGTGAAGAAAGCACTCGTCACTGGGGCCTGCGGATTTGTTGGGCCTTACCTCGTAGAGGAACTCATGCAGAGTGGCTATGACGTGACGGCAACCTTTATGGTTGAGCCCAAAAAGCGCATTGCAGGTGCGCGGTATGAGCGGCTTGATATCACAAACTTTGAAGATTGTTCACGGGTGCTTGCTGCTGCAAAGCCCGACATGATCTTTCATCTTGCTGGTATTGCATTTGTACCTGAGGCCGAGAGTAATTTTGAGCGAACACTCCAGATTAATGTTGCTGGAGTGAATAATGTTATTCGTATCCCATTCTTGCTTGAACAGCCGACAACATTTGTTTGTATTAGCTCTGCAGAAGTATACGGACGTATATTTCCACAAGACTTGCCACTGCATGAAGAATTACCAACGCGTCCACAGAGTAACTACAGCCTCTCAAAACTCTATGCAGAGCTTTTAGTGAAAAAGTATGCGGATCGCACTCCTTTAATCAAACCTATTTATGCCCGCCCGTTTAATCATATTGGTCCTGGTCAGGATCCACGATTTGTTGCATCAAGTTTTGCGAAGCAACTTGCTGATATCAAGCAAGGGAAAGCAGCTCCACGTATTAAAGTTGGCAATCTTGAAGCTGAGCGTGATTTTAGTGATGTGCGTGATGTTGTGCGTGGTTATAGGCTTGCTGCAGAGCAGGGTAGTGGAACCTATAATTTCTGTTCCGGCCGTCCTCTGAAGATTAAAGCGCTTCTTGATAAGCTGATTCTTATGAGTGGGCTATCGGTGACGATCGAAGAGGATCAAGAGCGGATGCGCCCAGCAGAAACCCCAGTCATTTATGGCAGCTTTGAGAAAGCAAAGCGAGAGCTTGGATGGGAGCCTCGTATCAGTATTGATCAGACGCTTCGTGATCTGTACGAAGGCTGGCTCTGAGGCGGTTCATATCTTTTTACACAGTATCCCAAATGCGTTTGCGATACTGCTCTTTTAATCGAATAATTCGGTGGTTACCATGTAAAAACTCACCGATAGTATCAATGCCAAATCCATTCTGATCACGGTCTCGTGTTGAGTGCATCACTTTACTGTTACCGATATATACACCCGCATGGCCGCTTCCTCCACGGCGTCGCACCAGACAATCACCAGGACGTAGGTCAGAGATGTCGTGCAATGGTTTGCATTCAAAATATTGAGCAAGTCTTTTTACGAGCGGGTCTTTGGATCGTTTATTCATGTAAAAGAGTGATTCAGTGGTGACATCTTTAAGACTTACACCTGTGATGCCAGCGCTCTTGAGCAGTCGAGTCATGAATTCGCCTGTTAAGCCTGAGCAATCGATTGCCTTGGGTGAATGCACTCGCTGTGAGTACCGAGCATGACCAAAAGTTCCTTCTGTCGATTCAGCAGCAAGGCCTGTTAAGTATGACAGAAATCGCTCATCCTGAGTTTTTCCATACCACTTTGATAGCATGCTAAGCCGTTTTGAAATATCAAGCTTGATGCGATCCCGTTCCGTGGTTACATCGTGTTCTCCAGCGACACCATGAGAAAGTTTCTGTTCGAACGCATAGAGTCGTTTGACATGACCAACAATGAGTTTCAGTGTTGTGCCTGACATAGAATGTCCAAAGAGTGATTCGATACGTTTTAATTTATCTTTTTCAAATTTTGTATGTGGACGCTGATCAGCCTCTGCTGCAAGGCGATAGTTCATGTATGTCATTACATGCTGCATGAGGTCATCATGTGTACCTGTGATTTTTGCGCAACTTTTTATTGTTTCTTCAGTATAGCGCCGTGTCGGATGTAGTTTAGTCAGAAACTCTCTCACGCGGGTGTCGGGTAGTAGTGGGGTCGGTTTAAATGCTTCAGGTTCACCGACCGCTAGCGTTGTAGAAATGCGTGCCACCGATAAGGAAGGTGGTATAGTGTTTATGGAAGGGCCTGGTACGGTTGTAGTTATGTTAGGCGTGGCAACAGGCGCAGGCTCAATAGGTGCTGCCTCGGCAACAGGAGCTGAAGCTGAAGGCTGATTTTTTTTAAGCCCAATAATATCAATAGTAATAGACATAACTGCGTGTCTACCCGTTAAAATTCTTGTCCTCTTATCTGCGGAACCTGGATAGTTGCTGCAGCTTTTTTCTTGTGGATTGTTTGGGAT
>JBILLA010000141.1:0-7168 GCA_044376365.1 Bdellovibrionota bacterium | reverse complement strand
GCGATTACTGGAACCCGAAGTGCACGAAAGCCAAGGAATGAATCATAAAAGCTTCGCATACGTCTATAGTTCTCATCCGCTGAAAGCTTTGTCTTTTGGAGTAGCATTTCAAGGTCTCCGCCTGCTGAGAACGCCTTGCCTGCCCCTGTAAGGATGACGACTCGTGCTTGCTGTGAGGCCTTCAACTGTTCAATGGTCTGTTTAAAATCAACCGCCATCTGCTCACCCATTGCATTTAAGGTTGCGGGCTGGTTTAAGGTTATGAGCGCGATTTTTTCTTCCGGCCAGGTTAGGTGTACAGTATTGTTGAGTTGTTCCATGAGACGTTTTGACCTTATATTTTTCGATGCTGATGATACCCTCTTTTCGGTAACGCCGTCAGTTGCTTTTCATTACCAGCATATCCTTTCCAAACACGGCTTTAACGTGTGCGACCATGCCCTCACCGAGAGCCTCAAGCAAGCATGGAATGATTTAAAGCATTTCTATGAAAACCCCGCTGGTAACTACCGCACCTTCCCCGCCCGTGACCGAGAGTGGTGGCGTGAGTTCTCACGACGTGTCACTGACGCAGTCATTAGCGAAGAATACCACCCAGATGTACTCGACGATTACTACCATCACTTTGCAGAGCCGCACACCCGCTCCCTTTCGGCAAACCTTGAACACACCTTACAAACCCTACGGCACAGGGGCTTTACCCTTGGAGTTTTTACAAATAACGACACTCGAGTGCAGCGTATACTTGAGGGGCACCAGGTAGCTCACTATTTCTCACATATCCTCACCTCAGAATGTATCGGTATTAAGAAACCTTCCCCTGATGCATTCCATGAGCTCTCAGCCCGCGTTGGTGTACCCGCAACAAAAGCTGTGTATGTTGGTGATAGTCATGCACTTGATTACCTTGCTGCTCGTGCTGCAGGATGGCATGCAATTCTCTACGATCCAACCAAACAACATGACGTTGAACATGCAATTTCTGATATGAGCGAGCTGTTAATGCAAAAGGAACTTACATGAAAGTGTTGGCAGTTGCTGCAAATTTTGATCGATGCGAAGCATCGATGCTGCTCGCACTTGCTGAGCAACGACTGATTGATCTCACTATCCTCACAGAACCAGGTGCACGGTATAATGAAATCTTTGAGAACGCATCCGTGCCAATTAAAAAAGTTGAAGATCGTTTTCGCAGTCGATTAGACCTTGGGGCGATGAGACGACTTCGTGCGCTCCTCAAGCAGGAATCCTTTGACATCATGCACCTCTTCTCAGCGCGAGCAGTATCAAATGCACTTCTTGCTTCTGTGGGCCTTTCTATCAAACGAGTCGCCTACCGAGGTACGATGGGACATTTAAGCTGGTTTGATCCAAGTAGCTGGCTATCCTTCCTCAATCCAGGGCTGCACAAAATTATCTGCGTCTCTCATGCAGTTGAAAACTACATGGAACAAATGGGGGTTCCCTCATCACGGACAATTACTATTCACAAAGGTCATCGACTTGAATGGTACACAAAAACGTCACGTTCTCGTGACGCAGTTCGTCAAGAACTCTCCATTGCTAACGATGCTATTGTGGTGAGCTGTGTTGCAAATATACGTCCCGTGAAAGGGGTTGATGTACTTTTAAAAGGCTTTGCAAAACTGCCTCTTGATAAGCAGCTCGTATTGCTGCTTATCGGTGATATTCGAGACAATCGGGTTGAAGCCCTTATTGCTTCCTCTCCGCATCATGACAAGATTATTACTACTGGGTTTCGGACTGATGCAACCGATCTCATTGCGGCAAGTGATATATTCATTATGCCATCAATCGCACGTGAAGGTCTTGCAAAAGCTGCTATCGAAGCAATGTCGAAAGGTGTTGCAACAATTGTCACAAACGTCGGTGGCCTCCCTGAGCTTGTCCTCGACAGTGTCTGTGGTCTTGTCATTCCGCCTTCAAATCCAGATGCGATTGCTGATGCTATTTTGCGACTGTCAAACGACACGAACCTTCGAAATACACTTGCTGCGTCTGCACCGCAACGTATCCAAGAACATTTCCATATTGATACTACGATTCATAAGACCTTCGATGTCTACCAGTCGCTACTGTCTGAGTCTTAATCTATTACCGAGACTTAAAGATCGAGCGCATAATGGCGCGTCCCACCTGGTTACCAATTGAACGAACAGCAGATGTAAAGAATGCTTCAAGTGGTGTCTGTCGATTTGAACGACGAACAGATGCCCCCTCTTCCTTAACGGTTTTTCCTGATTGCTTTTGCAAAAGCTCCGCTACTGGAGTTCGAGCGATCGTTTGGCCATACCGCGCCTTAAGTGCATCATGAGCGATACACTGTTGGCGCTCTTCTGGTGTGAGCGGTTGAAATCGAGTCACAGGTGGATAGATAAGTGCTTTGGAAGCAACCTGAGGTTTCCCCTCTTTATCCAGGAACGATACTATCGCTTCGCCAACGCCAAGAGCTGTTAACGCTTCACTAATATCAAATCCTTCTGACCGAAAGTTTTGCGCAATAAGCTTGATTGCTTTTCGTTCTTTATCAGTAAATGCACGTACACCATGCTGAATACGGTTTCCAAGCTGGGCTAAAATTTTTGGGGGAATATCATTGATGGATTGAGAAATAAAGAAAACACCAACTCCCTTTGAGCGAATAAGGCGCACTACTTGCTCTATCTTATCGAGCAAGACATCAGGACAATCATCAAATAACAGATGTGCTTCATCAAAAAAGAATGCAAATTTTGGAACTTCAAGATCTCCTACTTCGGGCAATTTTTCATAGAGCTGTGAGAGCACATAGAGCAGCAATGTTGCATATGTTTTAGGGCGCTCAATCAACGTATCAGCGACCATGACATGCACGGATCCAGCATGTGAAGGTGCCATCAAATCTTCTACGGCAAGAGATGGTTCGCCAAGGAAGGTTTCGGCTCCCTCCTCTTCGAGTGCTAAAAGACTTCTTTGGATAGCCGCAACTGATGCAGGAGCAATGTTTCCAAACTCAGCGCTGAATTCTCGTGCATGTTCAGATACGTATTGGAGTATAGCGCGAAGATCTTGCAGGTTTACAATGGTCACACCCTCTCGCGCAGCAACTTTCATTGCAATTTGGATGATGCCCGTCTGTGTGTCATTGAGTTTCAAAAGCCTTGCCACAAGAGCAGGTCCTAATGCGGCAATAGTTGTTCGAAGTGGTAGCCCCTGCATACCGAGCGGATCCCAAAAATGAACAGGAGCAGCGCGAAATGCGAGGTCAGAAAGCCCTACCCGTTGCATTCGCTCTGTGAGCTTATCAGTGCTGGCTCCAGCAGCTGCAAGGCCTGAGAGATCACCCTTTACATCTGCAAGGAAACAGTGCGTTCCAAGTGCACTCAGACGTTCAACGAGAAGCCTTACAGTGACAGTTTTGCCTGTGCCTGTTGCACCGGCAATCATACCATGACGGTTCATCATTGATGGCTCAAATCCAACCGCTGCTTGATTGACGAGGTCACGAGCGACTATTTCTTTTTCCATGCTTCAAATTCAGGGAACGAGATATGCTTTAAAATTTTCTCATCAACTCCATGATGGACTGCTTCACGAAATCGAGATGGAGAGATACAGGTTCGGAGGTTCGTCAACGCTTTTTCAACCTCAGCTGTCATCGCACCGATCTGTTTCGGATCGAGGCTCGCTCGCGCAGCCTGCAAGGCATGAGTTTTTGCAATAATGTACTGCGTTAACTCTTCAGTTGTTTGGGGCAATTTCGTTGGATCAGATTTTTCAGCCTCTGCTACTTTGTTTCTAGGTTTGAGGGGTTGTAGTTCATCTTGTCTTGTAAAATTTTGGAAGCTCTGTTGCCTATCTTGCTTCTGTTCTCCACTCAGTACAAAAGTTTCTGGATTTTCAACAGCACGGTAGAGGAAGCCAACCGGACTTTTTGAAATAAGGCGACTTTGATTTTTTACAAGGAGGTCAAAGTGCTGAATAATTTTTTCAATCCGCAGAACCATCTCATCGCTTCGCCCTGCAATAAGCCTCGTTGCTTGCGGCGCTTTAATGCCACGCTCAATAAGAGCATGCATAATTTCTTGCCGCTTATCTGATCCTTCACTACTGGTAGACTCTATCGGTTCTCTTTGAGTATCAGTTGGCGCTACAGAATTTTTTTGCGGGGATTGAAGGACTTTCGCTTTACCCTGTGCACTGAAGATAGTAACTAAACTGCCCTTCCCCTTACCGCCGTAAGAAAATCCAGAGATAAAGTTCCGCTCTTTGAGCTCTTCAAATGCTGGATCAAGCAGCTGCTTAATGGAGCTTGCAAACTGATAGGTGCGCGGCACTCCAAGTTTCTCATGCGCAAGGGTAAACAGATCAAACTCAAGCTTTGATTTATACCAGAAATGTTTATCAAGGTACCGATAGAGCCGCTTTGCTACTGCACTCTGCAAGTCAAGGTAAAAATCAAGGTCAAGTTTCTTGATAAAACCAACCTGAAATGATTTAAAAATTGTTTCACTCCAGGTAAAGAAACTCGTTTTTTCATTCACATCCTTACCACTGTGAATTTCATAGCCATCAATGATGCCAAAGTTTCTTGTTGAGTGTGCTTTGTTCTCATTATCGAAAAACGCATTCGTCGCTTTGATTCGCACGCCACTTAATCGATCGAGTGCTTTTTGTAGTCGTTGATAGCTTCGTCCTTCCGTGGTCCATTTGAGCGTTCGCAGTAATTCGTAGCGAGTGAAGAAAATTTTACGTTCACGAATACCACTATCCACCGTTAGTTTGAGAAGCCCTAGCAAGACTTCATCATCTGATGCCGTTGGTAACCCAAACTTATCTGCTCCTGTAATGATCCAACTGCGTTCAAGAATTTCACCATTCTTGCCACGAACAGAATCTTTAAACTCGAGTGTTTTCTTTGATGGATCTGTTCTGGTGGAAAGAACCGTTAATGGAAACTCAGCAAGGTTCATTTCATCACGAGCACTGCGGTTATGTGCCGTGCTTGTTAGAACAGGAAGGCTTCCTGCCGATGAGCTGTATTCGAATGGATTGGTCTGGATACTCGCTGCTAGGACAGCGGCATGACTCGACTCATGTGGTCGCTCATTCATGGGATACGTCTTCCTTCATGTAACCTTTGACCGCTAAAAAATTTTTTTTAAGCGTTGCAGCGCTTCTGTCTTTACTTGTTTGCAGTTGACCCTCGTATGGTCGGTTGAAACAAGTATGTACAGTAAATCCCACTACAACAGCTCCTTCATACAAAACCAACTACTCAAAGTTGTATAGAAACCTAAACAAACCTTTGCACATTGGTGAACCAATAGGCGCTTGATAAACGTTTCGTTAGCCTCAACGTGGTTTCCCTCTTAAAAAAATCAATCGCTGAAAAATCTCAGAACTGTTTTCTCAGAGCGCCTAAGGGTTTCAGTCAATTTCATTCATGTTGCAACAACAACACTCATCAACAAGAAAGAAACTACCTACTAAACAGTTAGTAAACAATCTTATTTTAAGTTACTTGTAATAAGTAAGCGGGGTAAAAAGCAAGAAGATTCAGCAACTTATTTTAAAATATTTCTTTCAATACACGTCGTAACTTCGGCCAAATCACGATACCCCTTCATCAGTCGCACGATATTTCTGGGTGTCCCAACACGATACAAGCTAGTTGGATGCACGAGATCACTTCAGTTGGTTTCACGACTCTTCATATGAAACACCGTGAAATGAACAAATTGAAGGTGTATTTTTCTTCATTTCTCTTCAATATTCCGCTACAGTTCAAGCCTTGAAAAGCTCTTGAATTTTGTTTCACCTCTCGCAAGACAAGAGACAGGCGGAAGAGCTTATTTATCTAATAAAATCAGTAACTTATGAATGAAAGGCATACTATCTCCATTGGTGTAGTCAACCAAAAAGGGGGCGTCGGTAAGACGACTACGACGACTAACCTTGGTGCTGCACTTGCGGCACTTGGAAAAAAAGTGCTCCTCGTCGACATGGATGCACAGGCAAATCTCTCTACCCACCTCGGATATGGCTCCAAGGAGGATCTAGAAACGGGTGAAGTTGAAAGCAGTGCAGTCGAGTTCTCGACTTATGACCTTCTTAAGGGTCAAAAAACTGCTGGTGAAATCACGATACACCGCTCAGATAATGTGGATCTTATCCCATCGAGCCTTTTGCTCAGTGCAGCAGACCTCGAGCTAGGAGGCATGGTTGGGCGTGAACTGTTGTTAAAACGGGCACTTGCGCCAATTAAAGCCAACTATGATGTGATTTTGATAGATTGCCCCCCTGCCCTAGGCCTCCTTTCGCTTAATGCGCTGGCTGCTGTTGACCAAGTAATAATACCTGTACAATCCGAGTACTTAGCACTTCACGGCGTACGTCAGCTTCTTGATACCATCGACCAGGTCAAGAATATCTACAATCCAAGCCTACTAGTTGGTGGTGTACTTATCTGCTTACACGATAATCGCAAGCGATTAGCAAGAGCTGTGTCAGATACTATACGTGCTTACTTTGGCGACCTTGTTTTCGACACGGTTATTCGTTCAAACGTAGCACTCGCAGAGGCTCCATCCTGCGGACAGACTATTTTTGAATACGCTCCAAAGTCATCAGGAGCAGAAGACTATGAATCATTAGCTAAAGAGGTGTTAGATGTCTAAGAGAAAACTTTTACTTGCCAATAATCCCCTACTTTCAGGCCCCGCATTCGAGGAGCGAGAAAAGTTTGGCATTCCATACCGTGAAATACCACTTGCGAGTATAGATCGTGACCCGAATCAACCACGTCTTGTATTTGATGAGGACAAGCTTCGTGAGCTTTCTGAGTCGATTAAGACTTACGGCGTCATGAGCCCAATCATCGTGCATCCGTCTAAAACCCCCGGCCGTTATCGACTAGTTGCTGGTGAGCGACGCTTCCGTGCTTCTCAAATGGCAGGTTTAAAGTCGATTCCTGCAATGATTGACAAAGAAAATGCAGAAGACAGCCAGCGAACTCTCGCCGTTCAGCTCGTAGAAAATCTACAGCGTGCTGATTTAAACCCGCTTGAAAAAGCGCAGGCAATTGGAGCACTTCGAGATAACTACCAGCTTAGTATCCGAGATATCGCTGAGAAGCTTGGACTCTCAAAGAGTGCTGTTCAGAGAA
>JBILLA010000140.1:0-7183 GCA_044376365.1 Bdellovibrionota bacterium | reverse complement strand
CAGCTTTTCAAGTGCAGGAAGCATGAAGGCAGCAGTTTTTCCAGTGCCTGTATCTGCAGATGCAAACACGTCTTTGCCAGCAAGCAGCTCTGGGACTGATTCCATTTGAATCGGTGTTGGCGTGTTGTAGCCCGATTCTTGAACAGCTTTTAAAATTTCAGACGATAGGCCGAGTTTGGCAAATGATATACCAGTATCCATAGGAGTTCCCCAATAATATATATTGTTATGTAAAGTATGCTCACACGAGCATCGTGCTAACAGGTGGAGGCGCCGCTGCCGGAATTGGAAGGGGAATCTCGCGGTGGTTAGATGGGAAGTGTAACACATTCTAAACCGTTACTCCAATCAGATAAGACGAGGGAAAAATGGTGTAAAATGGGGGTAATTTGAAGTTTTTCTGATTGTCTACAGATTGAGAATACAAATAATCAGCTATCCGCAAATAAAGAAATCTTTATCGATAAAGCTTCTGTACCTGTTCGGTGACTGCTTGTATATCGATTTTTCCACTGCCTAAAAATGGCAATGATTGCTCAATGTGTATTTCACGCGGAAAGCCAAGTTCAGAGCATCCCCGCTCTTTGAGCGCTGTTGCAATAAGTGAGCGTGTTGCCTCTTTAAGTGTTGTCATAAGGATAAGTTTTTCTCCTTTTTTTTCATCGCTGATCGCAATGACGGCAAATTGTGCTTGAGGCCATGCTGCTTCGAGCTGTTGCTCAATAGCAGTCAACGAGATCATTTCTCCACCAATCTTTGCGAATCGTTTCGCACGCCCTTTAATAGTTATGAAACCTTTTTCGTCAACAGAGACAATATCACCTGTGTCATACCATCCATCATGCGGAGGTTGCAGCACACCAGGTTGATCTATCTTATAGTACCCAAGCATGACATTGGCGCCCTTCACAATAAGGCGTCCACCGTCTTCAATGCCAGCGACTGGCTCAAGACAGTACGAGATACCAGGCACAAGACGACCGACTGTGCCCGCGCGTGCTTGGAAAGGAGTATTCACAGCGATCACTGGAGCTGTCTCGGTGGCTCCATATCCTTCAAAAACTCTTAACCCGAATTTCTCTTGATAGACAGCTCGTACCGACTCATTGAGACGTTCTGCACCGGAAAAAACATAGCGAAGAGAATTGAAGTCATAGGGATGAGCTTTTTTTGCGTAGCCCGCAAGAAATGTTGGTGTTCCAAAAAGAATCGTTGATGATTCGTCATAAACAATTTCTGGAATGATGCGGTAATGAACAGGAGAAGGGTAGAGGAGTGTTTGCGCTCCTTTTAAAATAGGCATGAGTGTACCACCCGTGAGTCCAAAAGAGTGAAACATGGGCAGTGCATTGCAGACTTTATCAGTGGGCTGTATGGGAACAATACTGGTAACTTGATCTACATTGTGCAGGAGGTTGTCGTGAGAGAGCACAACACCTTTTGGCGTTCCTTCAGAGCCTGATGTAAAAAGCACAACGGCAGGATCAGAGCCCTTACCTTCAAGGGGATCAATGCCAGTAAGCTTGCTCATTGCATGTTTGATGGTATACCACAGTGCGTATTGTAGCGCAGAGAGTTTCGATGTTTGTTGTTGGATGTCTTCAGTATAGATAATGGTGATACCACGTGCTTGCAGCAATGCAATATGCTGGTCAAGTTTTGCTAAAGTAATAAATTGACGAGAGCTTATAACTGTTTTGATTGCTGCCAGCGCGCATGTCGTTTGCATCTGTATCGGTGAGTGCGAGTAGTTAAGGAGTGCTGGTAAACGACGATGCCATTGAACTGAAAGAAAAAAGAGTAACAAAGGAATACTGCTTGGTAAGAGGAGACCAAGACAGGGGTCCGGTGGTATTGTGCGTCCAAGAATCCGAGAGAGGACAAAGCTTCGCTGTAAGAGTGAGCCAACAGAGATCGTACCAAAGCGAAGATCCTTAGCGAGAATTTTTGAAAAACTATAGGTATAGCCGACTCGACGAATGCCATGCAGGATTGTTGGGCCACGTTGGTGTGTTTGATAGATAAGATCTGTCATAACATCATGCAGTGCAAGCGCAAGAAAATCACGACGCTTTCTGCCACGTATCGTTTCATCAACAGTAAGTTTTTTTGGAGGGCACACAATCAAAGAGAGCTGGGGAAATAGTTTCCATCCGCACAGTTGAGAGACGCGAGAAAAAAGAGTGTACTGAAAACCATCAAGTCGAATCGGAATAATAGGAGCGTTAGCTTTATCAGCTATTAACCCTGGACCATCATAGATCTTCATCAGTGCCCCAGTAACCGTCAGGCGGCCTTCAGGGAAAATCATCACTTTTTTATCTTCTTTGAGCCGTTCTACAAGCACTCGTATTGCCATGGGGTTCATTGGATCAATAGGGATCATATCAAACAGCTGCATGCTTGGTTTCATCCACCACTTTCGAGCAATAGATGTGTGAATAGCAAAAGTGATACGGCTTGGAAGGTATGCTGCAAGCATCACTGCATCTAGGAACGAAAGGTGATTTGCAATGAGGAGAGCACGTCCTGGTGTTTCACTAAGATGATGAAGCCCCTCAACGCGAGCACGAAAAAAGATTCTAAAGATTGCCTGTAGTGATCCTTTTAACAGATGCTCTGGAATTAAGAGGCATGTATAGAGCGCTGCGATCAGATTGATAATTGCGAGCAGAAAAAGTGCAGCTTGAATAGTGCCGCCTAGGGCAAAAAAGACACTCATCGAAACACTCGCAAACACGAGCAAACATGCATTCAGAATATTATTTGCAGCAATTATTTGCGAGCGATTTGCTGCTGTTGTGAGTGATTGCAGCAAGCCATAAAGTGGGACAATAAACAGGCCAGCACAGCTTGCAAGCAGAAACAGTGAAAGCGACATGAAGATGCCTTTCACAGAAGTGCACAGGAATAGAGGATCTATATTCTGTCCTGCGACGTCAGAGAGTAGGTAATGAAAGCCAAGTAAGCCGACAGACATTCCGAGAGCAGACAGTGGCACAAATGTAGCTTCAATGCTTCCTTTGAGAATCTTATTGCAGAGAAGAGAACCAAATCCAACGCCGATAGAAAAAATGACAAAGAAGATACTGACCAACAATTCAGGGGCATGAAGGAGTTCTTTTACAATAAGAGAAAAGAGCGAGATAAGCACAGCACCAAGTGCCCAAAACCAAGAGATTCCAAGGCTAATACGCCACAGCTGTTCTTGCCGAAAGAGCAAGCGAAGGAGTGCACCTGTATGCTGTTTGATGATTGGTATTGTTGTTTGTGGGGGAGCAGCGGGAATCAAATAGCTTGCTATAAGCCCGATAGTTGTCATCATCGCTGCAATGATTGATACAAAGATCTCTCCGTGGGGTAACACGATGAAGATGCTTCCGGTGAGCGTACCAAGGAGAATACTTATATTGGTGCCAGCTTCGACAAGACCGTTTGCAGCGATAAGCTCATGATGTGCAACATGTTGCGGGGGTAAAGAATATTTTACTGGTCCAAAAAATGATGAGTGTATGCCCAGTCCAAAGATGGTTAAGCATGCGAGCCAAAAGTTATGATAAAAGAGTGCAACAGCTGCAAGGATAATAAGGCAGCACTCAGCAAGTTTAATATATTGAGCCAAGCGGTCTTTACGTTGTGTGTCTGCAAGGTATCCTGCTAAAGCTGAACATCCAAAAAAAGGAAGCATGAAAAGTCCAAGCAAAAGGAAGATTGCTGTTTGAGGAGCGAGAGCACCGCTCATTGCTTGAAATGTGATGAGCATCTCAAAGGCGCGCCGGATAAGGTTATCGTTAAAAGCGGCTGTTGCCTGAGTAATAAAGTAAGGCAGAAAACGTCGCGTTCGTAGAAGAGAGAATGCTGTCATGGATAAATCTTGCGATATCCTTATGCATAAGGACAGCCATAGTATCGACGAAATAAGGTGAAAAAATAAGTCAGATCGGCTGTATGAAAATTATTAGACCATGATTCTGGCATCTGTTTGGTATGAGTCAAACAGTAGTTGAAAAAATCTACTTTAGAAAATTCGCATTTTGTTCGTTAAGTGAGATGAGGTGTAGAGCTTCGCTGTAGGTGAGAACCGTCTAGTGCATTTTCGTACATACAGTAGAAGTCAGCACAGTGATGTAACGCAGTAAGGAACTAGTAGTACCGTTATGCCAATAACAATTGGTAGTAACATAGTCTCATTGAATGTGCAGCGGCAATTGGGTCGTACGAGCGACTCTTTGTCGACAATCTATGAGCGTCTTGCCTCAGGGCAGCGTATTAATCGTGCAAGCGATGATGCGGCTGGTCTTGCCATTTCGAGTTCTCTACGCACAAATGCTCGAGTCTTTGGTCAGGGAATCCGTAATGTGAATGATGGACTCTCTGCCACCAATATTATTGATGGTGCACTCGGTCAACTGACGGAAATAACAACAAGGCTTCGCGAACTTGCAGAGCAAAGTGCGAACGGTACCTACTCAAGCAAGCAACGTGAGAATATGGACCAAGAAGCGCAACAGATGCGAAAAGAATTTAATCGCATCGTTGAAGGTACCACCTTTAATGGTATCGCACTGTTAGCGAATGGCACTGATGATCTCTTGATTCAAGCTGGGCAAAATAGCACTGAATTCGCGCTCTATGTGGATGCTGGTGCTACTGATGTATCGAAAGATAATACGGGATCATTTTCTACTGTCTCAGGCACCTATGCCTCAGATCGTCTTTCTTTGCTTGTCGATCTAAATAATGATGGCAATCTTGACAGAGTACATCGACATAATGGTGCTTCAAGTAACCTTAATATTAATTTAGGTAATGGAGATGGTTCGTTCAGAGCAACAATGACGAATACAAGCGGTTCGGCATTAACTACGAATATTACCATGGTTTCCGGTGATTTTAATGGAGATGGCTTTATTGATATTACGACGAATAATGCGACTGTTGGACAAGAAATCTTTTTTGGTAATGGTGATGGGACATTCCGTGCAGCAATTACTTCTCCCTCTGTGAACATAATAACGGGAACAGGTGATTTTAACGGTGATGGAAAAGATGACATTATATCAAGTGGTCAAACTATTATGCTTTCTGATGGGAGTGGAAACTTTACGACGTCACATAATATGTCAGCAGCCGGACTATTTGTATGGTATGGATATACGCCTGCTCTTGATCTGAATGGTGATAATATTCTTGATATTATATCTAAGGGTAATACCTCTACGATCTATGTCGCATATGGTAATGGGAACGGGACATTTCGGAATATAACTAGTTACAGCACTGGAGCCGTAGTTTTTGATGCTAATGACAGTGTGCTTATGCGAGATGTGAACGGTGATGAGATACTCGATATCATTTCGAGTGAGAATGCAGGCGTGGTCACGTTATTTGGTAATAGCAATGGTACCTTTAGTGGGCCTGTGCGCAGTGCTATTACTACAGGAACAATTGCGGTCGGTGACCTTAATAGCGATGGTAGAGCAGATATCATTGAAACCACTGCAGCATCAGGTGCTATTTTCTTTGGTAATGGTGACGGAAGCTTCTATGCAACGGGACTGACGATAGGCTTTAACCCTATTGGTGGCGCAGTAAATATTGGAGATCTTAATAAAGATGGAGCAATGGATCTGTCTGGCTTTAGTATTGCACTTGGTAATACGAAAGCGAGTTCTAAACTGCAAACCTTCTCACTGTTAACAACTCCTGAAGCTCGAAGTTCTCTTGGTATACTTGAAAATGTTGCATCAAGACTTTCGTTAGCTCGGTCACGTCTTGGTGCGGTACAGTCGAGGCTTGGTGTTGCAACGCAAGTACTAAGCACCCAGCAGCAAGGGTTCCTCGCAGCCAATTCCCGAATTGTTGATACCGATATTGCGGAAGAAAGTGCAGCACTGACGAGCAAAAAAATAGCACAGCAAGCAGCATCAGCAGTGCTCGGTCAAGCAAACCTCATGCCGCAGTTTGCGTTGAGGCTTCTCAGTGGTTCGTAGTTACGGAGGTATAATTTCTTAAAACGAGCTCTCCCAGATTGGTCGTATTGTTGATAAAGCATTGGGAATAGGAGGCGGTACCTTAGCATTGCCTAACACGCAGAATCGCCCATCACTTTGAAGCAATTGAAAAGCAGGAAACAATATTTCCCGAAGCGTGCTTTCTGGTTCGCAAGCTCCTGGAAGGTCTAATCCAATAAGGATAAAGTCAGGTGCGAATAGATTGAGTGCTTTTTGTTGATCTGGATCGCCAGGGGTATAACTTGCAAAGCCAAGAGCACGGGTCTCAGGAGGGAATACATTATCATAGCGACCATCAAAAGAGATTTGGAAACGTGGTGCTAGTCTCCAAAGAGCAAAGCTTCCGTCATTGTAATGAGTTAAAACTCGGCCCCCCTCATAGTTGTTCCACAGCCACTCAATCATCGTGACGGGATAGGGAGCATAGTTCATTGAGAAAGAATGCATCGATGCCAAACGAATCATCATGAGAGCTCCCCATGTCGCAATGACAAAAAGCCCAAGAAGAGTTCCACGTCGTATCAGCGAGACGACGTATGGACGATGAGTATTGAACCAATCATAGAGTGCAGCAATCAGGGGAAGAGCATAGCAACAGGTAACCATGGCAAAGACAGGAGCAAGACGACCATGATGAAATCCCCAAAAGGTACTTACGATGAGTAAAAACCATCCATCGAGGGGTAGTGATGCTCGCTTTTTTATCATTGCACCAGCAAGAAGACAGGCCAAAACTGCATAGCGGTGCATACCTTCCATCGTCCAGGGAAGTATTGGCCCCCATTCTAGTACTTCGTAGGGACGAGCAGTGATCTGTCCAATTGAAAATGGAATAAAGGCTAAACCGTAGGGTGTTGAAAATGGTATCAGGCAGCAGCTTGTGGCAAGGAGTCCTATAAAAAAAATATCTCGTGTCCTGTGTTGTATCATAGCACTCAGGGTAAAGAGCGCGACGAATGCTAAGCCAATCACATAAGAACCGTGCGCATTAACCCAAAGCAACATGATAAGCGGCGTGAAAGCAAGTACCATGTAACAGCGCCGATAATGTACGCGGAGGAATGCAATGAGGATCAGCATAAGGCAGAGATATGCAAAGACCTGTGCTCGAATCGTACCGATCCAGATACTGATCAGAGCTGGTGCAATAAGAAAGAACAGCCAACTGC
>JBILLA010000139.1:0-7185 GCA_044376365.1 Bdellovibrionota bacterium | reverse complement strand
CCGTACTGACATTCCTGAGTGGAATAGCGGTAATGCAACAAACAGCGATGAACAAGTTGTTATCTCTCAGAATTGGGACGAAATACGGCGGGCTATGTGGAACTACGTTGGAATTGTTCGAACAACAAAGCGACTTGAACGCGCTCGAAATCGCGTCTTACTGATTGCAAAAGAGATCGAGAGCTATTATTGGGATTTTAAAATTACACCAGATCTTCTTGAACTTCGAAATCTCACACTTATCGCGCGGCTCATTATAGAGAGCGCACTCCGACGTAAAGAAAGTCGTGGGTTACATTACACTTTAGATTATCCAGAAACCAAAAAAGACTGTACTGCACCAACAATTATATCATCACTATGACCAATACTACCTCAGCAAAAGCAACTGCGCTGCTTGCAGCGCTGAAAGAAAAGGGACATCGAACCACTAAAACCCGTTCCCTTGTCATTTCATATCTCGTACAAACTGAGCATCCTGTTGCAGCACATGACCTCATTACCATGCTCAAAAAGCAGGGCCGCGACGTCAATAAGACAACGGTCTACCGTGAATTACTCTTCCTGAAAGATGAAGGCATCATCAATGAAATTGATCTCCTCGAAGGCCAAAAACGGTACGAACTAGCCGATCCCCACCATCATCACCATCACCTAGTCTGCACAAAGTGCAAGTCAATTCGCTGCGTTGAGATGCCAAACGACCTCGATGCACTCGAACAACGCATCAAAAAACAGCATCATTTTCACGTCACTGGTCATATCCTAGAATTCTTTGGGCTATGCAAGAAGTGCACACGATAACCCTCCTCCTGAGGAATATTGCTTAAACGTAAGGAATCCAGTGACACCACTGCGTCCTTTCCGTACACTAGAAGTAGGAGTTCCATGAGAACAGCTGCGATCTTTATTCTTCTCTGCCTATTCACTGTGAGCTCTATCGCGAGCGGTCAAATATACGATAGAGCACAACATTATATGACCAGAGAAGGAGTCTCGTTCCCTCACACGCTCAATGTATCGGATCAAAATCTGCTCTATCTCAATGGTGTCGGCTACCGCAAAGCAACGATCTTTAGCATTAAAGTATACGTCGCTGCACTCTATCTACCAACACAAACTCATGAGGCAGAGTCAATTCTTGCAATGCAAGGAGAGCGTCGGTTAAGACTTTTCTTTTTGCGCACGGTCTCTGAGGACGACGTACAAGAAGCATTTACCTATAATTTCGAAGATAACAACGAATCATCACCGTTTCTTGAAAAGATTAAAACTCTTGCCAAGCATCTTCCTCGTATAGAGAAAAATGATATGCTTGAGATTATTTTTAATAAAGCAGGTGTAGCCGTGATGCTTAACAAGCAGCAGCTCGCAGCTGATAGTAATCCAGCATTTGGTATGCAAGTTTTGCGTATCTGGCTTGGACCAAAGCCACCAAATACATCATTAAAACGAGATATCCTTTCTTACGAATCACTCACGACCGATGACTGAACAATGCTCATACTACCAACGTGGTGAATGCCGTTCCTGCGATCTCTTGCCTCTCGGGAACAAAGGGGCAGCAAAGCACAAAGAATCAAAGGTCAAAACAGCCCTACAACACAGTAACCCTGCTGTCGCTTTTGAACCACTCTGTGTGGCTAATAGCCCTCTTTCCTCAAGAACGAAAGCAAAAATCGCCGTAGGAGGTACGGTCACAGATCCCATACTGGGCTTCTTTAATGCATCTGCCTCAGTGCAAGCTTTAGACGCATGCCCGCTTCATGTTCCAATGATTAATCAGTTTATAACGTTTTTTCACTCACAGATATGCGAGCATCAACTTACGCCTTACGATATCGCATCACAGCGCGGCGAAGTGAAAGGATTAATTCTTGGTTGTACCTACGATCAATCAGCACTCGCCGTAAGGATTGTGCTACGCAGCCGCGCACTCGAAGAGAAATTTAAAAAAATCCGATCTCACTTTTTTACGTCCTTCCCACCACTGTCTGTTCTCACACTCATCATCCAACCTCAGCACCAGGCTAATTTTGAAAGCGAACATGAGATCTTTCTGACAGAAAACCAGTACATCTGGGAGCGCTATGGTTCATGCTCAGTCGCACTCGCTCCTCAGAGCTTCTTTCAAGTAACACCAGTCATTGCAACAGCACTCTATGAGACAGCCAGACGCTGGCTGTCAGCATGTTCAATAGAGAAAATTCTTGAGCTCTACTGCGGCGCAGGAGCTTTTAGCATAGCAACAGCACCACTAAGCAAAGAAAGCCTTGGCATTGATATTACAGAGCAAGCGATTGCTGCTGCGAAGGAAAGTGCACATGCTGCTCAACTGACGCACCTCTCATTTAAAGCACATGATCTTGAACAATCGTGCACCCTGCCATATGCCGATACCGTCATCGTTAATCCGCCACGTCGAGGCCTTAGTAGTGCCGTGCTCGATACGCTTATGAACATGCAGCCGCAGCATATACTCTACTCAAGCTGCAATCCTGATACTCTTGCACGTGACATACAAATGCTTGCTCCATGTTATACAATAGTACGTGCTCAGTGTTTTGATATGTTTCCACTCACATCACACGTAGAGACACTTTGTCTTTTACAAAAAACAGGAATTAGCGGGCAAAACTAATTTCATCGATAGGAAGCAGCATATAAAACGTGCTGCCTTGGCCAACCACTGACTCGACCCATACTTTTCCAAAATGAAGCTCGACGATACGTTGGACAACAGATAAGCCAAGCCCAAGCCCCTCTTTCTTTTGAGATGCATAATGCAGGCCTCGAGCAAACGTTGTAAATATTTCTCGCTTCTGTGACTCGGGAATACCTTGACCATTATCACGAACAAAAATACGGGCAAAAGAGCCAAGTGTTTTCGACTCAATTGCATCAAGTCCAACTTCGACTTTCATCTCTACTTTGTCATTATACTTAATAGCGTTCTGAATAAGATTCAAAAACACTCGGGCGAGTAACTCGCGACTTCCCCACACCACAGGCAACTTCTCATCAATTAAAATTGAAATATCAAGTGCATCATCATAAGAAAGATCTTGGCAAACATGTGAAACAAGCTCAACAAGGTTGACTGAATCCATTTTAGCAGCTTTACTGCCAAGCTTTGCAAAATCATACATAGCTTGCACAATATGAGTCAGACGCTCACTCGTCATTCGAGCTCTATCAAGTAACCCAAACAGCTTTGGGTCAAATGTTGTACCATACGAATCAAGAATATATTCAAGCTTCATGCATATGCCACCTAACGGGCCGCGAATATCATGAGCAAGTGTGGCGCTAAATTCATCAAGACGCCGATTTTTTTCATTTAACAGAGCATTCGCTTCTGTCAATTTTGCCAATAGATTCCGATTTTCTTGCTCTAAACGACGAATTCGTAAAAGAGACCGAAGCGCTGGGCCGATTTCATCACGCCACATGCCATCTTTAATGATGTAACGATAGAGTCCCTGATTAAAAACTTCATTAAACACTCTTGAGTGGATTTTTGAAGAAACAATCAAGACAGCAGGTTCATAGTCTTTAAGCTGTAATTCATGAATGAGGCTCATGCCTTGATCGCCGGACAGATCATAGTCAAGGATTACAATGTCATAATCAACACTTAAGACTTGCTTCCTATAGCTCTCAAGATTTGAAACTTCAGTCAGGGTAATATGGGGAAGCTGCTCTACTATCTCTTCAAGAGCATGCTTCACTTCATGAGCAGCATGCTCTAATAGCAGTACTTGCTCTACTCGGTCACTGACTGGAGGGGAGCCGAGCTCATCCATACAGCGTCTCTACTACATTGCATGTTTGAGGTAGTTCTTAAGGCGAATGAGGCCACGTGAGCGTACTTGCGATGCTCGTGATTCAGTTACACCAAGAATTTCGCCAATCTCTTTAAGATTGAGTTCTTCATAGAAATAGAGGCTTATCACGAGACGCTCTTTCTCTGGTAATCGATCAAGTGCACGTGCAATAAGGCCAATTTTTTCAGCACCAAGAATTTGTCCTAATGGATCTTGTCCTTTACTTGCAACAACGTCTTCAGCTTGAAATCGCTCTTCGCCGTGACCAAAGCCAAGCTCTTCAAACGAAAGCATGACAATACTACCTACTTCACTCAGCATTCCCTGAAGCTCTTCAATCGGAATACCAAGCTCTTGTGACACTTCTTCATCGGTCGCTGGACGACCTAATTTTTGTTCAATACGCTGGTATGCTTGCTCAAGCTTATGTGACTTAAAGCGCAGTGACCGAGGCAGCCAGTCCTGAGAACGGAAGCTATCAAGTATAGCACCTCGAATTCGGAACTGTGCATAGGTTGCGAAATTTGTTTCATGTTTTGGATCGTATTTTTCAAGGGCATCAACGAGGCCAATAATGCCAGAGTTGAGCATCTCTCGCATATCAATATCCTTTGGCAACCGACCCGAGAGGCGGTGCACCACACGCTTGACGAGTGGCAGATATTGACGAATCAATTCTTCACGGTCTTGCGTATCAGTAGTATTTACTTTGTATGCCTCTGCGGCAGATTTCTTAGCCTTCACCACTATTTAATCTCCTCATAACTTTCCAGAATCTTAACTAAGACCCTGGTGAGCATTCCGACGACGACAACCACCACAGCCGCTCGATAGGTAATGGTGATAATTCGCGCGCCCCCCATAATCCCTGCTAATGTCGTTACAACCAAAGCAAGGAGCGATACTGCTGCTGCAAGCTTCTGTATAAACAGAGCGCTTGCTTTCTTCATGACCTGTTTCTTGGTCCCAGCCACTGCTCATTACCCTACCGCTAAAATCTGCTCGAAGAAGAACTGCATGCCCCCCTTCACACGATACTGCAAAAATTCCTCATCAATACGTGATGCAATTCGACCAATTGCACGCGACGCAGGTGATGTAGGAAATAGTTCAAGTACCGGCTGCTGATGCTGTATAGCCTGTGTTACTGCTCCATCCCGTGGAATGCACCCGAGGTACGTCACCTCAATGCGCAAAAACTTTTCAACTGCTTGAGACAATCGAGTAAAAGCTTTCATACCTTCTCGATCATCACTCACATTATTAGCGACAACGAGTACTCGTTTTTCGCCGTAATTTGTTGAAAGAACTTTAATCGATGCATATGCATCGGTGAGCGATGTCGGCTCATTATTAATCACACAGACAATCTCTGAAGATGCTGTGTTAAAGTACATCACATCGCTGCTGATTCCTGCTCGCGTGTCGATGAGTAAGTAATCGTACGAATGCGCCACTTCTTCAATGCCCTGCAAGAGCATTAACTTTTGGTGTGCATTGAGTTCGCAGATTGATTCAACACCACTTGCTGCTGGAATGATTGAGATACCTTCTGGGCCTGTAATGAGGATGTCTCTCAGTGATTTCACACCAGAGAAAACATCTTGAAGGGTATATTTTGGTGTAATGCCAAGCAGAACATTCACATTAGCCAGTCCAAGATCTGCATCGAGGAGTAAGACCGATTTACCCATCCGTGCGAGGGCAATGGCTGTATTCACGATGGTCTGGGTCTTACCGACACCTCCCTTTCCACTCGTGAAACTTATAACTCTGGTAATCCCTTTCATGCCACTTGGAGCTTTTTTTTGAATTCGTAAACGTCGAAGTCCTTCAGCTTGATCCTGTTGCACTACTTGCTGAGGACTATGACTCGTCTCAATATATGATTCGAGGGAGTGCCTGGCCGTTCCGTCTTTTTTTTGCGTCTGTTCTATTTTCATAACTCACTGCGCTCCTGATATAACATCTTGATTTGACATGTTGTTGGTGTACATTTTTGTACACCAAAGAGGCCTTACTGCATCGCTCGTGTCAGCATCCAGCCTAGTCGGCGATTTGACGCTGGCTCAATATCCTCTGGCACACGCTGCCCAGAGGCGATAAAGGCAAGGGGTTTTTTGAGGTCAATAAGAGTGTTAATGACAGGCCCAATAAAGCCGCTTTCATCAACTTTTGAGAGGATGATTCTGCTATAATCAATAGCTGCAAATGATCGTGCCGCTGCATGAAGATCAAAATCATTTGATGGCGCAGGAAGGACAAGCATGGTCTCGACATCAGGTAATAATGAAAGTGATTTTTCAAGATCTTCAATTCGACCTTTTTCACGAGGTCCACACCCTGATGTATCAATGAGTACAAGGTCATACTGTGAGAACTGCTGCACTGCATCACGAAGCTCTTTAGCGCCCTTAATGCCCGTTGCTTGGATCTGACGAAACGGCATATTCATAAGAGATGCATAGGTCTGAAGATGGAATCCAGCACCGATACGATATGTATCTGCTGCGATAAGACCAATTTTCATATCAAAGCTCTGCTTCAAGCGAGCAGCAAGCTTTGCAATAGTCGTTGTTTTACCAACACCGGTAGCACCACACAGCGCAACAACATTTGAACGCATCGGTAAGAGAGAATTACATTCAAGGATAGTATCAAGACCATGACCGATACGTTTATCAGCACTCATCTCTGTATGCGAAAGAGTACTGGCACCTTTCACAATAGCAGTAGCATGATGCCGAGCAATGCCGTGCTCAAGAAGGAGCGTCAAGAGTCCCTCTGTATCAGACGGCGATGCAGTGGTCTCAACAAGTGCGTCTGTTATGGGATGTTCAAGTCGAACAGTCGGTAAGCCTTCTTCAACGCCGACTTCAATCTCAACTCGTCCAGCATTGTCTGTCATGGATACGATAAACGCGTCTTCGCCAACTTCTTCACGAATTTGGCTCATCACTGATGAAACTTCTGTCCCACGAAACATCCTTGTTCGCATTGTTTTGTTTCCTTATTCTCTAACTATATTCGCGACGGTCTCACTCTTCGATTGCTACGATACCGAGTGATTGAACTCGTGTATTTGGCGCAATCTCTTGGTGACTAATCACCGCGATGCCAGGGGTAAATCGATCAATAAAGTGTGCAAGTGCCGCCCTTACATGACCTGGAGCAAGTACCACCGGCGTTAACCCTCGCTCCATAAATTTCTCAGAGACCTGTGTCAAACGGTTGATCAGTCTCTGAGCATATCCAGGCTCTAATGCAAGATACGATCCTTCATCAGTTTGCTGCACTGCTTCACCAAGTGCTCGCTCAATGCCTGGATTGAGGCTCGCAAGGGGTAACGTGCCTTCGG
>JBILLA010000019.1:0-21569 GCA_044376365.1 Bdellovibrionota bacterium | reverse complement strand
AACAGTTGCTAGTGCTCGGCTGACAGGATCCTCGCTCGTAGGAAGATGTCGTTCGTTGAGGAACGAATGCTGACGCTCTTCAATACTCACGACAGCTTTAATTGCAGGCAGAATATCTAATCCTGCCTCTGCTGCCATCACAACTCGCTCCATCACAAGGGGCAAAAAGTAGTCAATCGCTTTTTGCGCATTTGCAGCTTTTCGTTTCTTAAGCTGCTCTGCTATCAAAACACCGACTGCACCTGCTATCAATGATGAAGCTATAGTAGTGCCAAGGCTTGCACCCCTCACACTTTGCATCACGAAGCTTATCGCAACCAATACGAGTGGTACTATTTGTTTAGTTTTGAGCAATCCGTATTCGCGCTTAGTATGATGAGCCGTAAGCATACCATCATCAGCAAGATCATACAGTTTTGCTTGCACTTTCACGCGCTGCTCATGTCGCGCCAAGTAGAGGCCACTTAACACCAACAGACATGGTACCATAATAATCAGTACATGCTGTATCACAGTCTGGTCCTCCCTAAGTAGAGGATCCACACAAAGCCAGCAGCAAGGAGTGATCCACCACTCGCAAGTAAGATTCGCCCAAGTGGATGGTGCCACGCTTCAAAAAAACTTTGCTGATTCATGCCTATCTGCATGATGCCAATAAGCAAGCTGCAACCAATAATTCCAAAACTTGAAAGACGTTGCATTGCAACAGCACTTTTTGCTTTTCGTCGAAACGCTTGACGTTGGCGAGTAAAGCGATTGAGTCGTTGTAAACAGCCCCCAAGTGAAGAACCCTCTCGCCGCGCTAACAAGAGTGCTGTTGTAAACAGTCGTACATCGGGATGATTGATTGTTGAAGCAAATGAAAAAATTGCTTCCTCTTCAGGAACACCTGCAGCAAGCTGTGTGCGAAAGCGCTCAATTTCATGACGTAACAGCGATGTGGATGGCAACATAGTCTCAACTGATTCAATCGCAACAAATGGATCAAGTCCTGTGCGTAATGCTGAAGCAACAGCTAAAAGAAATGCTGGATAATCTTCTTCAAATTTATGCTTTCGTTGCTGCTGTCGCTCAAAAAAAGAGATACGTTGAGCAGTAGCACCATGAAGACTTTTTTTAAGAGTGGGCGCAACAATGTCACCACCGCGCAAAAGATCCTGAAGCTGAGTTCGAGCCGCACGGTGCAAAATCATGCTGCTTCCCTTGTGCGAAACTGTTGGAGCTGCTCTTCAACCGAAAATCCCACTTCATGCGGTAAGTGAGAGAGGACAGAGGGTCGTTCCGCATGTTCAAGTTTCTCTCGGTATCCACTCACCTTGTGACAAACATTCCAACTTGGCTGTCCATCTTTTGGCGCATAGCGAAAGATATCTCGTTGACGCAAAACACCATCTGAAAACGGGCCAATCTCTTTGACTTCCATAATGCGACGCAAGCCAGTCGCCTTACAAATATCAATGTGTACGATGACATGCAGCGCTGTCGCAATCTGCTCAGTTAACACCCGTTTCTCAACTCCTTTCTGTGCTCGTCCGAGGAATAGTTCAAGACGAGCAACAGCATCATATGCAGTACGTGCATGAATCGTTGAAAGCCCTGGATGACCTGAAGCACACACATCAATAAAACTTTCAGCCGCTTCAGCATCTCGAATTTCTCCGAAAATGATGCGGTTCATTGCCATACGCATACCTGCGCGAATACATTCGCTCGGTGAAATTTTACCTGCACCATCAGTGTTTGCTTCGCGAGTCGTCACATAACGAACGTGCGGATGCGTGAGCCGAATTTCAGGGGTATCTTCAATAACGATAATAGATTCATCAGAAGGAATTGTTCCTGCAAGGGCACGCGCTAAAGTTGTTTTACCGGTACCAACCTCACCAGCTATTAAGATGGTGTGCCCTGTCGCAACAATTGCTTCGAGGTACGTAAACACTGGTCGCGGCGCAAGCCCTGCTTTTAATAGATCTGCAATATGCACTGATGAGAAACGGTTAAGCCTGATGGTGACATAGGGTCCTCCTTCACAGATAGACTTATGCACTGCATGAATACGGGCAAATGATCCAAGCATACCATCAGCGATAGGTTTCTTTGTTGAGTAACTTGAACCTGCTTTTGTTAACAATCGCTCAACGAAAATCTCATATGCAGCAGGTGTCGCAAACGAGTAATCGGTACGAATATTACGACGTCCTTTTTGAACGGTAATATGTGCGTAGTCTGTTATAATGATATCAGAGACACTTGGATCATCGACAAGCTCTTGCAGAACACCAAACGTTCGCTGCTCTTTTTCAATACTCGCAAGTATTTCTGTGCGCTCTAGTTGGGTGAGCTGCATCCCAACTGCTTGCTCAACAGTCTGTAAAATTCTTGTTAACTCTTTTTCATCACTGAGTACTTCTTCTGGATGTTGTGCAAGCTCGCGAAGCATTTCTTGCAGCACATATATAATTGTCGCCGATGAGAACTGCGGCTTGCGCTCGTGCGAGCTTCCAGCAACTACTGGCAGGTATGTTTCTTGACTTGCCAGTGAGAGCCGTTTCATTTTGCTACCTCATCAACTCTATCAACTAAAAATCCAGTTGGTACGGCATCAGTCTTAATCCACCGCCCATCAGTAAATGCAAATTGTTTACCTGGCTTACTGCCATTATCTTTCACTGAGACAAACCCAGATATTTGAGGACGTTTTTCATGCGATGCAATAGCAGCACCTTGCAATCGCTCAGGCGTATAAATACTGTCACTCCATGTTGCTTCATCAGCAGTACTACGAAGAGCAAATGCAATCTTACCAAGCGGAATCGCTGTATTAATTGCAAGGCACTGCTCCTGCGTAACGAGAACAGTAATCGTATTTGGCACTGACGGCGCACCAGATCCTTCAACAGGTGCGACGGATCGTTCAGCAGAAAGAATTCGTACTTTTTCTGCGACAACTTTTGTTTGATCTTTGGTGACCAGCAAAACATCAACAATAGCACCACTTCCTGCCCATCCTTCAACCGCTGTTGTTGCATCCACGCGAATCGTCATCGCTCGCATGCCTGCTGGAATACGCTCAATGACTGGATTAGATGTATGCCCAGCTTTTGAAAAATTACTCTCAAAAAGTGGTAAATCGGCAGGCAACACTGCGTTCGTAGCCTGATCTGCAATCAATGTAATATCGGTAATTGCGCCCTGTGGAATCTGTTGTTTCGGGAATGAAACAAACTTATACAGAATATCTTTTCCCTTCACCCCTGCTGGCACCGATTTGGTAGGCACTGGCAAAGAGACCGTATCGAACTCAGCAACAACAATAGGCTGTGGTTTTACCTCTTGCTTTTGAGAGGTAAACGACAGAACAAGAGCACTCATTAGGATTGAACCACCTAAGAATACAATTGCTGGTGTAAATGATGTTACGCCACGACGTTGCCGAGCTCGATATCGAACAGCCATGGCGATTAATTACCCGAACCGTTATCAATTTGGCTGACGCGTCCGTTTGCCCAGCGTGAAATTGCATCAAAAACATCACGAAGGCTTCCACCCATTGCATTTACTGCCACCCAGACCACACCGATGATTACGGCAGCGCCTGCAGTGTATTCAAGCAATGTGAACCCTTTTTGTTTCTTATTATTTTTCATATAGATACTCCTTTACAGTCATTACGTTATTCAATCATTGGCAATGCAATCCTCGGTGGTTCAATGGCAGGCATTGCTGCAACAGTTGGCTGCTGCACCCCAGAGGCTTGAATTGATATTTTTTTCACAGGAGCATGTCCGCGTCGTGTCGACAATTTTGCAAAGCCTGAAACAGTTCGCTCAATGATGCGATGTATAACAGGTGGTTTGAGCGTCGTCGTTGGCTGAAGATCAATGTACGAGAGTTCAGCAAGCATCTGAGAAAGATGATGCTCAATTTTCTTTGCACTTCCAGTAAATAGCGATCCTGCGGAACCAGGCCATGAGAGCAATGCTTGTGACCATGGCACACTCCCTGCAAGAATCTGCGATGCATCAAGACCTGTTGCTTTGACAAGCTCGGCACTGACCAACGAGCGAGGCAAGCCTTGCATGGTCCGCGTATTGAGCATAATGCGAATATCCTGCTTTATGTGGGTTTCTGCTGCACGCTGAATTGCGTGAATCGTAGCAAAGATCGAAGCAAGCTCTGGATTTGCAACATAGAGGTAGCAGTCCGCAATACGTTGTAGCGCAAGCTGCAAAGCACCGCGCAAACCAGCAACATCAATGATGACTACATCAAAACTTGTATCAAGCTGCTCGAGCACGGCAAGAAAGGTACGAATCATTTGAGAACGAGGATCATGTGTCATCAGATCGAAAACAGGTGGCGTAACGATATTCAGATCAGAATCGCCGTCAATTGAAACTAACATCTGATCGACGCACTCTTTGACAATAGCTTTACCCTGCTCAAGAACAGCGGATAAATTTTCATTGACGGTCGGACGAACTTGCAGGAATCGAGTTAAGTCTTGCGTCTCGGTATCAAGATCAATCAAACAGACTCGCTTTCCATGAGATCGAAGGACTTCACCCAGTGCGGCAACCATCGTCGTGACGCCAGTGCCTCCTTTACCGCTATCAACAACAATAAGTTTTCCACTCGACTCCGTTCGCTCTTTTTTTCCTAACAGGATCATTTTACGAAAGAAATCAGGTGCACTGATTTCATCAGAGAGCATGTCATCAACACCAAGTCGCACCATCTGTTCTGCAACTGCAAAGCTAGCGAGATCTTTGCTGACTTCTGCGATGATGTGGCTCTCAGGGAATGATTTTTTCACCGATGCGATTTGCACCAAGTCTTCAGTAAGGAATCCTTTCCCGAGGATAACGAAATCAGGTTGCTTGAGGTACGAGAGCTCTTGTGGAGCTGCAGGTCGAAGCGAGACCTGAGGAGCCGCATGGGTCAGGCGGGTGACTTCACTCTGCAGCGCAAGAATTCGATCACACAATCGAGCTCGCTGTTCTGCACTGGTATCTACGACTAAAATATCAATCATGACTTCAGACTTGTTTTACGTCTCACGAATGAATCGGGTTTGAACCTAACAAAGTTTCCTACTAAAAAATAAAGAAATATGAAGATCACCCCTTTTTTTTTTGGCGTAATAGAGCTACATCATCACTAATACGTACAGATCAGAACACATGACGACTCACCCTTCCTCCCTCCCATACAGCCGCCACAAGAAGATATTCTCTTCGCTCTACCGCACCGAGGGCTCAAGCAGCGCTTCTCTTACTGCCACACAAGCATCCCAGGCAGCTCTGAAACTCTTTCATGTGGCAGCACAGATAACAGAACTTGCGAAAGCACCTGAATTTGTCGTTAACATTCAGGGGCTCAATGCGCATGAGATATTTTTCTGCTCAGGTTCGCTCTTACTTGATGATGATCAACCTGAACCTGTCGAAGTTCGTCTTCTGTCAACCTATGCTGGTTGTAAAAAACGTGGGCAGTATCTTTTTTCTATTACTTTGAAAGTGCACCGCGACATCATTCCGCTCTACGACGGCTTAGCGGAGCAACATATCCAAGCACTATTGGCTCAAGATCATTTTGTACTAGACACTTGCCGACTTAATCTTGAGTGGATCGTCGCTCACTATTTCTCTTGGCTTGGCTTTGCGCCGTCGATTGACGATTTTTTTTATGCCACGATACGAAAAGATGATAGTGCATACAGGCTCTCTACTCGCTTTGGCGGATCGCAGATTGCACATCCTGATGAAAGTCCTATTCAAGCAACTGCGTGCTGGAAAGCGCTTACAGAGGCGCTGTGCGTGTGAATATGACGCCCCGTTCTTTGCCACTCAGATCAGTGTAGCTGCGAGCAGTGTAATGATGTTGCTCTGCGACTCTTTGAATATTCTGCGCTTGTAGGTCGCCGCACTCAATCATCACAACACCATCTGGTGCAAGATGTGCAGCAGCACCACGTATAATTTGTTCAACTGCAGCAAGCCCACTGCCTGCTTGTATATCATCAGCATAGAGTGCGTGCTGTGGTTCATACTGGGCACCTGGATATACTCTTGTATCGTCACGCGCAATATAAGGAGGGTTTGAAAGAATAATATCAAAGTGCCCCTCTACTGCTTGGAACCAATCTGAAACGACAGTACTGACACGGGCGCGACAAGTCGCAGGCAAAATCAGATCTGCATTCTCCTGTGCCACTGCAAGTGCATCTGGCGATATATCGGCGAGAATCAATTGCTGCAATGGGATCTGTCTTTTCTCAAGCTCAAGCGCAACACTGATACCGATACAACCGCTGCCTGTTCCAAGGTCAAGCACCGCAAGTGGTCGCTGATGGATACGCGCATGCTGCTCTGCAAAAGCTAGAGCTTGCTCAACAAGCATTTCAGTTTCGGGTCGCGGAATAAGCACTGCTGGTGTCACGCGAAACTGAGACTCCCAAAAAAACTTATGACCAATAATATACGCAAGAGGCTCATGGCGAGCGCGACGATCGATTGCTTGGTCAAATGCAGCATTCAGATCCTCCGCAAGCAATTCATCACTGTGCGCCAGTAACCAGACTCGATCTTTTTTTGACAAGGCAGCAAGCAATAGCTCTGCGTCAAGGCGAGGTGTCTCTGAAACTTGTTGGAGCAAGGTACTGCCAGACTGAAGGAGCGTTTTAATCGACCTCAATTTGCAAGACTTTCTTTCAATGCTTCTGTTTGGAAATAAGCAACTGCAGGCTCAATGAGTTGATCAAGATCACCATTCATTATGGCGTCAATTGAGTACAGCGAAAGACCAATACGATGATCCGTCACACGGCTCTGAGGAAAATTGTACGTTCGTATTTTCTCAGAGCGATCTCCTGTGCCAACTTGTGAACGTCTATCATCACGGCGCTCTGCATTGAGCTTTTCTTCCTGTGCTTCAAGCAAACGTGCACGCAAAACACGCATCGCTTTCTCTTTATTCTTGTGCTGACTGCGCTCATCCTGCATCGCAACAACAATACCGGTAGGTATATGTGTGATTCGCACAGCAGAATCCGTTGTATTGACGTGCTGACCACCAGCTCCTGATGCACGGTATACATCAATCTGCAGATCTTTATTATCGATATGGAGTTCTACATCTTCTGCTTCAGGTAAGACGGCAACAGTCACCGTCGAGGTATGAATTCGTCCTTGCGACTCAGTTGCAGGAACACGCTGCACTCGGTGCACGCCACGCTCATACTTAAGACGACTAAATGCCCCCTGCCCTGTGATCATGGCGACAACTTCTTTGTAGCCACCAGCATCAGCATGACTTGTGGAAAGAAGCTCAATCTTCCACTTTTGGTTCTCAGCATAGCGTGTATAGAGCCGCAATAATTCACCTGCAAAAATGCCCGATTCATCACCACCAGCACCTGCACGAATCTCAAGGATAACGTTCTTGTCATCATTCGGATCTTTTGGAAGCAGCAAAATCTGGAGTTTGCTTTCAAGCCCTTCGAGCTCTCCTTCAAGAAGCTTTGCTTCCTCTTCTGCCATACCACGCAGCTCATCGTCTTTCTCTGCATTGATAAGCTCTCTACTTCCTGCAAGCTCTTCTTTCGCTTTATTGTATGAACGAAACGTTGCAACAAGCTCTGTCAGATCTTTATGCTCTTTTGAGTATCGAGAAAAAAGCTCTCGATTCATAATAATTTCAGGCTGCGTTAACATTAACGCAAGCTCTTCGAACCTTTGTTCGACTTCTCGAAGACGATCCCACATAGTTTGATTACACTCTCGATTTGGCGAGCCGTACGATTTCATGTCGTACACTCAGCAGTTTTCGATTCGTTCGTGACGAATCTATTTTATTGGCGAGTAACACGATAGCCAGATTCTGTTCAAGGTCAATCCATGCTGCACAGCCTGTTGCACTGGTGATGCCAACACTCATCGGTGACAAACCAGATTCACTCATACCATTCTCACGGGAAGGACTATCAAAACCAAATCGATATGATGTTGGAATTGAAAAGGTACCACCTTCAACAAAGGTTCTCATGACTGAGCGCGAGAGCAAGGCGGATTTTCCAGCAGCAGCCGCAACAAATTCTGCACAAAGAACAGCGATATCACTTGCAGTCGAAAAGAGTCCTGCATGACCAGAGATACCACCCATAACAAAAGAGGTCTCATCGAACACTTCGCCCCAAGCAAGTTTATCACGTCGTGGACATACATCCGTTGCAGCGATCATTTCATGTCTTGTTTGCAACCCACGTCGACGCAGCAATGATATATCAATAAAGCTCGTTGAACGCAGATTCAGCGGTTTAAAAATAAACTTTTGCGCAGCTTTCTCAAGGGTCATGCCTGTGAGCAGCTCGATAATAGCGCCAAGCAAAATAAAGTTTTGCTCACTATAACTTTGCTTACTCTCAGATGGGTATTTCAGCCCACTGCGCATAATTGTGTGCAGAATAAAATCACGAGCACCTTTTCCTGAGACAAGACCAAGCGCGGCTTGCCCATGCTCAGAATAGAGCGCTTCATAAAACGACACTTGAGAAGGCAAGCCACTTGTATGAGAAAGTAAATGACCGATGGTAACAGTTGATTTTCCAAGGACGTTAAAACTTGGAAGATATCGAGACACACGATGATTTAAATCAAGCTTGCCCTCTTGCACCATCAACATCAGAAGCGGCACGGTTACCAGCAGCTGTGTGAGCTCTGAAATATCGTAGACCGTCTCGGTCGTAGCACTAATATCACCAAGCGATCCACCACTGTCGATACTACGGGAGGCAAGACCTGCGGCAGCTTTCGCCACGACATTATTGTCTTTGACCACCATTGCCGAGAAGGATGGCGCATAGGAATCCTTAACCGCTCTGTCTAAAATAGCATACAAGTCAGAAGAATAGTTCTCGTGCGTCGAGACAGTTGCGGCGTTTCCCATAGATGACATGATAAACTCTTCGGAATCGCAAATATATACTGCCCTGCCCTTGAAATTCTGGCTCAGCATGAGTATATGTCCGACCGGAATCGGGAATCCCTAACGACTTTCTCCGTAAGCTCCTCGCCAAGAGACGCTAACGAGAAGACAGCTCGATTCTAAGTTATTGAATTTATTTAAGAAATACCATTATTGAAGGAGAAATACGGTATGAGTAAAAAAGCGAAGATCCGTCCCCTACAGGACAGACTAATCGTAGAGCGACTTGAAGGAGAAGAAAAAACTGCTTCTGGTCTCTACATTCCTGAGACTGCGAAAGAAAAGCCACAACAGGGCAAAGTCATTGCAGTTGGAAAAGGAAAAGTCCACGAAGACGGCACTATTCGTCCCGTTGACCTCAAAGAAGGCGATAAAATCCTCTTCGGTAAGTACGCTGGTACTGAAATTAAGATCGATGGTAACGACTACCTCATCATGCGCGAAGATGATGTGCTTGGCGTTGTGGTTGACTAAGTAACAGATTGTTTTTCATTTATAGTAAGGAAAATTTTACATGGCTAAAAAATTAGAATTCGGATTTGAAGCTCGTGAACAAATTCTTGAAGGAGTTAAAACTCTTGCAGATGCAGTTCGCGTAACGATGGGTCCTAAAGGTCGCGTTGTTGTTATTGAAAAGAGCTTTGGTGCTCCAACAGTAACGAAAGATGGTGTGACAGTTGCAAAAGAAATCGAGCTTGAAAACAAGTTCGCAAACATGGGCGCACAAATGGTCAAAGAAGTTGCTTCAAAAACTTCTGACGCTGCTGGTGACGGTACAACAACTGCAACAGTTCTAGCTGATGCAATTTATCGTGAAGGCTTAAAGCTTGTTGCTGCTGGACATGATCCAATGTCATTGAAGCGTGGTATTGATGCTGCGGTTCGTGAAGCAGTTGAAGCGTTGAAAGATCTTTCTAAGCCTACAAAAGGTAAAGATGAGATTGCTCAAGTTGGTACTATCTCTGCAAACGCTGACACAGAAATTGGTCAGATCATTGCTGAAGCAATGGAAAAAGTTGGCAAGGAAGGCGTTATTACTGTTGAAGAAGCAAAAGGCCTTGAGACAACGCTTGAAGTTGTTGAAGGTATGCAGTTCGACAGAGGATACCTCTCTCCTTACTTTGCAACCAATGCAGACCGTATGGAAGCAGAGATCGATAACTGCCTCATCCTCATCAATGAGAAGAAAATCTCTGCGATGAAAGATCTTCTTCCAGTGCTTGAGCAAGTTGCAAAAGCTGGTAAGCCACTCCTTATCATTGCTGAAGATATCGAAGGTGAAGCGCTTGCAACACTTGTTGTAAACAAGATCCGCGGCACGCTTAACATCTGTGCAGTAAAAGCTCCTGGCTTTGGTGATCGTCGTAAAGCAATGCTCGAAGACATCGCTATTCTTACTGGTGGTAAGTGCATCACTGAAGACCTTGGTCTTAAACTTGAGAACGTCACTATGGCGGATCTTGGTAAGGCAAAAAGAATCGTGTGCACGAAAGATAACACGACTGTTATCGATGGCGCTGGTACGAAAGATGCAATCAAAGGTCGCGTACAACTAATTCGCAACCAGATCGAAGAAACAACTTCTGACTATGATCGTGAGAAGCTTCAAGAGCGTCTTGCGAAACTCGTTGGCGGTGTTGCAGTTATCCATGTTGGTGCTGCTACTGAAGTTGAGATGAAAGAGAAGAAAGCTCGTGTTGAAGATGCGCTCCACGCAACTCGCGCAGCTGTTGAAGAAGGCGTTGTACCTGGTGGTGGTGTTGCACTTATCCGTACAATCGACAGACTCAAAGCTCTTAAGTTCGACAATGATGATCAAAGAGCTGGTGCTCGAATTGTTATCCAAGCTATCCAGGCGCCACTTCGACAGATCGCTGCAAACGCTGGTGCTGAGCCATCCGTTGTTGTTGATAAAGTACTTTCTTCAAAAGGTGCTAATGGATTCAACGCGGCTAAGGGTGAGTACGAAGATCTCGTAAAAGCGGGCATCATCGACCCAACCAAGGTAACACGTACTGCACTCCAAAATGCTGCATCAGTAGCTGGGCTTATGCTCATCACTGAAGCTGCAATCACTGAGATCCCAAAGGCTGAAAAAGCTGGCCATGATCACGGTGGTATGGGTGGTATGGGCGGCATGGGAATGTAATTCCCTGCTTGCTGTCATACACAGCGTACAAAGGAACGCTCCCGCAAGGGGGCGTTTTTTTTAATGCATATCTGAATAGAGCAAAAGAAATAGTTCCCTAACATAAAGAGCTCAGAGCAGCTGCCGACTATATGCTTCAAAGAATAAGGAAGAAAATGATTTCTTCAAGGAGGATATATGGCGTCGGACAGCTTAAGCATTTCATCAGTTTCAATCGCAGCTTCACAGACATCAACATCACAAAGCGCTCAGGCTCTTGCGTCAAGCGATGATAGTTCGTCAGATACTGCATCCCAAGAGGATACCGCTGCTGCCATTGTATCGCTTTCAAGTGGTCAGCAAGATCAGAAATCAAGTGCGTCGACCTACTCAGCCTCTGCAGGGCAAGGATTAAAAACAGCAAGCGCTGAAGAAGAGGACACCGCTGATAGCGCTAGCGAAACATCAAGCAGCGATGCACCGCAATCGACCGATGTAGCAGCATCAACTGATATGACCACAAGCGTTATAGAAGTTACCGAAGAGCAATAAGAAGGATCTAAAAAACGTACGGCAAGCGAGTATACGAAGCTCGTGTGGGGGGATTTTTATGTCCGCTTCGGTGCTACTTTTAATAGTACAGAGCTTGGCTCTCCATTAAACTGACTGAAGCGTATTTCAACTAACTCGAACCCTGTGCCTTGCTTTTTAAAAATAACCTGAGCCTTATCGCACGCACCCTGCGCATCAGTAGTTTCAAGTGGTAGCGCGTAGCTATCGGCAGAAAGCTTCATCATATGATCATAATCAAGCTTTACAGCTGTGAGGGCGAGTGGCTGGCCTTTCTCACCTGGTCGACCACTGAGTTCAAGGGAAGACTGAAGCGCTTCTGTGGGCGCAAGCTCAATTAAAAAATTGTTAGGCATCGAAAGCTTTGCAGTACCTGCGGGAAGAAGCTCAATCTTAATACTCTCTTTTGCAAATGTGATTACAGGACTTCGGCTGATTGAAACAGGATATTCAATGGGCTCTTGCGGAGGTTGCGGCTCTGGTAGTTTTACTGGTGATGCAACTACCCCCTCATTTTTTTCAATAGCTGGGGCTACTGCAACAGGAGTGCTGAGAGCGATCTGTATTGATGGAGGAACCGGAGCTTTGAGTGATGATGCTGGAGTGCTCACCGTGGATAAACTCCCTGTCGAGATTACGGTAGGTATGTGACCCGAGCCAACGGCGGCTTTCAGATTTGCTCCTGCGGGGATTGATACACTTGGTACGGGACAGATAGTCGGCACAACTGGTGTTTTGCCTGCAACTACTGCTTTAGGAAGCGTATCAGGATTTGGTGATACGACTGGTTTTTCTTTTTTTACTTCAGGTGATGGCACGACAGCTACAACAGCTTCGCCGTGTAACTCCTTCCATGAATGAAGATACTTTGCCTCAAGACGTTCAAACTTACTTTGATACATCTGAGCAAGCTTTTCCATATTCTTATCAAATATCTGTTGATAACTCGGATCAGCTTTTAACCGCAGGAGTTCTTGCGCTATGTCATATTGATACAGCACAACGATATTAGACTTATGTAGATCGTAGGCATCATTGAGCTTTCGAAGTGGGTCATTTTCAGCAAGCCCACTCTCACGCTTATGAGCTTCAGCTTTAATAGTACGAAATTCAGATGAGTAGGATTTGTCCAGGTGATTAAGGACGGTTGTATGGATCAACGTTGCGTCGCTTGACGGCTTTTCTCCATGCGCCATCGGTTGCGAAAGCGCCGTAAGAGTTTTTTCAAGAAGCTGCTGATACGCCAGGCCACGTTTTGCATCGGCTACAAAATTTTTAGGGTTCTCAAAATCAACAAGCCCTGCATGCTCATGCGCAGCGGAATATTCTTCAGGATTTTTAAATCGAATATACTGCGATCGTGCCTGAGCTTGTTTTAAACGCTCAGTATGCACGAAACCAGTATCAAGTTTTATGTTTGCTTGCTCAGGCAAACTTACCAAAGCATCGGTTACTGCTTTGACAACTTCTAAATTTTTAGCTGCGTCTTTAAACGCATGAATACCATCGACCATAAGAATACTTCCGCTCTAACTCAAATTCTATCAATGTTATATCGACTCTAAGAGCAATGATGATTCAAGAAATAACAAAGGAACCTTACGGGCTTTGGCAGGTGCTTGCTGGTGGATGGTTGAATAAGTAATGGTTGAGCAGCCGTCTACCCTATTGATTTCTATCAGTTTTCGTCTTTTTGAGATGATTAGTAGGATAAAAAAACAAGAGGCAAAAGCGCACTGTTGTCAGAGGCTGTAGACATGGCAAACGCTACATTGGGCTGTCTGAAATTCTTGCATGATAGGTAGTTAGAGGCTTTTGCATCAGCTAAAATGAACCTTACGATAACCCCACAATTTGTTGCTTAGCACCCGCCTTAACCTTATGATTTCTATGGATTTTCCAATTGTATATGAAATCTAAACCTGCCTTTCTGTGACACAACACACTGCACCTGCCAAACACTCTGCTCGCGATATCGACAAGCAAACAGTTGCTGAAACCTTGGCTCGCTATCAACTCGAGCATACGGCCGCGCATAATAGTTTAATCAAAACAGCAACAGCGCTCTCTGTTTTTGGTGATACAACTCCTCTTGGCGACATGAAGCTGCAAGCAGACGCAGTGACTCAAGCATTCTGTGAAGACCTCGTTAAGCGATATGCTCCCCATGTCATTGAAACGCTTCGAGAAGAATACCATGCAAAGCTTCCAGAGCTTTGTAAAAAGATTGCACTGATAGAAGACAATGCTCAAACAACATTTCGTACGCTGTTGCTTATTACTAATTCTGATGAAACAAAACAGATTTTACTTCGCACTATCAATGAGCAAAGTACGATTGCGGATCTTGCGACTTGTTGGGAACAATTTGGCGCAGACTATCTTGATGCTGTACGTGCCGAACAAATTGCTGCAAAAAAATCTGACAAACAGCAACAACAGCTTGCTCAATTCTATAGTAAAGCATCACCTACCGTAACAAAAATCATTGAACATGTGCTCAAGCACCAACGAAGCCTCTCATCAGAGGAGCTCGCAGCGCTTACGGATCGTGCCCCGCAATCATGGCATACTCACATGCCATCCGATCCTGTTCTTGAAGCGTTAGCTAAAGAACCTCATCTTGTTACTGCTATGAAAACTTCGCTCAAACAAGCAAAGAGCGATCGAGAAGCTTTTATTTACTCTGTAAGCTGTGCATTTCGTATTGGAAATGACTCGCTGCAAAAACTCTCAACGCTTCCTCCAAATAGCGATCTTGCAAAACGATTAGAACTGATACAACAAGCAACACTTACACCTGATGAGCTTTTACGGAGCGGCGTATTTGGACAAGAACTACTATTACAAGCTCCTCTTGATGAGCTGCCTTCAATTTTTGCTGCCTGTAAGGAACTTGCTGAAATTAAAATGTACTTTGTCTGCCCATTGTCTATTGCAACACAAACCCGAATACCCGCTTCTGTTGATTCCATTCAAGAAACAAAAGAAAAAATTATAAAAGCTCACCCACATCCCGTTGCGCTGCCTCCAGCATTCGTAAAAACCTGCAATACGTGGTTGAAAGAACGGCTTGCTCAGCTCTCTACGCCGTATACACGAAAAGGCGACTTGAGCGTAACCGATACAAAGAAAACTCTTGATGTGATGATGTTTGGTTTTTTCAGGCTCAACTCTTTTCAATATACTTATCAAGCTGAAGAGCTTTATCATTACCTACAGGACAAAGGTATTGTTCAAGACACTCTGGACTCTTTTCTAAAATTACTGCACCAATTGCGACAATCTCAGATCGTTGCTGTTTCTGAAACGTCACTATCAAAATCATCCTACGTGCAATTAGCTGCCAATTCAGACATGTGGACAGATACATTCAATCTATGGGATCTTAATCAAAAACTAGAGTCTCTTGCCCCAAATCATCAAAATGCTGCAAAAATCTGTACCCTTACCCACTTAAGCCAGATCGCTGTACATATTCGTAAAATTACTACTGCATACCAAGAATTTTTTATACCAATATCAGAAGGTGATGACCTTGCAGCGCTACAGGAAAAAACTTCATCAGTTGATCCTGAACTTGGACTCTCTATGCAATTCTTCACTTCACATAAAAGCTCAATTCGTTTTGGATACGGCGTCTCAAAAGAAATCGCTGAGCTTTTCTCAATTCTTGAAAAAAATTATACCGTCAAAAAACCATCTTGGTTAGATCAAGAATATCAAGAACTCAGTCATGCGTGTCATGAAATTCTTGAATCAATATTTGCGATTCCATCAATTTCTACCCTGAGCGTACGTTCATTTATAGCATTGAAAGGATCTGCTACAGATATCTTCAATCAGTATACAACTAAGATTGTGACTACCTTGCAACCATATCAAGACAAGCTGTATGAAATTAGTGCTTCCTCTATCCACCTGCTAGAACAAATTGAAGCTGAGCGGAGGGCACTTTCATGAGCATGGTACAAGAAATATCCGCAAGTCTTGGAGAATGCATGCTGCCTCCAAATCGACGACAGCATATTGCCAATATGCTTACCAGCTCATTTGGTAAAGATGGTGCTACTTCAATCACACTCGCAGTGCCACGTCGTATATCACAAGTTCTCTCTGAAGTAGGACCACATGATAAACGTATCTTGCATGAGCTTATTGAAGGTGATGCTCATGCACTCAGTGAGCAAGACTGCCAAGAAATTTCAAATTCCATAAAAGCACTCGGTATCATCGTTACCGAGGTTACGGGCAATACGACCACTACAACGATTAAGATAGCATACCCTCTTGAAAATATTGATGAGCCGACGTTCAAGAAGCAACTTATCGAAATAAGTCAGCTCTTAAAACGCTTTCAAATAGAGCACGCAACGATTGCTTGTCTTGATCCAGAGCCTCCACACTATATACATAATCATCGACATATGGTTGGAACAAATCCAACACGCGGTGCTATAGAGCTTAGTATGGCGACAGTAAAAATACTGTTACCAAAAGCAGATATTTTCTATGACGATGAACAAGAAAAAATCATTATTATAGCAGAACGTCAAAGTGCTCATGTAGATACAGTGCTGGCGCATGATGCTTTCAAAGCGATTCCACTTGCGATGAGTGTCTATGTTCGTCATCCAAGTGCACTGCCTGATGTCATCGAAACTATTCCTACACACTTGAAGCAGATCCATGCAATAAAAAACTGCTATCCATCTCTTGCAGGACTTCCTGTTCCAATCACTGCTGAAATCCTCAAGCATACTGATGATGCTGGTGTGTGTCGTATCAATCCAGTGAATCTACTCAACACACTCTATGATCAAACAGATACGTATCGAAGGCGAACTGATACAGCATCATTACGAGAAAATACTCAAGAATTTTGGGGTACAGGTAGTGCGACAAGTCTGCATGATGATGGGTGGTGTTTACGAATCGATGATGCCTCAGGCAACTTTATTGTCACACTTGCTCGCCCCGATCCTTCATTCATCATTCCTGAAGGTGGTCTCTTACACACAGCAGCATGTTTTATAGAGAAAGCGTGGTATCAGCATGCACAGCCACTTGTGCCAATGCTTCCGCCCACACGTCTGACCCGTGAACAGCTCTCTCTTAAAGTTGATCAGTATCGATCAGCACTCGTAACAACTATTACGATTGCGCAAGAAGGAAGTATTATTGATGTGGACATGCGCTCTGAACTTGTGCGCTTGCACCAAACTTTTGCTCCAACACAACAATTCTTTGAAGATCCTCTCCTGCAAGAACGTCTGAGACAGATTGGAACACAGCGTCATATTCACTTACCAGCAACAGTTACCTACGACAACATCATCCCTATACTTTCAAACATAGCAAGTGAAGCAACTGCACTCTTTGCTCAAGAGCATCATCGACCAGCAATATATATTGAGCGACATCCACTCCTTCCAAAGACAAACCGCCGTAATCGTATACACACACATAGAGAAATACTTGGCGAAGAGCTATTTCAAAAGTTCTTGCAACATATTGACGATGATGGTGCGCTGAGCAGCTTTATAAACACACTCTCTGGTAAGCAACGAGAAACAGCCCATTACTGTTGCTGTAATGAGCATCAATATAGTCATAAACCGATTGCGCTTGGAAACGGCCAGCAACAAGCGACTGCAGGTCCCCCACTTCGTGATGCACGTTCATTAAGTCTGGTACTTTCGCTGTCTCGTTGGCTACGTAACCGTCCTCATCATGAACGATTGATGGGCAATCAAGAACCGAGCACATTACTGCAACATATTTTGATTACTGGTGCATACCAAGGTATCTCTATTTTCGATGACACACGCTTTGAAATTTCTGAAAAAGAAAAACTTCGTCCACTTGGCGTCCCATATGTTCAAGAACTGCCAATCGCTAACTTCGACGATGGCACTATTATTGATGGATTTGATATCAAAGAAGGAAAAGTTGTTTTGAAAGCTCAGAAGGTATAAAAAGGCCCTTCCATGACCGATGCTCCCTCACTTCTTTGCACCCCAATTGGCCATATGCGCTCTGGCCTGGTTGCAAAGTTTGCTGCGCGGTATCAACCTGAACATGCCGACGCAAAAACAACACGCACCAACTACATAGAGCTGCTCGATGATGATCGACTCATTCGTGCCACCCGCGATCTGCAGGGCTTTGAGCGTATCTGGATTATTTGGTGGTTTGATAAAAATCCAAATTGGCGGCCGCTCGTTCGTCCACCTCGCGGCGATGGTTCACGAAAAGGTGTTTTTGCAACACGCGCACCATACAGACCAAATCCAATCGGTATAACGGCCACAACAGTACATAGCATCGAAGGTCGTAAGATTTTTGTTGGTGACATAGACCTTATCGAAGGCACTGCTATCCTCGACATAAAACCATATCTACCTAAAGCCGATGCATTTCCTACATCTGCAATTGGATGGCTTCAGGATATTGAAGCAAGTGAACAACTACCAGCTAAATTTCAAGTGCATATTGAAGATCAAGCTGCTGCACAGCTTGCGTGGCTCAAAGAGCATTACAATATTGATTTTATGCCTCGCGCACATGAAATCTTAAGCCGTGATCCCTCACCTCATCGTACTCGCCGTATTGTACAAGTTGGTGTTGATACATTCCGTATGGGATGCGGTGCATGGCGAATCTTTTTTTCTGTGGCACCAGATGTCGTTTCAATCCGATCGATAGAGAAAGGATATCCTGATGATCTGCTTTATAAAGAAGGCTATCACGACATTCCTGACCGTGACGCACAAATTGCATTTCACAACTCCTTTTATCCCTCTGCTTGTTGAGCAGGATAATGCATAGCTCTTGGTATCTTACCTGCTTTATACTTGCTGCATGAGAATATCACTTGAAATCAGCATGTATCCACTCGACCAAAACTATATTCCACCAATCCAAAGCTTTATTGATGCACTTAATGAACAAAAAACAGCAGCAACGACTGTTTCGACCAATGGTATGAGCACACAGGTCTTTGGCCCTTTCGAAGATGTCATGCAGCTCTACCAGCAGTGCGTCAAAATAGCGATGGAGCAAGGTTCCAAGATGGTCTTCGTATCTAAGCTTCTCAGCTCGGACGTTTCAGAGTACTCTGTAGGACATGGATAAGACGTCAATCTTCACCCCTACTCCTGAACATCAATCGCTGCGTGATACAGTGCGCTCTTTTACAGAGACAAAGATCGAACCTCAAGCGACTGCGTATAATAAGAACGAACAATTCAACCTTCCACTATTTCGTGAACTTGGCTCTCTTGGACTACTGGGTATTTCTGCTCCCGAAGCATACGGTGGTTCTGGATTTGATGCAGTTGCAACAGTGATTGCACACGAAGAGCTCTCTGCAAGCGACCCTGCATTCTGTCTTTCTTTTCTTGCTCACAGTATGTTGTGTGTGAATAACATCGCTGTGAATGCAAGCGCTGAACAACAGCAAAAATTCCTGCCTAAGCTTTGTTCGGGCGAGTGGATTGGTGCCATGGGTATGTCTGAAACAGAAGCGGGCACAGATGTGCTGGGCATGAAAACAACTGCTGTGCTCGATGGTGATCACTATGTTCTAAACGGCAATAAAATGTGGATTACTAATGGCTGCATTGATGAAGGCTCAACGCTTGCAGATGTTGTTGTGCTTTATGCACGCACGAATCCAGTGAGTGAATCCAAAGCTAAGATATCAACATTTATTCTCACCCCAGATCTTGCAGGATTCCGTGTTGGTCAAAAAATTCGTGACAAGCTTGGCATGCGTGCATCAAACACAGCAGAGCTTGTCCTCGATAATGTACGAGTCCCCCGTCAAAACCTCATTGGTGCAGAGGGCGAAAGCATGAAGCACATGATGAGAAACTTGGAAATTGAGCGAGTCACACTTGCAGCAATGAGCCTTGGTATCGCAAGACGTTGTCTTGATGTCATGGTTTCCTATGCGCAAACTAGGAAAGCTTTCGGAAAGCGCATTGCAGAATTTGGACAGATTCAGCAGATGGTGGCTTCAAGTTATGCGGCTTATCAAGCAGCTCGTGCATACGTCTATAATACGGCACTGCACCTTAACCTCGAAAAAGAAGGCAATCGCCTTGATTCTGACGGGGTAAAACTCTTTGCAACACCGATGGCAAAGCAGGTAGCCGATTGCGCTATTCAAGTGCTGGGAGGTAATGGATATATCGGAGAGTATATTGTCGAGCGATTATGGCGAGATGCAAAGTTACTTGAGATTGGTGGTGGCACCATCGAAGCGCATCAAAAAAATATCATGATGGATCTTATAAAGCGTTCGTAAGATTGTTGCTTCTTAAAATCGAGCACTTATCTCTGCACGACCATACTGTATGCGCGAGGTGATATCAGTTCCTTCAAAAGCATCACGTGGATTCAGTTGTGCATAGACCAAAGAAAAATCCATATCATCACTGACGGGTATGCTGTAACGGATTTGTGATTGTAATCCAATATGCTTTGCTATTGATGCTTGTCCTCCATCAAATAAATTACTCAGCGCAGCATAGAGCCCTTCTTCATGTGACGCCTGCCAAAAAACTCCAGGCTCAAATGTCATAGTCCCTACCGTGCCCATATGGATCGAAAGAGGTGTACTCACATTCATAATATTTTCAAAATCCATTGCACTGGGATATCCATGCAATCGTGCATTTGAAAAAATAGGTTGTGGTGTCATGTCAGCTTCCGCACCTGGATTACCAACAAAACAATCACTACGAAGAGACCACTGAATAAGTTCATCACGAGCCGGCGTCGTGAAAGCATAGGGCTCTGACTTGGCAGACATCATTATAGCCTCACGTGTTTCAAGCATGTGGTGAACAATTGATGGAACTTCAAGGATATGCGTGCGACGATGGTTGCGATGCGATCTTGTTGTATGCGAGACAGGTGCCTCTGCATACGCATTCCAGGTAGCAATAACAGCTACGATAACGGCGACAAATGCTGCGCTGTATTTTTTCATATGACCCCTCGTGAAACTAAAACTACTGTATTCAAGTGCGGGCAGATGACAGACTCCTGTCAACGCGTTAGGAGGTCGAAACAACACGAAAGGATCTCAAGGGGTTTTTCTATGATCGTCAAAAAACGCGAAGATTTCATAGCCGATAAGGTACGAAAATTACTCAAGAAATAGGGAAACATTGTCTCTAAGTAGGGCAGCTGGCTTCAGAATGTCCTCATTCTAAAGCGTGTAGGAAAAGTTCTTTAGCACTTACGAACATGGTATTATACCTATCTATGCAAGCTGTACTGCACCCTTCTGTTGCTAAGCAATTCTCTGTTGAGGGCATGATTATCGATCCGCTCAACAATGAGATCTTTCCTGGTCGTGTCCATGTCAATAATGGCACCATCTTTGGCGTTGAGCGTCTTAATGAAACACAACCTGGTCGCTTTATCACTCCAGGCTTTGTCAACGCACATGTTCATATTGAAAGCGGTAAAATGACTCCTGGTGAGTTCGCTCGACAAGTCGTGACAACTGGTATTGTTGCAACCGTATCCGATCCCCATGAAATTGCGAATGTATGTGGTGTTGCAGGCATCGAATGGATGCTCAAAGAAGCACAACGCACACCATTAAAAATAAACTATGGTGTCCCTTCATGTGTTCCTGCAACGAACCCTAGTATTGAAACTGCTGGTGCTTCACTTGATGCAAAAATTGTTGCAGAGCTTATCAAACAACCTGAGTTTCTCTATCTTGCAGAGATGATGAACTATCCTGGTGTTCTGATGAATGACCCAGAAGTTCATGCAAAACTACATGCGGCAATCAATGCAGGAAAGCGTATTGATGGACATGCGCCTGGCCTGATAGGAGAAGATCTAAAACGATACGCTG
>JBILLA010000138.1:0-7251 GCA_044376365.1 Bdellovibrionota bacterium | reverse complement strand
TGGCAGAAAAGAGGACAAGCTAGGCATTCGAGGTTCTGCAACCTGTGGCTCACAGTATGAGAATGTTGTACTCACCAAAGAGCACCTGCTCTTTGAAGAGGGCAAGGGGTTCAATGTTGCAATGACGACGCTCAATGGTGGACGCACGGGGGTGGCAGCCCAGGCTGTGGGCATTGCACGTGCGGCCATTAGGGATGCCATAGCGTACGGTAAAGAGCGAAAAACTTTTGGAAAACCGGTTGTTGAGCACCAGTCCATCCAGAACTATTTGGCTGAGATGATTTGTAGAGCAGATGCGGCCCGTTATTTGACTCTCTCGGCTGCTTCGCTTAAGGATCAGCACAAGCCGTTCGCCAGACAAGCTGCCATGGCTAAACTGTATGCATCTGAGGCAGCCATGTATTGCGCTGATAAAGGCATCCAGATTCATGGAGGCTACGGTTACGTCACTGATTACCCTGCTGAGCGCCATCTGCGTGACGCCAAGATCTGTGAGATCTATGAGGGGACAAGTGAGATACAAAAAATGGTGATAGCGAGTAATTTAGTAAAAGAGTAGAGATTGTTATGACGAAAGGTACAACCTCTCCCAATGAGAAAGCTTGGTACGAAAACCGATTCAAGGCTCAAAAAGAGCAAAAAAAATCGTTCCAATCGATTAGTTTCCGAGAACAACCAGCACTAGTATCACCTGAATCAGTAGGTGATTTTGAATACCATCGATCGCTTGGCTATCCTGGTGAGTATCCATTTACTCGTGGTGTTCAGCCTACGATGTATCGTGGACGTTGGTGGACGATGCGACAGTTTGCAGGGTTTGGTTCTCCAGAAGATACCAATCAGCGCTTTAAGTACTTGCTTGAAGCAGGGCAAACAGGTTTATCCACTGCCTTTGATATGCCAGCACTGATGGGCTACGACGCGGATCACCCAAAATCAGTTGGTGAAGTTGGTCGAGAAGGGGTGAGCATCTCTACGATTGATGATTTCGAGCGTTTGTTTGCAGGTATTCAGCTTGATGCAGTAACCACGTCGATGACCATCAATGCTACCTCAACGGTTGCGATGGCTTTCTATTTTTGTATCGCACGTCGTCGTAACATCAGCCTTGATAGGCTAGGAGGCACCATTCAAAATGATTCTTTTAAAGAGTTCATTGCTCAGAAAGAATGGATCTGTCCTCCTGCACCAGCAGTAAAGCTTTGTTGTGATATCATTGAATACTGTCGCGATTTTGCCCCTAAATTTAATCCTATATCGATATCTGGCTACCATATTCGTGAAGCGGGTGCGACCGCTGTGCAAGAGCTTGCATTTACCCTTGCTGATGGCATTGGGTATGTTGACCACTGTTTATCGCGTGGTATGTCGATTGATAGTTTTGCTCCGCGTCTTTCATTCTTTTTTGATATTCATAATGATTTCTTTGAAGAGATCGCTAAGCTTCGAGCTGCGCGACGCATTTGGGCAAAGCTTATGAAAGAGCGCTATGGTGCAAAAGATGAGAATTCATGGAAGCTTCGAACTCATGCGCAAACTGCAGGAGTATCACTGACCGCACAACAACCAATGAATAACGTTGCACGTGTTGCCTTGCAGGCAATGGCAGCAGTACTTGGTGGTGTGCAATCGTTGCATACAAACTCTATGGACGAGACGCTCTCATTGCCGACCGAAGAAGCTGTGAAAGTAGCGCTTCGAACTCAGCAGATCATCGCAGAAGAATCTGGTGTGACGAATGTGATCGATCCTCTTGGTGGTTCGTACTATGTTGAGAAACTGACCAATGATATCGAGCAGGAAGCGATGGCATATATTAAAAAAATAGATGACCTTGGCGGCATGCTTCGAGCAGTTGAGCTTGGCTATCCTCAGAAAGAGATTGCCGAGAGTGCATATCAATTCCAGAAAAATTTTGATGATAAGTCTTATGTGATGGTTGGTGTGAACCGTTATCAAGATAACGACGATCAAAATATCCCAACTCTCAAAATTGATTTTGAGGCAGAGCGAAAGCAGATCGAGCGTTGCACATGGTTTAAAGGCCAGCGCGATGTTGCGAAACACCAGGCAGCTCTTGCGGCGATACGCAGTGCCTGTGTCGAAAACCGTAATGTCTTACCCCATATTATCGATGGGGCAGACGTGGGCGTGACACTTGGTGAAGTATCGGATATTTACCGCGATGTGTTTGGAGTGTATTCTGACCCTGGAATGTTTTAAGGTTACGTTATGTCGAATACTGGACGTCATCGAATCCTCATCGCGAAGCCTGGTCTCGATGGTCACGACCGTGGAGCAAAGGTTATCGCACGTGCGCTGCGTGATGCAGGCATGGAAGTCATCTACACAGGGCTCCACCAGACCCCTGAGATGATCGTACGCAGTGCCATCCAGGAGGATGTGCAAGCGATCGGGATGAGCATCCTCTCGGGCGCCCATATGACGCTATTCCCTGCGGTCATAGAGCTCCTTAAGAAAGAGGGCGCGCAAGACATTGTTCTATTTGGCGGGGGTATCGTGCCTAAAGAGGATGTTGTTGAGCTCAAAAATATCGGGGTTAAAGAGATATTCCTTCCTGGAGCCTCTACTCAGAGTGTCGTAGATTGGATTAGAGCCAACGTAAAAATCGTTGAGTAAAAAAAAGATCAATTATTTTCACCCCATTTTTCCTTGGGGAGCATCTTAACTCTCGTTATGAGCGGAAATTATTCTTTTACCCAGCGTACCCTTATTTTCTTTTTCTCAATTGGGCTTGTTGTTATCTCGGCCTCAATGCTACGCGCTGATACCCACCGTAAGCAGCGAAATCAACAGCTCTCTCTTGATGAATCCAGTGCAAAGCTCCTGCAAGAGCTTCGTGGTGACGTTGATGTTGCTAAAGCTTCTGCTTCCCCTGATTACCTCAAAGAAGTAGTCGATAACCGCCATCTTCGTGAAGAGGCTGGTGCCGAAAATCCGCAGCTACGCCGCTCGTTGAAAGACAGCGTCATGAATATGGTTGCGCGTGTTATGCCTGCTGCAGAGCAGAAATAAAACCTCTCAATTTTTGATACATTTCCAGAGTAGAGCAGCGGTGCTAGGCTAGAAACATGCCTCGCATCCGCTTTCATTTATTTCTTCCGCTGCTGTTTATTGTATCGCTGTGTTGCCAGAGCTGCATCCTGATTCCCGTTGTTGATGGAGTCAAAAAAATTGGTCTCACAAAAAACGATCGAGAAGCGATGCTTCCTAAAACGGTCAGTGATTTTCAGGATCTGTTGTATTGGAATAAATTCCAGCTTGCCAGCGGCATGATTAAAGAAGACGTGCGTAGTAAACAGATTAAAGAGCTTGTAAAGCAGTATAAAGGGTATCGACTTGTTGAAACTAAGACTGATTACTTAGATTTTGATGAAGATGGATCGCGAGCGACTGTTACTATTACGACCAAGCGATTCAAAGTGCCTTTCTATGTTGTTGAAGATTACACAGAAGATCAGCAATGGGAGTTTTCAATCAGTGATGGTTGGAAATTCGTTTCTGCAACACCAACGCCGAAAGATAGTGAGAGGGCTGCGTTGTGAGGATGCGCTCGATTGACGTCGCTGTGCTGCATCGAATTTTGTACTTTATATTGATCCTTATGGTTTGTGTTGGATGTTCAACACAAACTATGAAGCCACCGCTTGCCCAGTCTGATAGTGAAGGACCATATCAGTTACGCATTGATGATGAAGTATTTGATGGAAAGAAGCTCTTTATTAAAGTTGCTGTTGAGCAGCTCACCTCTTCGGTGCAGGCACCATCAGTGATACGTTTGAAAACGATGCATAACGGCGCCGATGTTGGAGAATCCTTTGTTCCTTTTGATGAGCAGCAGCAGGGTGATGCATTGCAGCTCTCTGCAGATGCAGAAGGATTTACTGATTATCAAGTGGACCTTTTGTGGGGCGCTGATGCCGAAAGTTTTTTGAAGGCGATTCCTGCTTCTCACTTTATTGTTGTCAGAGACACTGCGCTCATTACTGATGCCACAGGTTCTCGAATTACCGGTACCATTGAGAATACTGGGCATTATCCCGTTTCCAATACGCCTCTGACTGTTGAGTTTCAATGGGTCAAGCAAGGTGAATTCCTTGATCTATCGGTGCATGATCCTGAGGCAACGACTGAGCTGACGCTGAGCGATATTACTATCGAGCCAAAGCAATCGCGCTCATTTGCGATTGCTCTTGAATCATCGCCGCCACCTCGTGAAGGTGAGCAGGGAACGTGGCAAGTTATTGTTAAGAGTGGAACTGTGGTGGCTGCGGAGAGTAGATAGATTGAGATTGATGGCTCAATCCGCTATCCACCCCCTCAATTTGTCGTTCGTGGGCAGATTTCGCTATACTGCCCCGTACTATGCAGCCCGAAGAGACGCTCTACCAGATAAGCGCCCGAAACCATTCAGACAAGACGCCAGGCCAGATTCCTCAAAGCGCTAAACCAGGGGTCTATATCAAGACCTACGGTTGTCAGATGAATGAATATGACACTGAAAAGCTTAAAAAAATCTTATCTCCAAACTATCAAACAGTTCCTGCACCTGAGCAAGCTGACCTCATTCTCATCAATACCTGTAGTGTTCGCGATAAACCTGAGCAAAAGCTCTACTCAATGCTTGGACAGCTCCAAGAGCTCAAACGCGAGAATCCGAACTTAATGATCGGTGTTGGTGGCTGTGTTGCACAGCAAGAGGGCGAGACAATCGTCAAGCGAAGCAAAGCAGTCGATCTTGTTTTTGGCACTCACAATCTTTCGTTAGTTCCTTCAATGATTGATCTTCGAAAGCAGGGCAGTGCACCACAGGTAGCTGTTGATTACCGTGATGAATGGGAAGAGCTTCCTGCCGGATTTTATGAAGCTGAAAAAATAGCTGCATTTATCTCTATCAGTCGCGGCTGTAATAAAAACTGCACGTATTGCATTGTACCGACCACGCGTGGACAAGAAGTGTCTCGTCATCCAAATGAAATCATGCGTGAAGCACGCATTGCTGCGCATCGAGGTGCCAAAGAGATAACACTACTCGGTCAAACAGTGAATTCATATGGGTTAGATCTCAAACCGCGCTTAAAGTTTAGTGATCTCATTCGGATGCTTAGCGAGATTGAAAACATTAAGCGCATTCGATTTGTAAGCCCTCATCCGCAAGAGGTACGCCAAGATTTTATCGATCTTGTTTGTGAGAACCCCAAAGTGTGTCGCCACATTCATATGCCACTGCAAGCTGGATCGGATCGAATCCTTAAGCTCATGAATCGTAATTATCGAAAAGAAAAATATCTTTCGATTATTGATGCGATTAAAGCACGTGTGCCTGATATGGCGCTGACGACTGACATTATCGTTGGCTTCCCAGGTGAGACCGAAGCTGAGTTCCTTGAAACAGTCGAGGTTATGAAGCAGGTTGAATATGATAACTCATATTCCTTTATTTTTTCGCCTCGCCCTGGTACCAAGGCAAGCGAAATGGAGGATACGGTGCCGTACGAAGAGAAGCTTCGATGGCTTCAGCATCTACAGAAAACCCAGGAAGAGATTGCGGCATCACGCCTCAAACAACGAGTCGGTTCAATCGGCGAGATACTCATAGATAGCGTCAATAGCCATGATCCTACCAAGCTGCAGGGCAGGTTGTCGCAAAATATAATTGTCTACCTTGATAAGCACTATCCGTCTCTGAAGCCAGGCATGATAGTCCCAGTTAAGCTGACGAAGGCGCACCGCTATACCCACTCGGGCGAGTACGTCGAGAGCCCATTCTAGAGCCTTAATCGGGGGGATGCATAATCATAGGATTATGATAAAATAGCCCAATGACTGCGAAAGCTCCCGAAGATTCTGCCATTGAAATGTTTGTTGGTGGACTTGTTCTAGACCCCAATACCCAAGCACCCGTTGTAATCCTCAAAGATGAAGAAGGGAAGTACATCCTGCCTATTTGGATTGGCGTTGCTGAGGCAACCTCTATCGCAAGTGCGATTAAGCAGGTGACCATGGCTCGTCCGCTCACTCACGACTTGATGCACGATATTTTTCTGCAGGTTGATCTGAAAGTACAGCGCGTTGTGATTACTGAGCTCAAAGAATCTACCTATTTTGCTGAGCTTGCCATTAGCCGTGGTGACCGTGTCATGTTGATAGATGCACGACCAAGTGATGCCATCGCTATTGCACTTCGTGAGTCAGCACCTATCTTTGTTACTAAGTCCGTTTTAGAGCAGTCTAAGAATACCCTTCAGATCGAGCAAGCAGAGCCAATGGCTCGTCCTCCAGAGTCAGTGCTTGAAGAGAAAGATGAGTCCTCAACGTCAGTGCCAGTTACCACTGATGCTGCTGAACAAGAAGAGATCCCCTCAGCAGACCAGTCGGATTTTAAAAATATTGATAAGAGTCAGTGGGAAAATCTGCTTGAAAAGCTCGACCCTGATGATTTCAAGCATAAGATGTAATAAAGAGTTGAAGAATTGTCGCTTCTCCTTTGACCTTTGTCCTTATTCCTCGATAAGATTCCATCATGTCTGAACAGAAAAAAATCTCACTCCGCGTTCTTGATGGGCAAACTGAGTTTGCTGAAGATGAAATTCAAAAGCTTGGAGAGATCCTCAATAAGCTATCAAAGCCGCTCTTTTATCTAGCACTTGTTCTTGCTGTCGGTTTCTTTGGTGTGCGTTTTTATACTGACGCTAATGTTGCTAAGCAGAAGGCTGGCGCTGAGCAGCTTGCGATTGTTCAAACTACCTATGATGAGTTTCAGAAAGCAGTGGTTACGCTCCAACAATCAAGCGCTGAAGAAAAGCAGCAGCATGAAAAAACTCTTAAAGATGTTGACGTGAAACTCAAAGAGCAGTTAAAAACTCTTGGTGATAAAGCTCCCCCATACAACCGTATCGCCCAGCTCTATACTGCGTTGATGCAGGCCTCTGCCGACCAGGCCGATGCAAAGACGATCGAAGTAAGAACAATGGTTAAGGAGTTACTGACTCAGTAATCATACGCAAGAGCACATGAAGCAGAGAGGCGAAGCTAGTCAGCCATACTTGCAAAGTTTCTTGAGCTTAGCGCGCGTATCTTTGAAATCCCCGAAATTCAAAAAGTGATCTGATCCCCAAAAAACGGACACCTAATTATGGGTAGAAAATGAAAGGAAGAGCTCTCAATATTAATGTATAATTGGGAGCACTATGGAAAAGAAAAGAGGCAGAAAGAGCAACTATAGCGAAG
>JBILLA010000018.1:0-21692 GCA_044376365.1 Bdellovibrionota bacterium | reverse complement strand
AAAGCCGTTCGAAGTACGGTGCGAAGCGTCCTAAGTAATTTTGATTTTCGATAGAAGGGTTTTTCATGACACGGAAAAAAAGAGATTTTTCAAGACCAGTTCTTCCAGATCCAAAGTTTGGTGATGTCGTTATCACCAAGTGCCTCAATACGCTTATGAAGAGCGGTAAGAAGAGCGTTGTTGAAACACACCTCTATGAGGCAATGGATACAGTTGCTAAAAAGCTCAATGGCGATCCTATCGAGCTTTTCCATAAAGCTCTCAATAATATCAAGCCAATGGTTGAAGTTCGTGCACGCCGTGTTGGTGGTGCAAACTACCAGGTCCCAACCGAAGTTCGTGCTGAGCGTGCTCAGGCACTTGCACTTCGTTGGTTAAAGACTGCTGCAAATTCACGAAGCGAAAGAACGTTTGGTGAGCGCATCGCAAACGAACTCATCGACGCAATCAACAACCGTGGTATTGCAATTAAGAAGCGTGAAGATACACACCGCATGGCAGAAGCGAACAAGGCGTTTGCTCACTTCAAGTGGTAGTCGTATTAAATTAACAGAGAAAAGTTTTTAAGAGCGAAGTCTAGACGATGGCAAAGGAAGATTTAAATAAGGTACGTAACATCGGGATTATGGCGCACATTGACGCCGGTAAGACCACGACGACTGAACGTATCCTTTATTATACCGGCGTGAACTACAAAATTGGTGAAGTTCATGAAGGCGCTGCAACCATGGATTACATGGAACTCGAGCAAGAGCGTGGTATTACCATTACCTCTGCTGCGACAACTTGTAAGTGGTCTGGTTCTAACGGCGATATTCCTGAGCATAAAATCAACATCATCGACACACCCGGTCACGTAGACTTTACTATTGAAGTTGAGCGTTCACTTCGCGTTCTTGATGGTGCAGTTGCTGTATTTGATGGTGTGAGCGGTGTTGAGCCTCAGTCTGAAACTGTATGGCGCCAAGCTTCTAAGTTCCGTGTTCCACGTTTCTGCTTCATTAATAAAATGGACAGAATGGGTGCAGATTTCTGGAAGTGCGTAAATTCTATTAAAGACCGTCTTGGTGCACGTGGGGTGCCAATCCAACTTCCAATCGGCGCAGAGAGCGCATTCCAAGGTGTTATCGACCTTGTAACCATGAAAGGATATTACTTCCTTGATGAAACGAAGGGTGCAAAATTTGAAACTCGTGATCTTGATGGTGAGCTTTTAGAGCAAGCCAAAAAAGCTCGCGAAGAAATGATCGAAGCGTGCGCAGATGTCGACGAAAAGATCATGGAAAAATATCTTGGTGGTGAAGAAGTCTCTGCAGAAGAAATTAAAGCTGCACTTCGTAAGGGAACACTTGCGATGGAGTTCTTCCCAATTACATGCGGATCGGCATTCAAGAACAAAGGTGTTCAGCCTCTTCTCGATTGCGTTATCGACTATCTTCCTTCGCCTCTAGATGTTCCAGCAATTCAAGGTATCTTGCCTGCTGACAAAGACCAGCTTGAGCCAGCAAAGCACGCACGTCCTACTGATGCGAGCGCGCCGTTCTCAGCTCTTGCGTTCAAAATTATCTCTGACCCATATGTTGGTGTTCTAACATTCTTCCGTGTGTATTCTGGTACGATTACACCAGGATCGAGCATCTACAATGCGACACGTGAAAAGAAAGAGCGTATCGGCCGTATCGTTAAGATGCATGCTGATAAGCGTGAAGAAGTTAAAGAAATCTCAGCAGGGGATATTGGTGCTTGCGTAGGTCTTAAAGAGACTATCACTGGTGATACACTTTGTGATGAAGCAAATCCAATTCTTCTTGAATCAATCTTTGCTCCTGATCCAGTTATCAGCGTTGCTATCGAGCCAAAGACAAAAGCTGATGAAGAAAAGATGGGCCTCGCACTTATGAAGCTTGCGAAGGAAGATCCGTCACTGAAAGTTTCTTCCGATCCTGAGTCTGGTCAAACAATCATCGCAGGTATGGGTGAGCTTCACCTCGACATTATTAAGCAGCGTATGTTCCGCGAGTTCAACGTTGATACAAACGTTGGTAAGCCACAAGTTGCGTACCGTGAGACTGTTGTTGGTAAAGTTGAGCATGAAGTTAAGTATGCTAAGCAATCAGGTGGACGTGGTCAGTTTGGACATGTCTTCCTTCGTATTGAACCGAATGAAGTTGGTAAAGGTAACGAGTTCTTTGATGAAATTAAGGGTGGTGTTATTCCTAAGGAATTCATCCCTGCAGTTCGAAACGGAGTTCTCGAAGCACTCAACGGTGGTATTCTTGCTGGCTATCCAGTTATTGATACGAAAGTTGCACTCTATTACGGATCATTCCACGAAGTGGATTCAAGTGAATTCGCCTTCAAAATCGCAGGCTCTATGTGTGTGAAAGAAGGTTCGAAAAAAGCAGGAATCCAAATTCTTGAGCCAATCATGGCTGTTGAAGTCGTTTGCCCAGATGACTTTATCTCAAACATCGTCGGCGATTTAAACCGACGACGGGCACGAATCCTTGGTATGGAACCACGAGCTGGTGCTCAAGCTGTTAAAGCTGAAGTGCCACTTGCGGAGATGTTTGGTTATTCAACGGACCTTCGTTCAAGCTCTCAAGGCCGAGCGACGTTCACGATGGAATACCATCACTATGCTCCGGTTCCAGCCCACGTTGCTGAATCCATTAAAGGGAAGCAGGCTGCGTAGTAAGGAGTTGTGTTTTTAGTTTTTTAGTTAACTGTTAAAGGAAAGCAGAAATGTCAAAAGAGAAATTTAACCGTTCAAAGCCTCACGTAAACGTGGGAACCATTGGACACGTTGACCACGGAAAAACCACCCTTACAGCGGCGTTGGTTAACACTCAATCAAAGCGTGGTATGGCTCAAGCTAAGAGCTATGCTGATATCGCTAAAGGCGGTAACGTTCGTGATGAATCAAAAACTGTAACAATTGCATCAGCACACGTTGAATATGAGACTGTAAATCGTCACTACGCTCACGTAGACTGCCCAGGTCACGCTGACTATGTTAAGAACATGATTACTGGTGCTGCTCAGATGGACGGAGCAATCCTTGTTGTATCTGCTGCAGATGGTCCAATGCCACAAACAAGAGAGCACATCCTTCTTGCTCGTCAGGTAGGCGTTCCAAAGATTGTTGTATTCCTCAACAAAGTTGACATTGTTGATGACCCAGAACTCCTTGACCTTGTTGAAATGGAAGTTCGTGACCTTCTTAACCATTATGGTTTCCCTGGTGATGATACTCCAATCGTTCGTGGTTCAGCTCTTAAAGCGCTTAACGGCGAAGATAACGATCTTGGTATGGGTTCTATCGACAGACTTCTTGCAACTGTTGATGAGTACGTTCCAGTTCCACAGCGTGATGTTGATAAAGACTTCCTCATGCCTGTTGAAGATGTATTCTCAATCGCAGGTCGTGGAACTGTTGCAACTGGACGTATCGAAAGAGGTATCGTTAAAGTTGGTGAAGAAATCGAAATCATTGGGCTTAAAGACACTGTTAAGACAATTGTTACTGGTGTTGAAATGTTCCGTAAGCTTCTTGACGAAGGTCAAGCAGGGGATAACGTTGGATGCCTTCTCCGTGGTCTGAAGAGAGAAGATATTGAGCGTGGTCAAGTTCTTGCTAAGCCAGGTTCAATTAAGCCGCACAAGAAGTTCAAAGCTGAAGCGTACATCCTTAAGAAAGATGAAGGTGGACGTCATAAGCCTTTCTTCACTGGTTATCGTCCACAGTTCTATTTCAGAACTACTGACGTAACTGGAAATATCAAACTTCCTCAGGGCGTAGAGATGGCAATGCCTGGTGATAACATCACTATCGAAGTTGAATTGGTGACCCCAATTGCAATGGAAAAGCAAAGCCGTTTTGCTATCCGTGAAGGTGGTAAGACAGTTGGTTCCGGTGTTGTAACCGAAATCATTGAGTAATCCATATAAATATCGAGTGATAAACGTAAGGAACTGTTCATGTTAGGTGGAAACCAAAAAATCAGAGTTAGGCTTCGTGGCTACGACCACGGTCTCGTAGATGTTGCAGTTGATGAGATCGTTAAAACTGTTCGCCGTACTGGTGGACGTGTTGCTGGTCCGATTCCACTTCCTACGAAGATTGAACGCTTCACGGTTAACCGTGCAACGTTCATCGACAAGAAATCGCGTGAACAGTTCGAAATTCGTACGCACAATCGGCTTCTGGATATCCTTGAGCCGACTCAGCAGACGATTGATGAACTCGGTAAGTTGGAACTCGCAACCGGGATTGATGTGGAGATCAAGTTACACTGATCTTTAAACAGATCCTTTGTTTTTTAACCTTATGTAAAGGTAACTCCGAGAGGAGTGGGAGCTTTTAGGCATGACGACAAAAACTTTATATCCCGAAGGACTCTTAGGGAAAAAATTAGGAATGACGCAAGTGTTCACAGCAGATGGACAGTGTGTTCCTGTGACCGCTATACAGGTAGGTCCTTGCTACATTCTTGATGTGAAAACTCCAGCAAGAGATGGCTACGCAGCAGTACAACTTGGCTTTGAGCCAAAGAAAACGCAGCGTGTGAATAAGCCTCTTATGGGCCATATGGCGAAAGCTGGCAAAGGTGCTTTTTATCATATTAAAGAAGTACGTTGCGATGCAGATTCCCTTGGTTGGACAAATCTTGGTCAAGAGCTCAAAGTGCAAGATGTATTCGAAGAAGGCGTCATGGTTGACGTTTCTGGCGTTACTATTGGTAAAGGCTTCCAAGGTGTCTTCAGACGATTTAACAATGCCGGTGGTCAGCCAGCAACACGTGGTACACACGAGTACAAGCGTCACCTTGGTTCTATCGGTAACAGAAAATTCCCAGGACGTGTTTTCAAGAACAAGAAAATGCCAGGACGCATGGGTAACGCTAACGTAACGATGCAAAACCTTAAGGTTGTCGGTGTAAACGCTGATGAAGGAATTCTCCTTGTGAAAGGTGGAATCCCAGGTAACCGCGGTGGACTCGTCGTTATCAAGAAAGCGATGAAGTCATTTGGTTCAGCTAAGAAGAATGCTGCGTAACCTTAAAGTAGGTATTGATAAGGGAAGAAAGCCGTGAGTTTGAATTATAAAGTACTAAACCTCGAAGGAACCGAAGTCGGTTCAGTGACGCTGGATCCTGCAGTTTTTGCAGGTGCCGTCAATGAAGCACTCGTTCATCAAGTTGTGACATGGCAGCGTAACCGTACTCGTCAAGGTACACACGCAACATTAAACAGATCGAAGATCGAAGCGACTAACAAAAAGCCATATAAGCAAAAAGGAACTGGACGCGCACGACGTGGTTCTGATGTTTCTCCATTGCTTGTTGGTGGTGCCGTTATCTTTGGTCCACAACCAAAGAGCTACGAAACTCGTCTCAACAAGAAAATGAAAAAGAGCGCACTTGTATCTGCTCTTACTGCAAAAGCAGCAAAAGCAACGCTTATTGTAGTTGATAATCTTTCTGTTGATGGCAAAACAAAAACTTTTGCAAAAGCACTCAGTAAGCTTGGTGTTGTGAAAGGTGGAGCTGTCGTTGTTTGTGGTTCTCGTGATGAGCAGCTTGAGCGTTCAACAAAAAATCTTCAAAAAATCGTTAACCTTCCTGCAGAAGGGGTGAATGTGTATGACCTCGTCAAGCATAAGTACCTTATCTGCTCTAAGGCTGGTGTTGAAGCGATTACAAAACGAGTGAAAGGAGCATAAGGCAGGATATGGCAAAGAAAGTTCCGCAAAAATCAAACGCAACAGCAAAGGATTACTCAATTATCCTAGCTCCTGTCGTCACAGAGAAGACAGCTCTTCTTGGTAACGGTGGTAATACTGTTTCATTCAAAGTTGCTAAGAAAGCAACCAAAGATGAGATCAAGCTAGCTGTTGAAAGAATCTTTGGTAAGGAAGTTGCAGATGTACGAACTGCAAATTACCTCGGTAAACCAAAGCGTCGCGCAAAGTCTATGGGAACCACTGCAAGCTATAAAAAAGCTACAGTGACGCTCAAGGCTGGTCAAACAATTGAGGTAGTACAAACTGCGTAGTCGTTTTTTAAAGGTACGATATGGGCTTAAAAAGTTTTAATCCACTTACACCATCGAGACGGTATCTCACGGTTTCAGATTTCTCTGAAATCACCACGAATCGTCCAGAGAAATCATTGATAGCCAAAGCAAGCAAGACCGGTGGTCGTAACAGCTATGGTCGTCAAACCAACATCAATACTGGTGGTGGTCATAAGCGTAGATACCGCTTGATTGATTTCAAACGTAGCAAGAGAGAGATACCTGGTAAGGTTTCTACGATTGAGTACGATCCGTTCCGTACTGCTCGTATTGCTCTTATTACCTATGCTGATGGTGAAAAGAAGTACATTCTTGCACCTAATGGTTTGGTGGTTGGTCAGCAAATCATTGCAAGCGAAAAAGCAGATATCAAAGTTGGTAATGCACTCCCTTTAAAAGCTATTCCAACTGGTGAAAGTGTTCATAACATCGAACTACAAGTCGGACGTGGCGGACAAATTGTTCGTTCAGCTGGTACTGCTGCGCAACTTGTTGCTAAAGAAGGTCGCTACGTTACATTGAAGCTTCCTTCAGGTGAGATGAGAAAAGTGCTTGCTGAGTGCTATGCAACCATCGGTACTGTTTCTAATACTGACCACTCTAACATGACCCTCGGTAAAGCAGGTCGTGCTCGATGGCTTGGTATTCGTCCTCACAACAGAGGTGTTACGAAGAACCCTGTCGATCACCCAATGGGTGGTGGTGAAGGTCGTTCATCTGGTGGACGCCATCCTTGTTCTCCGACTGGAGTACTTGCGAAAGGTCTCAAAACCAGAAGCAACAAGAGAACAAATAAGTTTATCGTTAGAGATAGAAGGAAATAGGTTTAGATCATGGCTCGTTCAGTTAAAAAAGGCCCTTTTATTGATGCACATCTCCTTAAGTGGGTTGAGCGTTCTAAGTCAGGTAAGCACAAAGGTGTTATCAAGACATGGTCACGTCGTTCGACCATTACTCCTGAGATGATCGGGATTACCTTTGCTGTTCATAATGGTAAAAAATTTAACGCAGTGTTTGTTACCGAGAATATGGTTGGACATAAGCTTGGAGAGTTCTCTCTTAGCCGTACGTATCATGGCCATAGTTCTAAGGATAAAAACTCTAAATAAGCGGTGACTACGAGGTAAAGCTATGAACGCTAAGAAAACGTCTAAAGCAAAAAGTAAATCAGAGACAGTGGCGACACCAATAGTTGCAACTGCTTCTTTGAATGGTGTGAGAATCTCTGCACAAAAGGCACGTCTTGTCGTAAACCTTATCAGAGGCAAGGGAGTAGAGGATGCGCTTACGACGCTTCGATTCCTTCCAAAGAAAGGTGCACGCTTGACTGAGAAACTCATTATTTCTGCTTTGAATAATGCGCGTGAGCAAAAAGGTGCAAACGTCGATAAACTCTTTATTGCAAAAGCATTTGTGAATGAAGGAGCAACGCTCAAGCGTATGATTCCTCGTGCACAGGGAAGAGGCACGGCGATCTTAAAGCGTTCAAGTCATATTACAGTTCAATTAGGAGAGAGATAAGACATGGGTCAGAAGGTTAATCCAAGAGGGCTTCGTTTAGGTATTACAGATACGTGGCAGTCCCGTTGGTATGCGGGTCGTGATTACGCGAAGTTTATTGGCGAAGACGTCAAGCTCCGTAAGTTCATTAAAGACAGACTTAAAACTGCTGGTATCTCTAAGATCGAGATTGAGCGTGCTGCGTCAAGATTGAAGATCAATCTTTTCTCTGCAAAGCCTGGTCTTGTTATTGGTAAGAGCGGTAAGGATGCTGAGTCTCTTAAAAAGGATCTCAAAGCACTCGTCAAACGCGATGTGAGCCTCAATATTATTGAAGCCCGTAAAGCAGATATGGATGCCCAGCTTGTTGCTGAGTCAGTTGCATTCCAGCTTGAGCGTCGTGTGAACTTCAGACGAGCAATGAAAGAATCTGTAAACCGTGCTCTTAGAGCTGGTGCAGAAGGTATCCGTGTTTGCGTTTCTGGTCGTCTCAACGGTGCAGAGATTGCACGTACTGAGAAGTATCGTGAAGGACGCGTACCACTCCATACCCTCAGAGCTGATATCGATTACGGTACTGCTGAGGCGAAAACCACCTACGGTATTATCGGGGTTAAGGTTTGGGTATTTAAGGGTGAGAAGTTTGCTCCTGGTGAACAGGTGCCAATGGAGTCCATCCAACTGTAATCGAATAGGAATTGTCTAAGTAGCTGAATTTTAAGGAAAAAGAGACATGCGTTCCCCAAGTAAACCAAAATGGCGAAAGCAGATGAAGCAGGTACGGCACCTTCATGGTGTTGAGACCCGAGGCACCGAGCTTAGCTTCGGAGATTATGGTATTAGAGCTATGGAGCCTGGCTGGGTTACAAACCGTCAGCTCGAAGCTGGTCGTATCGCAATTTCGCGTAAAGCTAAAAGAGGTGGTAAGATCTGGATTAACGTCTTCCCTGACAAGCCTCTCACGTCGAAGCCTGCCGAAACTCGAATGGGTAAAGGTAAGGGTTCTCCTGAGCAGTGGGTTTGCGAAATTCGTGCTGGGAAGATCATGTATGAATTAACTGGAGTAACTGAAGCACTCGCAGTCGAAGCTCTTAAGCTTGCGGTTGGGAAGCTTCCGATTAAGTGCAAAATTGTTAAACGAAGTGAGAACTTGCTGTGAAATCAAAGAATTTTTTGAATGAAATTAATACGCTCTCTGCTGCAGAGCTTGCGTCGAAGAAAGTTGCTTTGAAAGAAGAGCTCATGAAGCTTCGCTTTAAAGGCGCTGCTGGCCAACTTGAGAAGCCTCATGTTGTCAGCGAAATTAAGAAAAATATTGCTCGCATCGAGACGGTGTTAACAGCAAAGAAGGCTAAGTAGTTTAGAGTAAGAGTGCGTTATGGCTGAGAAACAAAATATAACTTCAGAAGCGAGCGTTGTTCGCAAAACGAGAAAGAGCCGTCAAGGTCTCGTGGTGAGCAACAAGATGGATAAAACTGTTGTCGTAGCTATTACGAGTCAGGTTCGCCATCCGCAGTACGGAAAATTTGTTCGCAGAACAAAGAAGTATGTTGCGCATGATGAGACGAATCAGTGTGGTGTTGGCGATACCGTACGTATCGTTGAAACTCGTCCGCTGAGCCGTACAAAGCGTTGGAGAGTTCAGTCGATCGTTTCGAAGGCTGTATAAGGTATTAGGTAGAGAAAGTTTTTAGGATTAATTGTCATGATTCAGCTTAAGTCACTAGTCGATGTTGCTGATAACTCAGGTGCTCGCCGCGTTGCCGTGGTTAAAGTACTTGGTGGTTCACAGCGTCGCTATGCATCAGTCGGAGATATTGTAGTCGTTGCTGTTAAGGAAGCTGCTGCAAACTCTAAAATTGCAAAGGGATCTGTTCACAAAGCAGTGCTCGTTCGTACCGCTAAAGAGTTGCAGCGTGAAGATGGTTCTACTATCAAATTTGATGATAACAGCGTCGTGCTGATCAACGATCAAAACGAACCAAAAGGTACGCGTATCTTTGGACCAGTTGCTCGTGAACTTCGCGCTGCTAAATTTATGAAGATTATTTCACTTGCTCCGGAGGTTCTCTAAGATGAATAAGCGCCCAAATACAGCCCTCAAAAAGGGTGATCTAGTAGTCGTTATCGCTGGTGGTAACAAAACGACCCGCCCGAATAAGGGTAAAGTTGGTCGTATCCTTGGCTTTGCAGGGAAGAACAATGACCGTGTCATTGTAGAAGGTGTGAACCTTGTCAAGCGACATCAGAAACAAGGTCTTCCGAATAAGCCACATGGTATTATTCAAAAAGAAGCGGGGATTCATATCTCCAATGTTATGTACTACGTCGAGAAGTTAAAGAAGCCAGTTCGTTTAAAGGCATCATTCTTGGCTGATGGTAAGAAAGTAAGAGGATATATCAATCCTGAAACAAAAGCTTTTGAGCAAATTGACTAAGGTCCCACGAGTAAAAACGCGGGTTGATTGATAAAGGTACAGGTATCATGAGTGATCGTTTAAAGAAAAAATATTCGGACGAAGTTGTTCCAGCGTTGATGCAAGAGTTTAAGTACTCTTCTCCAATGCAGGTTCCTAAGCTTGTTAAGGTAGTCCTTAACACTGGTGTTGGTGAAACTGTCCAAAATCCAAAAGCAATGCAAGCAGTTGAGTACTCAATGCGTCAAATCACTGGTCAAAAGCCAGTTGTGACCAAGTCTCGTAAAGCAATCGCAGCATTTAAACTCCGTGAAGGACTTCCGATCGGATGTATGGTAACGCTTCGCAATAAGCGAATGTATGATTTTCTTGATCGCATGATGTCTGTTGCGTTGCCACGAGTTCGTGACTTCCGTGGTATTCCAAGAAAAGGTTTTGATGGACGTGGCAACTATACGTTGGGCTTGAAAGAGTCAATCGTGTTCCCTGAAGTTGAAATTGAGAAGCTCGATAAGATCCGTGGTATGGACATTACGTTTGTAACCACAGCCAAGAATGACGAAGAAGCGCGTTCGCTTCTTACGAAGCTTGGTTTCCCATTCCGTCCAGTTGAGCCTAAAGCAGGTGAAGCAGCGGCATAGTTGGGTTAATTTTTAGGAGAGAAATAGTACGTGGCAAAAAAATCAATGATTATCAAAGCAGCGCGTCCTCAAAAATTTGAGGTTCGTAAGTATATGCGCTGTCAAGCATGTGGACGTCCAAGAAGCGTCTATAAAAAGTTTATGTTGTGCCGTATTTGCTTACGCGAAATGGCTCATAAAGGTTTAGTTCCAGGACTCGTAAAGGCTAGTTGGTGATATGGCAAACGATACAATTGCAGATACTTTAACACGAATTCGTAACGCTCAAATTGCGGGACATAAGGTCGTCAAGATCCCACAGTCTCGTTCGGCGAAGGGCGTATTAACCGTATTGAAAGAAGAGGGGTTCATTGACACCTTTGAAACGGCTAAGGCTGAAGGCGCAACCTTTGAAACTATCACAGTGTTTCTCAAGTACTATGAGAACGGCACACCGATGATCTCTCTTGCAAAGCGGGTCAGTAAGTCTGGTCAGCGTCAGTATCGTGGTGTGGAAACACTCCCACGTGTTGCAAGCGGTCTTGGTATCTCTATCATCTCTACCTCTCAGGGTGTGATGTCAGATAGAGAAGCTCGTAAGAGAAAGATCGGTGGAGAGGTTTTGGCCCTCATCGGATAAGTTTAGGAAGAGTATTGATATGTCACGTGTAGGAAAACAGCCAGTTGCACTTCCAAAAGAAGTCACTGCAGAAGTGAAAGAAGATAAAGTGTCTATGAAGGGGCCAAAAGGGTCACTTTCAATGTCACTCGGTAAAGGTGTAAAGGTTTCAAGCGAAGCTGGTAACCTTCTTGTTGCCATGATCGGTTCAGATGCTCAGGCGAAAGCAAACTGGGGTACTACCCGTGCCAAGCTCAACAACATGGTTAAAGGTGTTACCGTCGGTTGGAAGAGAACCCTTGAAATGAACGGCGTCGGTTTTACTGCAAAGCTTGCTGGACAGAACCTTACACTTGCTGTTGGTTTCTCGCACGATGTTACTGTTGTACTTCCAAAAGAGATTAAGTGCACTGTAACAAAGAACGTCATTGACCTTGAGTCAGTTGACCGTGAGCTTGTTGGAACCTTTGCTGCGAAAATCCGCAAAGTCCAGCCTCCAGAGCCGTATCTTGGTAAAGGTATCAAGTACGCAGAAGAAAAGATCCGTAGAAAAGCTGGTAAAACTGGTAAGAAATAATTCGAAGGAACTTAGAAGATTTAAAGGAATTACCGTATGGCACTCAGTAGACTTGCAAAAAAGAATCCTCGCAAAAGAGCTAAGCTCCGTAGCCGTAAGAAGCTTCTTGCTTCTGAACGTCCACGTATCAGTGTGTTCCGTAGCTCAAAGCATACGTATGCACAGCTTATCTCTGACGAGACTGGCAAAACACTTGCTTCAGCATCAACACTTGATACTGAAGTAACTGCGCTGCTTAAGGCTGAGAAGAAGAGCACCAAGAGTGTTGAAGCTGCAAAAGCTGTTGGCTCTGTCTTCGCTAAGCGTGCACTTGCTGCAAACGTAAAAGAAGTGAAGTTTGATAGAAATGGATTTGTATTCTCGGGTCGCGTGAAAGCTCTTGCTGAAGGTGCTCGTGAGGCAGGACTTGATTTCTAAGTCAGGATTCAACGGATAGAAGAAATTTTAGAATAAAGAAAAGCGCGTATGAAATTTGATAAACTTCTTGAGTCAAGAAGAGTAAGAACAGAAGAGATTAGCGACATCACTGAAAAGACTGTTGCAATCAACCGTGTTGTTAAAGTTGTAAAGGGCGGACGCCGTTTCAGCTTTAGCGCTCTTGTCGTCGCAGGTGACGGTAAGGGACACGTTGGATTTGGTCTTGGAAAAGCTGGTGAAGTTCCAGATGCACTACGTAAGGCGTCTGAGTCTTCCAAGAAATCAATGATCAAGGTTCCTCTTCGTGGAACAACTATCCCACACGACCTTGTTGGTACCTTTGGTGCAACAACGGTTATCATGAAACCAGCCGCGCCTGGTACAGGTGTTATCGCAGGTTCAGCTGCTCGTGCAGTGATTGAGCTTTCTGGTATCAAAGATATCCGTACAAAAGTTATTGGTTCAACGAACGAACATAACGTTCTTCACGCTGTTATGATGGGTCTCTTGCTCCTTAAAGAGCCAGGATCTGTTGCTTCAAAGCGTGGACGTCAACTTGAAGATATCGGCTACGTAAGTGCGCACTAAGAGGTAAATCATGAACGCAGAAAAAAAGAAGTCAGAAAAAACAATTACGGTTGAGCAGTACCGAAGTGGTGCAGGTCGTACCAAAGAAGTTAAAACTACGCTTGATGCGTTAGGCCTCGGTCGTATCGGCAAGCGTAAAGAGCTTCCGCTTAATCCTGCTGTTGAGGGCATGATTAAACGAGTGTCGCACCTTGTTAAAATCGTTAAGTAATTCAACCTTGTATTCAATAAGAAGAGTATCGATATGGAACTTTCTAATCTAAAACCAGCAGCAGGTTCAAAGAAAAAGAAAAAGCGACTTGGTCGCGGTGAGTCAAGCGGACTTGGAAAGACGTCTACCCGTGGTGGTAAAGGTCAAACTGCTCGTTCAGGCTCAGGTATTCCTGCACGTTTTGAGGGTGGTCAGATGCCTCTGTATCGTCGTGTCGGTAAAATCGGCTTTTTCTCACGTGTTGGTAACCTCGGTTTAAACAAATATACAACGATCAATCTCGATCTTCTTGAAAAGTTCGAAGCAGGGTCTGTTGTTGATACCGCTGCTCTTGTTAAGAAAGGTCTTAACCTTTCTGCGAAGAAAAAAGCTGGTATTAAAGTTCTTGGCACTGGTTCTTTGACCAAGAAGCTCACCGTGAAGGTGCAAGCGGTCACAGCATCAGCGAAGCAAAAAATTGAAGCGGCAGGTGGTACGGTCGAGCTCGTTTAAGCTTCCCCGCATGCATGATATTTTTGTTAAAGACTTTTAGTGGTATCCTCCAGCAGAATTGCGAGGTACGCTAAAGGTCTTTTTTGTTTATAGCGTTCATATTTTAAGAGTTTCATTATGGTTGGCGGATTAGGCGAAATTGGTAAAATTCCAGAACTTCGAAGAAGACTGTTCTTCACGATTATACTCCTAGCTGTCTATCGACTCGGCATCCACGTCTCTGTTCCTGGTATAGATGTTGAAGCACTTCGTAAAATGTTTGAAGTTGCTGATGGCACACTCTTTGGCTTGATCAATATGTTCTCTGGTGGAGCGCTAGAGAATTTTTCTCTTTTTACTCTCGGTATTGCACCATACATCTCTGTTTCAATTATCGTGCAGTTATTGACTCCTGTGATTCCATCACTTGATGCACTCAAAAAAGAAGGTGACGCAGGTCGTCGAGTCCTTACTCGCTACACACGTCTTGGAACCATTGCACTTGCACTTATTCAGTCTTATTTTGTAGCTCGTGGTCTGCAATCTCAAGCAGGGCTTGTGTATCTGCCTGGGCCGATTTTTATTGTGACTGCAATGATTACTCTCACCGCTGGTACTGCTTTTGTAATGTGGCTTGGTGAGCAAATTACTGAGCGCGGCCTTGGTAATGGAACAAGTATCATTATCTTTGCAGGTATTATTGCACGTATGCCAAGTGTCTTGGTGTCAACGATTGCGTTAGCGCAAACTGGTGAAATTCAACCATTGGCAATTCTTTTGCTCCTCGTGTTCTGCCTTGCTTCAATCTATTTTATTGTCTTTGTTGAGCGCTCGAGCAGAAAAATTCCTATACAGTATCCACGACGTGCATCTGTTAAGTCTTTGCCTACGACGCCACCACAACAGTATATGCCTTTGAAAGTAAACATGGTTGGTGTTATTCCGCCTATCTTTGCCTCTGCAGTGCTTGTTCTTCCTGCAACTCTTGGATCATTTAGTTCAAATGAAATCATCAAGGAGTATGCAGCTAAGTTTATGCCAGGTTCCTTCCTCTATGAGGTTGTATTTGTAGCGTGCATCTTGTTTTTCGCTTTCTTCTATGCGGCTGTTATTTTTAGCCCAGAAGATGTCTCTGAAAACCTTAAGAAGCAGGGAGCTTTCATACCATCAGTTCGCCCTGGTCAACAAACGGTTGACTACCTCTATGGTATCTTGAATCGTCTGACCCTTTGGGGTGCTCTCTATATCGCTGCAGTTTGTGTCATCCCGCAGCTTGTCTACCTTTACTATGGTGCAACTGGTTTTGCATATGTCTTCGGAGGTACTGCGATCCTCATCGTTGTTGGTGTGACTCTTGATACTGCTTCTCAGATTGAATCAATGGTTGTTGCTCGTAACTATGAAGCATTTATGAGTAGAACATCAAAAATGAAATCAGGCCTTGGTGGTATGCTCTCTGGGCAGCGTCAAAGAATTTTACGTCGTTGATAATTTTATCATTCAGTTGTTCACTGCCTTAGAACATAGAGGAGCCTCCCCGTTATGATATCTCAAGATCCACATGCAAAAAGAGTCGTGTTTCTTGGCCCTCCAGGAGCAGGAAAGGGCACTCAGAGCGCAACACTTTCCAATGATTATAAGCTGGCGCATATCTCAACTGGTGATATCTTAAGAAGTTCTATTGCTCAGGGAACGTCGATGGGTTTAAAAGCTCAGAGTTTCATGGCACAGGGGAAATTAGTACCTGATGAAGTTGTCATTGGTATTATTAATGATCGTATTCAGGATCCTGATTGTTTCCATGGATTTCTTTTGGATGGTTTTCCAAGGACTGTTCCACAAGCGCAAGCACTCGATAAACTTTTAGAGGAGCTTCAGCTACCTCTCACAGATATCATTGATTTAAATGTTGATGATGCAATTCTTATTGCGCGTATTGAAAAAAGAGCAACTGAGCAAAATCGACCAGACGATAATCCAGAAGTTTTCAAGAATCGTCTCAAAGTCTACCATGAGCAAACAAAGCCTGTGAAAGAGTATTATGCTTCTCATGGGCGTGTCGCTGAAGTTAATGGCATTGGCACTACAGATGAAGTGTATGCCCGCATCAAAGCAAGTCTTCGCGCCTGATCTTGCCACTAGAAGTCACCTTATAAAGACTTGTTATTACCTGAAGCAGCCATGGTCTCAAGGCCGATAGGGGGGAGTAGTGCATTCTCGACCACTTGGCGTCCATCCTGATTATCCTTTTCTGGCTCACGCCAGTCTGCCAGCACGTCTTAAAAGCCCAGTTATTGACCAGGAGCTATCAATCTGTCCTGACGCTATAAAGAGATCGGCGTACTGGGATGCCATTGAAAGTAAGGCGACGATGCGAATGTTGTGCGCTGAGACAGGGCTCTTTCAACAACCACTCTGGCTTGCATTGCCATGGATGCATTCGAGTGATCCATTCTCAGCAACTCTCACAGAGATACAAGGGAAATCGCAGCTCACCTTTCCTAAGCAGCGCGGAGTGCTGCCTGAACGAATCACAGCTGATCTTATTCGAGATCTGTTCTTTGATCCAAAGCATGCAGATCAAGATATCTCTTTCTACATCAAGCCAACCTTAGTTGCTGGTGGTGGTAAATTTGTTGCAAAAGTCACCCTGAATTTTCAATCGCAATCTATGCGGATGAGTTCTCACTCGTATGAACTAGCAGATAAGCTTGAGGATGATTTTCCAGGATCCTTACAACAGGTCATCGATGGAAAGACGTTAGAGATTGAGCTGCCCCCTACAAATAATAGGGATCAGTTTGAAGCATCACTTGAAAAAATACTCAACTATATCCCTACACCTATTATTGAATCGCTCATACCGTATGCAAGCACACCACACTATCAACGTGGTGAAATGAGAATCATATTCCATGATCTTGATTCATCAGTTGGATTGATGTGTTCTGGGCACTATATGAAAGTTTCTGCCTCTGAGGTGACGGCTAATATTTCAAATCAAGGATCTGGGACTCATACCCTTGAGACGTTACGTGAAATGATTACTCATCATCAGCCAGAGCTCCCAGCAGACGTTTGCGAGAGAGAAGTGCAGCAAGCATTTCTTACTGCACTTCAAAATGCACATGCACTCGTTGAGCATGTGCGGCATCGGCTTCTTGAGACGGTTTCGGCTGTTCCTGAGGCATACAAGCCATTTTCGTATCATAAAAAATTACCACGCTGGTGTGTAGACCTTGCGCCTTCAGTGAGTGAATCAGGAGAGATACATTGGTACCTCGTAGAGATGCAGCGCTTCTTTGCTTATACGGGATTAAAACAGGTCAACCTTGATGCGTATCGTGCGTGTGAGCGTGCCGATGAGATTATCTTTGAACTGCCACCCATACACTGTTCGACGTAAGCAAATTCAAAGTTGTCAGCAGGGCAGATCGAAAAGCTAAAAAAGCTACCCTGTACCTAGTATTTCTATCTATCGATTATGAGAAATGAGATCTTTGCAGGATCATTGCTACTGATCTCTTCAATTTTGCTTAAGGAGCAGCCTTCTACTTCTGCAAGTGAAAGATCTGCTTTGCCACTGCGAACGGTGCTTTGTCGCACGAGGAGCTCTTTCCCTTGGCAGGTAGCATAGAGCCCAAATTGTTTGAGCTCGCTTCGCTGTGTTGCATATTGAATTGTTGCACGACATCCTTGCGAAGCTGCATCGTCGGTACGAATAATTTGTCTATCCTCAACGCTATATGAAGGACAGTTTGTCAAAGAGATACGAGACTCAACAAAGGTGGCTTGATAAAGAGCTTGTTGCTGTTCTTGGATCGTTAATTTAATGACTGAGTCATTTTCGAGCTGTGCTTTATAGCGCAGTGAAATTGTCTGTGGGCGTGTCTGATCAGGTTGGAATTCAATCGAATAATCACTGCCTTCAGGCGCAAGCATTTCAAAGGTGCCATCTGCGTTTGTCGTTGAAAGACGTGCTTGACCAGCATCATTTGACATAACAATTGCTGCATCTGCGATAGGAGCTTGCGTGTTCTTACGAGCATATCCTTGAATCGAGCGATTGCTGCCAGTATCGCCTCCTGAGGAGCCGATGGTGCCGCCACCACATCCTGCGAGCAAGAGCATCATGCATAGAAAAAGATTGTGAACGGAAATGATTTTACTCATGGTGCTTTTTTCTCCCTCGTTTGCGCGGAACAATAGCAGTAGTAGGCTTTGGTTTTTTTACCACTGCAAAGGTTCCAAATGATACATATCCTTGACCGCTTTTATCAGGTTGATGCGCAATATCAAGATCTTTTGAACCAACAAAATCTCGTACTTCTTTATGAAGAGTTTCTCCTTTCATCAAGAGCCACTGGGTGATCTCTTCTAATGCATCAAGAGAAACATTATCAAAGTAAGTTCGAAGCTGTAATTGCGGTATCGGTTCATTGCCCCACACGTTTCGCTCTGTCGCTTCGAGGAGTGATTGGATATCTTCACTCACGGCAGTCATGGCGGCTTCGATATCGCCACGTGTGCTTTGCTCTTGTACTTGTAGCTCAACAGTATCACCAACGCGTTTGATTGCTTGAATTCGCTCAAGTTCAAAAAAAACAGTGTAGGGGCTTATCTCTTTTGAAACGCTCTCTACAAGTGCAGTGAATTCACAATCCACTCCTTCAAATTTCAGGGGACGAGGTTTGTTATTCTTGTCTTTAAATTTTTTTGCCAGTTGCCACTGTCCAATAATCCTTGTTAGTACAGCGCTTTTGTCGTTTCGTTTTGATTCTCCCTGAAGGAGGCGTGTTGCCTCTGCGCGGTGAACGCCTGTCATGATTGAGACCTTACTCGCATTCACGTCGGCTCCAGCTTCTGCGAGCAGTTTTTGTGATTCTTGAACAAGTGTTTGTTTTAGTATCTCAATGATTTCAGGCAGTTTGAGCCCATGGCGCAACATGAAGCGCACAATCGGCGCTAATATAGAATGAGCTGCTTGGGTGATAGCCTTTGCTGATCCTTGGGGCATACCGGTACTATACCAAAAATAAGTGTAAAAATCTAGCAGTATTTTGTTGACATGGGCTCTTGGGTCGACTAATTTAGTGTTAAACTTTAACATTATTTAAGGAGCTCTCTATGAAACATCTCTTATTAACGGCTTTTTGTGCTATGTCACTTGTTGCGTGTGGGGGAGGTTCCGACAGCAACGAAGCGCTCTTGCGAGTTGTACATAATAGCCCTGATGCACCTGCAGTTGATGTCCGAGTCAATGGCGGTAATGTGTTAGAAGATGTTACGTATCTGACTGCGTCAGATTTTCTCTCTGTGAATGAGGGCAAAGCCCACATCCAAGTGCTTGTTGCAGGAACAGATACAGCTGTTATCAATGCAGATCTCAACCTTGCAAAAGATACAAAGTACACAGTGCTTGCTTCAAACCTTGTAAGCAAAATTCAACCCTTTGTTCTTGAGACTACGAAAGATACCCCAATGCCCGGTAATCTGTTGGTTCGCGTTTCGCATGGAGCGCCATCTGCACCAGCAGTTGATATTTATGTCACTGCACCCGGCGCAGATATCAGCGATAGTGAACCTGTTTTAAAAGCAGTTCCTTTTGGTGTGACTTCAGGCTATCTTGAAATCCCACAGGGTGACTATCAGCTTAGAGTGACGCTAGCAGGGACAAAGACTGTGGCGATTGATTCAGGCGCTGTGTCTCTTGCTTCAGGTAAGATTCTTACAGTTCTTGCTCGTGATGCTGTTGGAGCAGGTGCACCATTTTCTTTAGGTATTCTTGAAGAGCAATGAGATTTATTTTTCAAAGCTGAAGGAACGAAGTATGAAAACGATATGTATGAAAGCGCTCTTTATCGCATCGACGCTCTTTGTCTCAACGCAGGTTGTATTTGCGATGGGTCGCCCACCTTATAGTGCAGAGCTGAAAAGTTCTGTGGGGGTTCGCACGAAGGAAGCAATTGCGAATAAAGGTTGTCTAGCGAAAGATGATTTCCTCGACGTCACATCGGAGTATAAAAACCTCTTAAAGATGATGCCGATTAGGAATGTTTTTGTGACGATGACTATTCTTTACCAAGGCAAGGATGCAAAGGGAAGTCGCACTATTACGATCAATGTCGGAAAGAAAACAAACAAAGAGGGGCTTGCTTCACATGCGTTATCGATTCGTGCTCTTGATAGGTTGGTCAGTAAAGCATTGCGCCAAGAGACTATTTATAAGGGTGTAGAGCGAGTGAGTGGTCCTATCCAGCTGTCATTTATTACAGCAGATACGTTAGACCGCTCAGTGCGATACTCTCCTCGTAAGCCTATTGTTTTAAATCTTTGCGAATAGAAAGAAATATCGTTTTTCCCGCACGTTTGAACTTGTTTTTTGAATAGGTTCGACGTGCGGTTGTTTCAGAATATTTGTGCTGTATTCTAATGAGAGCGTCTTTATTAAGAGTACAAATATTTTTTGAGTAGCTATCCCATACCTCATATAATAACTTTAACACGTTGTCTCACTATAGGGTTTTACTTTATGAAAAGTTCTTTTAAGTTACTTATTATAACGCTCTCAATTTCCTTCTTCATGCAACCACTTGCAGTGCTAAGCGACGATACACCTGTTGTTCCGGACTGTCGTGCGCCATCAAAGGCTATTGTTCGTTCGGGCAACGCGGGTGGAAGGTGCTATCCCAGCTATGGGGATGCATGTGATAATGAAATCTTGCTGAAAAAATGCGCCGATAAAGGCCAAGCAAGCGGTTCGTCAGCAGGACATTTTGATCTTAAATGCTCTGATGCGCAGCAGCTCTCATGCGATCAGTCTGTCGTCATTAAATCATTTGAATCCAAAGTTGTAGAAAACAGTAGTCTCACTCCAAAGCCTATTGAGTATAGTTGTAAGTGGAGTTTGGTAGGTTGCTGTTCCTGCGTTTCAAAATCTAAAACTGCTCCAAATGAAAAACCACAACCAACAACTGCAGCTACCTATTGAGATTAAAATATGAAAAAAGCTCTTTTATTTTCATTCTTCAGTATTATCGTTGGGTGCTTTGTATCCCAATCTGTGCTCGCAGACACTGGGTGTTGCTAGGTGTGGATGCGTAATATTCGTAAGGGCAAATGTGAAAAAAATTTGTTCGGTCAGTGGAGCTGTAAATTTAAACCTATACCACCTGGATCTAAGGATTATGGTGTATCCAAAGGAAGAATTGAAGATTTAACGAAAGTAGCTGGTGTTGAGGATCATTTCGATACCCAACAATGTTACGATTATACTTCAAAGGTCGGACAGCGAGACCCATGCCCAAACTTTGAGCGAGATGATGATGTCAGCAAATGTAGAAATATTGATGATCCATGTATTCCTAAATTGAGAATAGATAATCCCAATTCATCAACTATGCAGTTTGCCTGTGATAAGCTTAGCCAGCTTTGTGTGCGAACGAAGGGCGTAGATGGTCCAGCGTATTAAATATTGCACTATCTGATTTGTATAAGGGTCATTTGCGATAAACGTACGACCTCTTACAGCCGCAGCCCTTGCCCCTCAACCTGATCTACCTGAAAAATATCTTTGGCTGCAAAGTAGATTGCGCAGTAAGAGGCAGGTATTAAGACTAAGAAACCTATACCTAAAGTGAGCACACAGAGCACAGATAAGAGCACCATCACGATTGCATAGACGAACATTGGAATGAGATTTGAAAAGCCTGCTCGAATGCTTGCTTTGAAAATTTGAAAGACAGAAAGTTTTGTCAATGCAAGTAGTGGTACTGCAAAAAGATTTGCTGCTGAGGCAAAGGTAAATGAAATAATTGATGTGCCAAAGGCTAGTATAATAGCAATCGTTTGAAGCGCACTTGAACCAGTATCTTGGCGATGGCTGAAGAAGACAGCTCCAGCTATAAACGCTCCTGAAATAATCATAGCAAGAAGTAATAATGCGATATTGCAGCAGTACATAAACATTGCAGGTAGGAACTTAGATTTTAATTTTGAAAAGATCTGATCCAGATCGAAATTGCCGTGCTGATCAATCTGTTCCATCGCCAAGAAACTGCAAAGGGGGATGCTCAACATTAAAAAGAATGCAGCTATTTGTCCGATGATTGGAATCAATGCAAGGATAACGCATGCAACATGAGCGATGACAAGGCAGACGATGCATTTGAGCCACTGCTTGGCAAAAAGCTTC
>JBILLA010000137.1:0-7271 GCA_044376365.1 Bdellovibrionota bacterium | reverse complement strand
CACTCGTCTCCAACACTCCGACGCCTTGCGAAAACTTTAAAGCACCACTGGGAAGAGGGCTTTGGTGCAACGTATAATCCAAAAAGAAAAACAGCACTTGAAATTACCCGCATCGTAAGTTCGCTTGATGAAGCCATCGCTGATATCGAAGCAGAAACCGGTCAGCTTCCTAAGCTCATTGCAACATCGGCAGCTCGTGGAGAAGGTCGTTACTCATATAAGCAAATGCGAGAAATCATAGAGCTTGGTGACACACCTTATCTTCTTATGTTTGGTACTGGATGGGGTATGTGTGATGAGCTCCTTGCCCGAGCTGATTACTATCTAGAGCCTATCGAAGGACCAGTGCTGTACAATCACCTCTCGGTTCGTTCTGCTGCTGCAATTATTCTCGATAGACTCAGAGGAAAGTAACAATGTCAAAAAAAGTGCAGCTCCTTTTTGGAACACTTCTCGTTGCTGCTTCTTTAGTTGTTTCGCTCTTAATCATAGAGCTAGCGCTTAGATTTTTGACGCCATCTGTCAAAATCAAAAACGGTAAACCAGTTCGAGAGCGAGTTGCTGAACGCCCCAAGCGCTACTATGTACCCACAACTGCCAATTCGCTTCGTGGCAATACGTCATCAATCGACAAACCTAATGATACGTTTCGCATCTCAGTGGTCGGAGACTCTTTTACATTTGCTCCTAAAATGCAGTACTTCGATGCGTTTCCATTCAAGCTCCAAACATTCCTGCAAGGTAATCCTGCTGCAAAAAGAATTGAAGTACGCAGTTACGGTACACCAGGTGCAAGCACGAAAGATGAAGTCGCCCTCGTCGAGAACGCTCTTACAGCAAAAAGCGATCTGATTGTCCTGGAAATTACTTTAAATGATCCGCAGCTTGAACCTTTTCGTAAAGCACCACCAGCATTCACCCCTGACCAAGCAACGTCACCACTCAAAAAACTTCTCTTTCGCTCAGCTCTCTACCGTTTTGTGGCGCAACGCCTCTTTAATGCTCAAAGCTATCAGCGCTATATCGATTACCACCATGATTTATTCCAAAATCCAGTAACTCGACAAAATTTCGAACAATCATTGCAGCGCATTGCAACTCTTGCGCAAGAAGCTCACGTCCCACTTGTCGTCGTTGTGCTTCCGCTCTTTGATTTTCCATTTCAAGAATATCCGCTGCACGATATCCACCAACAGATCGGCACTTTTGTGAAAAATCTGGGGGTGCCCTTCCTTGATCTGTTACCTCGATTTCTAAAAACTGATACTACTCGACTCCAGGTAGTTCCTGCAGTCGACAATCATCCCAATGAAATTGCTCATCGCATTATCGCAGAAGAGTTGTATGAATTCTTAATGAAAAACAATCTGCTTGGTGGTGACTATTCTGGGCTCTTTTTCTCCTACCGCGAATCCGTCTTTCAACGAGAACACGCGCGGCGCTTTAAAGCTGCGCCGTAAAGTTTACGTCGTGTGGGCTGTTGCAAGAGGAAACTTTTGCATGCGCATCATCGAAGCACTTCACATGACACAAAAATATCGAAACGCATCCCAGCGGGGCTTCACCCTTATTGAACTTCTTGTTTCAATCGCCATTGTGGGAATTCTTACCTCAATTGCACTACCCCAATATAAAGTATACCGACAGCGTGCGTTTGATGCAGTTGCCACGGCAGATGTCCGATCACTGGTACTTGCTGAGGAAGCATACTTCCTCGACACCCAGAGCTATAAATCATGCGAAAATGAAAGCTGCACGACACTTCCAAGTATCACCAAACTGTCAAAGGGTGTTCGCGTAGGAATTACAACAACAAGTGACAACTATATCATTACGGCGCGCCACCTGCAGGGCAGTAAAACTATCGTATGGGATTCAAGCTTAGGTGGACTTATTGATAATTAAGCAGCTTCAAAGAAGTACAGTACTACTAAGCCAAAAACAATGCGATAGAGCCCCCATGGTCGCAACGAGTAACGCTGCAAAAGCGAGATAAAGGTGCGAATTGCAATAAGCGCTGCAACAAACGAGACGATAGTGCCAATAGCAAAAAATGTGAGGTCTTCGCGGTGAAACAGTTCTCGCGATTTAAAAATATCATACCCTGCTGCTGCCATAATTGTTGGTACGGCAAGAAAGAACGAGAACTCAGCAGCAACTTCGCGCCGCATACCACAGCAGATACCACCAACAATTGTTGATCCTGCACGAGACACTCCTGGACATAATGCTAAGACTTGAAAACAACCAACTTTAAAAGCATCGAGCAGTGAAATTTGATCAAGAGAAAATGTTTTTTTAGTAATTTTTTCTTCAGGGAAGAAAAACAAAATAATACCACCGACAATTAAAGAATAAGCGACAACAACTGGCGAAAAAAGATGTGTCTTAATAAACGAGTGGGCCAAGAAACCAATAATAAATGCAGGAAGGCACCCGGCTGCAAGCTTGAAGAGCCCCGTCCATCCACGAAATCCCCCATGAGTAACTCGTTGCAACCAAGTTAATCCATCGTGCTGGGGAATCAAAAGTAAGAAACGCCTCGCATAGAGAACAACGACTGCCATCATGGCACCGATTTGTATAAAAATCTCAAAGGTATCTGCTCTATTACCAGTGAAAGAAAATAGATTTCCAAAAACAATAAGATGCCCCGTACTTGAGATAGGCAGAAACTCCGTCAGCCCTTCAACAATACCAAGGACGAATGCTAGTAAATCAAAGCTCATTTTGAATAGTCTGACATGAATCAACTCGTATGACGAGTACGTATCGATCCTCTTTCACAACAGCCCGTGAGGATCGAAGCAATGTTGTGACACATTGATCGGAGCGAAGTTTTGCTCGAAGCTGCTCGAGATTTCCTTCATACAAAAAAACAATTCCTGGCTCTATATTCTTTTCATTATCAGTAGAGACAGAAAGAAATGGTTTTTTAAGATAAAAACTCGTACCGTAAAACTCGTCTTCAAATGAATATAGTGTCTGCTGATCTGCAACCAGTGTACGCACCTCATCACTCAGAGAGCGATAGGAAACGGCATTGGCGTACGCAGGAGCAATAATGCCTTCAATGACAATAAGCGCTGCAATCCAAACATATGACGTGAGCATAAATGCATCTTCGTCACTATCAATACTTTTTGTAACAATAATCAAACTAGATGCGATGACAACAGCACATACAACAGTAAGCATGTGGAGATCGCGAAAATCCATAAGCATCGAGACATACGGATGTACTGCGGCAAAGGAGTTTGGCGCACACAAGAGCACAATACCACTTAAGCAAAGTAGCACCGCTAACACTTGCATAAAACGATACAAACTTGATGCGTACCGCATAGCGTAACGATGCAGTATGACGGCAACGAAAAAGGCAGCTGGTGCATAGGCTGGCAACAGATACGTATCGCGCTTACTTGATGGGATTGAAAAGAAGATTACAAAGGATACAAGCCACAGAGCACAGAACATATGTAACGGCTGACCTTTTATATAGCCTATGATTTTCTTGAGCGAAAACTGTCGCAGACCACCAAGTGCTGGCAGCACCCAAGGCATTAGTCCAAGAAAAAGCGTGCCAAACAGATAAAAAGGGCCATGTTTATGGGGCTCATCTTCCATCGTGCTTGTTAAGCGAGCAACATTTTCATAGTACACTTTTTCAAGAAAGCGATCACCAAACTGTATGTAGCACGCTCCATACCAACAGAGTGATAAAACGAATGCAGGCAGCGAAACTTTCATACAAGCAACGACCGCCGACAGCACAGTCTGCCGTTGCGTCAATAAAAATAGCCCAAATATTCCACAGGGCAGCGCAATGCCAATCGGGCCCTTCGTCAATGCTGCAGCGGTCAAAGCAAAAAGTGCTTGCCACGGATAGCCAACCAAGCGCTGCTCCCACCAGCGATACAGTGAAAGCAAGCCCCACAACATTGCAACACTCAAAACAAGGTCAACGCGAGTTGACGTGCCATTGCGAAACCACTGTACATTGGTCGCCAGTACTGCAACTGCCAACAGCGCATGACCACGGTCAACGCGAGTCGATAGAAATTGAAAGAATAGAAATGCACCACAAAGCGCAGCAAGCGCTGAAGGAAGCCGTGCAGCGAATTCGTTTAAATCACCAATAAAGATTCGTGTACCCTGTATCATCCAATGAAGCAGCGGTGGTTTTGAAGGTACTGCTTTATTGTATGATTCGGGTAAGAGGTAATTGCTACTCAACATCATTGATTGCGCAACAAGCGCTTCACGTGCTTCACCTCGCGAATAGAACTCTTTTATGCCAAGAAAGGGAATAAAAAGTAAAATAAGGGCAATAAACAGAAGCCGACGGGTAAACATGAATTAGGAGGCTAGCAAAGTTTCACTAAGACGGGAACTGGTGGTCCGCTGTCGGGAAGCCATAGCTGATTATCAGCATCTCAGATCTTCAGACAATCACTAAAAGCTGAAGCGAACCCACTATTTAAGCCCTGAAACTTTACAGAGTAAAACCCAGTAAAATCAGACCGTTTGAATCACTATGAAAATACTGCTATTTTTTCACTATGATTCGCTCCATCTTATCTTGCCTTATCGTTTTCTTCCTCACAGCACAGAGCGCCCTTGCATGCCCTGGCAAGAACGGTATTCTCGACTATAACTGCGATGGTAAAGTAAAGATCTTCTTTATTGGTGACAGCTTTGTGTTTGGATTCGGTGACACAGTCAACAATAATAAAGGCGGGTATATATCGCGCCTCAAAAAAATGCTGCCCAAGGTTACCGTTGGAAGCTATGGTGTGCAGGGGCTTCGAGCAGTACAGCTTCTCCCTATCGTGCTTGATACATTCAAAGCTGAAAATCCGTACCCACAATTTAAACAATCTCTCAATGAAGCTGATGCCATTATCCTAGACCTTGGCAGAAACGATCGATGGTTGATGGGAGAACCATCTGGGACCTACCGCATCCTCGATCGCATCACGAAACTGATTGCGAAGGGAGTGAAAACTGATACGGGGTTTGAGCCTCTCGTCGTGAAGTCAGTCCTGATGCTTCCAAACCGAGGCGCACAGGGTCCTTGGGTAAAACTGCTCAATGAAATTATCTTAGCAAAAACATCAAAACGATTCCCTGCAGATCTGCGTTTTGATCTAGTTTCGAAACGACTGATTGGTTTTGATCAAATTCATCCAACATCACTTGGATATGCAGCAATCGCTCGTGCATTCAAAACATATATTCCCGATCTTACAAAACATTTTCAGGCGCGTCGTCCTGATACTGATGGTGACGGTATCTCTGATCTGATGGAGACGGGTAAATTCTCAACCAATCCAGCTCTTGCTGATACTGATGGTGATGGTAAATCAGATACAGACGAACTCTTTAAGACCCTAACCAATCCGCTTGTTGCTGACTAAATCCAACCCTACAATCCAGCCCTCTTTTGAACGAGCCGCTGCAGGTAAATTTTTTATATCCAAAGCATTGGGTATACACGCTGCATAAAGAGCGAGCACAAAGCTATCCATGTGATCAACAGATTGAAACCCCTGCTGTCCATCGTCATCAATACGAACGCGCTTTAATTGTGCGAATGAAACCAACGCTTTCTGATCACCACGCTTTGCTTGCACCCAATATTTCCAAAGAAGCGATGGATAACCCTCTGCAATAATTGCTTTGCGATGCTGCGGTGTCTCAAATGGCCAAAGCCGATACCAGTTTTGATCAACATCTAGATCTTTCCAGGTACGAAACGTTCCACAACCAATATTTCGTTGAAAAGGCTGCAATCGAAATATTGAGTTCGCTCCTGCAGACGCCTCTGCTTGGCGCATTGGATATACATGCTTCTGCTTCCAAGAAGGAGCAAGCACATATTCATGAAAAAATTTATGCGCTACTGCTGCACCATACCCTTTCCCATCAAGACTATACTGTGCAGCCTGACGAAAGAGCGTGCGAAGCTTTGTACGAGTAGTGCCTGACGCAGGTATACCAAGAACAGAGTCAACCAGAATAAAACTTTGCTCCATATGATCGCACGGCACCAGATCGGCAAAAGCATCAGGATACAGTCCACGTACCGAACGATTAATATATGCAGTAAGGCGCGAAGACTCTTGACGTATGCATGTTACGGGAAGTGGCTTAGCAGCACCACCTGGTAGCACTGCTCCTGTTTGATCAATACCTATAAAACACTTATGCCGAGAAGATTGCATGACTCACCTGCGCAAGGCGATCCCGAAACCCAAAGACTGCAACCTCCAGATCTTTACGTTCTTGTAGTGCTGCCTGCATGCCCTGGTCAACTTCTTGCTGAATAAAGCCACTCTCAGCTGCATAGCCCTCATGACTGATACGCTGCTGTGAGACTTCTTGCGCAGTACATGTATAGGCATCGCGAAACGGCATACCGTCTTTCACTTTTCGATACGCTGCATAGGTGGCAAATATCTCTGGATTATCGATGCGACTTTTCTCAAGCACATCAGTACGAAAGCTAATTGCTGGTATCAGTACCGACGCCATTTGCAATACGTAAGATATATTTTCAATACCATCAAACAGCGGCTTCTTGGTTAAAGCAAGATCACGGTGATAATGAGAGGGCAGCTTTGCCGTTACCGCTTGCATCTGTGTCACAAAGGAACGCTGCACTGCAGCGCGACCACGCAAAAGCTCAATAATGTCAGGGTTTTTCTTTTGCGGCATGATCGACGAGCCCGTTGTAAGTGCATCATCAAGGCGAATAAAACCAAACTCTTTTGTGAAGAAAAGCTCCATGTCCCATGCAAATTTTTCAAAAAGCGCAGCACTATTCGATAACCAAAATAGAAACTGCTCTTCGTAACGACCACGACTATTTTGAATATCAATAAAACTTCTTTGCACTGCATCAAAACCTAGTATGGCTGCACCATACGCTCGATCAAGAGGAAGTGACGAACCAAATCCGGCAGCAGCCCCAAGGGGGTTTTTGTTCACAAATGTCAAAAGAGACAATCCACTCGTAATGATTTCCAAAGTCCACTCATAGAATGCATGCATATACATGCCAACAGATGAAGGCATTGCTAGTTGTAGATGGGTATAGCCAGGCAAAAAGCAGTCTTTATGCTTCGCATACTGCGAAGCAAACATATCCGCTATTCCAAGCAGCTCTGAAAGAACAGCAATAATTTTTTCACGAAGGAATAGCCTTGTTGTCACAAGAATTTGATCATTACGTGACCGACCTGTATGAATTTTTTTTCCACTATCAC
>JBILLA010000136.1:0-7307 GCA_044376365.1 Bdellovibrionota bacterium | reverse complement strand
GTCATCGCCTATACTGAACTTGGTCATGCCGAAGATGCACAGCAACTGGACGAATTAGTAGTCTCTGCTGCACCGGTGAGCCAAAGTGCATTCGAATCAGCACAACCTGTTTCGGTTATGACACAGGAAAATCTGCTCACTGCTTCTGATGTTTCCCTTGGTGCTGCGTTACAAAACGAGCTTGGTGTTACTGCTACCACATTTGGTAGTGGCGCATCACGGCCTGTGATTCGTGGGCTTGGTGGTGACCGTGTTCGTATTCTTCAAAACGGAGTTGGCACAAGTGATGTATCTAATAGCTCACCAGACCATCCGGTCTCTACAGACATTGCTGCAGCAGATAAAATAGAAATCGTTCGTGGTCCTGCAGCACTGATGTTTGGTACCACAGCAGTGGGTGGCGTTGTTAATATATTAGACAGTCGTATCCCTGAGACATTACCCGATAGCCCTGTCGAAGGCTCTCTGAAACTTCGCACTGGTTCCGTTGATCGTGAGCGTAGCATTGCTTCATCAACAACCACTGCGGTTGGCAATGTGGCATTTCACCTTGATGCATCAGCACGCAAGACCGACTCTTATAAGATTCCTGGCTATGCCCGCACTGAAGCACTTCGAACATCTGCACCACTTGAATACGACGAGCCTCATGATACGCTCTCATTTAGCCAAGCACAGGCAACCAATGTGACTGCAGGAACCTCTTACATCACAGATAAAGGATTTATTGGCGTTGCTGGTAGCTTACTCAATAATGACTTTGGAGTTCCAAACGGAGAGGAAAATATTTCTATTGATTCGCGCACTCCTCGTCTTGAGCTGCGCGGAAACTTGAAAGACCCCCTGCCCTACCTTTCATCAGCTACAATCAATTCAAGTCTTTCCAACTATCAGCATACCGAATTTGAAGGTGAGGAAGTTGGAACTGTTTTCAAAAATAAAGCGTCTGATAGCCGTCTTGAACTTAAGCATAAGCCGTTTGTGGATGCACTGACGGGTGTGCTTGGTTTTCAAGCTCAAACATCACGATTCTCTGCACTTGGTGAAGAAGCATATCAACCTGAAACAGACACTAATATTGGTTCTGTGTTCCTTTTTGAAGAGCTACGTATCTCTGAGCAAGTAAAGCTACAGGCTGGTCTGCGCACTGATAGACAAACAACTGATGCAACTGGATATACTGGACCCGACAGTGACGAAGCTTTCGATCTATCACGAAACTTTAATACATTCAGTCAATCACTAGGCTCTGTATATACTCCTATCGAGGATTATTCCCTCTCACTTGCGCTTGCACACACGGAACGGGCTCCTGTTGGCCAAGAACTTTTTTCAAATGGACCACACGTTGCTACTGCTGCATACGAAATCGGAAACCCTGACCTTAAGCCTGAACAATCGCTTGGGCTTGATTTAACTGCACGCAAGAAAGATGGATTTGTATCTGGCTCACTGGGTGGCTTCATGAATTATTTTACTGATTACATCGGGTTACTGCCTGATGGCACATCAAGAGATGACTTTCCGGTGTATCGCTTTACACCACAGGCAGCAACTTTTTGGGGAATCGAATCTGAAGTTGCATTGCATTTTCTTGGACAAACCGATCGTGAAAAAGCATCACATGACCTTACCTGGTTCTCGCAACAAGATTGGGTCTGGGCGCAAGACAGAGACACGAATGACGCACTTCCTCGCGTTCCGCCGTTTCGTGTTAAAACTGGTCTGCGCTACCAACGAGAAAATACAGGTGCTCAAATTGATATCATGCATGCCTTTGCACAAGAGCGAACTGTTGATTTCGAAACAACCACACCAGCATATACATTCTTAAATGCACAGCTAACCCATGACGTTTTGCTCACCAATACATTCCCAGTTGAACTCTTTATTCGTGGCGAAAACCTTACCAATGATCTTGCAAGGAACCATGTGTCATTTATAAAAGATGTTGCACCACTGCCTGGACGTAACGTCATGGCTGGCATTCGGTTTAATTTTTAGAGAGATTTCTGCCTGGGAGTGCTTGGCGGCGTACGCTGGGTTCTCTTTCAGCATCCGTCAAAATGGTCGCTCTTTGTGGATTCTGAAAGAAATATAGTGGGTTGTTGCTCATAACCCACCGATATCATTCACTTCTTAATTTCCTCTTTCTTGCCTGAATTTTCATACTCGCGTATCCTAAGTCACATGTCTGATCATCGCTGGGAAGCAGTAAACATCCTAAAACAAGGTCTCTTCTTCTTAATTCATCTTGGCTGTCTTGCAGTCATATGGGTAGGCTTTAGCTGGACTGCGTTCGCAGTCTGTCTTGCGCTCTATGTCGTACGCATGTTCGGCATTACTGGTGCGTATCATCGCTACTTCTCTCACCGAAGCTACCAAACATCACGTTGGTTCCAATTCTGCCTTGCATTCCTTGGCTGCTCTGCTGCTCAGAAAGGTCCTCTTTGGTGGGCATCGCATCATCGCCATCACCACAAACATTCCGACACCGAAGAAGATCTGCACTCACCTGGTATCAATGGTCTTTGGTGGGCACACGTCGGATGGGTGCTCTCTGCTGAATACTTACACTACGATAAAAATCTTATTAAAGATTTTGAAAAGTTCCCTGAAATCAGATGGATCGATGAAAACCATTTCGTTGCTCCACTTGTTTTAATTGCTGCTTTGTTTGGCCTTGGGTTCTACCTGCAAGCATACCATCCTGCTCTTGGCGTGACGCCAATGCAGATATTTATCTGGGGCTTCTGTGTGAGCACGACACTTCTTTATCACGGCACGTTTGTGATTAATTCACTCACACATATGTGGGGCTCGCGTCGCTTTAATACGACTGATGATAGTAGAAACAGCCTTCTCCTTGCTCTTATTACCTTAGGCGAAGGATGGCATAACAACCATCACAGATACCCAGGCTCTGAGCGACAGGGTATGTACTGGTGGGAGATTGATATTGCCCACTATACGCTGCGCGTGCTGAGCTGGCTTGGTCTTGTTTGGGATATCCGCCTACAACCTGAGCGACTCTATCAAGAAGCAAAAGCTGGAATTCCTGCAACCAACTAATCGCGACGAACGCTTACGACGATAGCGTGCATCATTGTTACTAGTGCACAACAAAACAATGCGCGCTACACTGTGTGCGTATGACTAAATTACGTGTTGGTGTGCTCTTTGGTGGACGTTCTGCCGAGCACGAAGTATCACTTCTCTCTGCAAAAAATATTATCCAGGCACTTGATCGTAACAAGTATGAGCCTGTTCTTATTGGCATTGATAAGCAAGGTGGTTGGCACCTGCAAGATGAAGCATCATTCCTGATTAATGCACACGATCCAAAAGCAATAGCACTTGCTCCTGCAACAAGTACGATGACCATCTCGCCTGCACGAGAGCCAGGAGCACTTATGCCAGAAGCGCTCTCACCTGCTGCACGAGCATCCTTCAAACCACTTGATGTCATCTTTCCCGTACTGCATGGCACCTTTGGTGAAGATGGCACTGTGCAAGGGCTTTTAAAGCTGCTGGGTATTCCCTTTGTTGGCGCAAGCATTCTTGGATCAAGTGTTGGCATGGATAAGGACGTCATGAAACGCCTGCTTAGAGATGCTGGCCTTCCTATCGGTAAATTCAAAACGCTTCACCGCGAAGCAGCAAGCCAGCCATCATACGAAGCGCTCGCTGCAGAACTTGGTGATATCCTATTTATCAAACCAGCTAATGCTGGTTCGAGTGTCGGTGTTTCAAAAGTACGCAACCAAACAGAGCTTACAACTGCTCTTGCTGAAGCATTTCGCTTTGACCGCAAAGTACTTGTTGAGGAATTCATTAAGGGACGAGAAATTGAATGTGCAGTCCTTGGAAACTTCGATCCTATTGCATCCACGCTTGGTGAAATAATCCCTACACATGAGTTCTATTCGTATGAAGCAAAGTATCTTGATGAACATGGTGCTCGTTTAGAAATACCTGCAAAAATATCGCCTGAAGCTACAAAAAAAGTTCAACAGATAGCGATACAAACTTTCAAAGCACTCGATTGTGAAGGCATGGGACGTGTTGATGTTTTTGTAACTGAACAAGAAGCTATCTATGTGAATGAAATCAACACAATTCCTGGCTTTACAAAAATTAGCATGTATCCGAAATTGCTTGAAGCATCCGGTATTGGCTATGCAGAGCTTATCGACAGGCTTATTACGCTTGCCATTGAGCGTTTTCAAGAAGAGAGCAAATCCCAAACATCTGCTCACTGATACAGTTTTTTTTCTTGGATGTATGCAAGAACATCCTTATCTAACGATGCTAAGAGCAACGACTGATTTCCTTCATCAAGCGCTGTGCGAATGTTGGTTGAGGATATCTCTTGGTACTGCTGCGCAAGAGGGACTGGTGTCATCTTTGAAGTGATTGCCTGAGCACCCTGACGGCAAAGCTCATCACAAACAGTCGCTACGCTTTCCTGACGAGGAAAGACGAGGAAGCCATCAATCATCGACACAAGCTCATTGATACGATGCCACCGTGGCAGACTGACTGCTGCATCGGCTCCAAGCACGAAAAATAACTTTGTTGTTTCTGGAACAATGTGACGCAGCTTCGTAATGGTTGTATGTGTATATGAGCGATCAGGAGAAGTAATTTCGATGTCGGAATAGTACAGGTTCGGCGCAGTACCTACAGCACGCTGTATCATCGCAAGGCGTGCTTCGTCTGATGCATGTGGTAGCTGATCTTTATGAGGATTTTGTTTTGCAGGAATAAGGACGACGCTGTCTACAAAACCATGAGCAAGCGCCGCTTGCGCCATTTCAATATGAGCACGTTGAATCGGGTCAAAAGTACCACCAAGAATACCAATTGACTGCCCAAGCCCCTGCCAATTAGTTGTTATAAAACGATCATCAGTACTCACAAAGACGAATATATCCAGATTATCAGAAAGATGCTAATAGCGTTTGCAAAGAAGGTAGGAAGTTCGCCATATTTCACCATAAGGGTAGCGTATATACGGACAGTGCCACATTATCTTTGGAGCATCAATGGACGGCATAGAGGGCAATCACTGTGTTATAGATATTCAAAAAAGAATAGGCAGTGCACTTCTTTAAATATCTTACTGCACCAAAATTACTGACAGCACGCATATCCATACGTATCAGTTGATAAATTTGGGTCATCAGCAGCGTTTCCAACAGCGACAGCGGCATTGTTCGCGTCATTATCCGATCCAGAGGCTGACCAGTTTGCTGATGCAGTTAAGACGCCTGCGTTCCGAAGAATTGCGCTCTGTGACATTGAACAAATATGAGCACCTTGTGAAGCACAGTCAGCGGCTGCATCGATAAAAGTTGTTGCTGAATTATTAACCGAAGTAAGACACACTCCATTAGTTTCACTTACGGAACAATCAACTTTACTGCGTGTAGTACAACATGCAAAACCTCCTGTCGAAGTAGGACCCGGATTATCTGCCATACTTCCGATTGCGACTGCTGCGCGTATACTGTCATTGTCCGAGTGATCGGATGACCACATTCTTTGAGAAATGACACCGTTATTTCGTAAAATAACATATTGAGATTTATCACAAAGATCAGCTTTCATCGCAGCACACATTGTTGCTGCGGTTCTCCAATCTGCATCAGCAACATCATGAATAAAAACAACTCGCACACCGCTGACTGTGATATCAGAGCTACGTGACGGCGTAACGGTTCGACAGCAAGGCGCGTAGTATAATGAATTCGCGCTATGATCATCAGTTGCTCCACCATTGTTCTCAGTCCATGCACTTCCATCATTATCTGCAAATGAGCTTGTCCAGCTTTGAAAACTTCTTAGAACACCATGCTCACGTAGAATCCATGATTGACTATCCGTACAAATATCTGCGCCATCTGCTGCACAGGCTTGAGCTGAAGACAAGAAACTTTGGCCTGGTGCTATATTGGTCAAACAAACGCCATCAATATCAGCGAGATCACACAGAGTTGCTGGAGCACCTTGAGCACCTGTCCCACCTGTTGTTCCTGTATCACCCTTCGGCCCAGAAGGACCTGCAGCACCAGTAGCTCCTCGTAATGTTGTTATGTTCGTTAATTTATTTTCTTTAGAAGTGCATTTTTTATTTCGAAGGATAACTGCTCCCGTCGTCTTATTTGAACAAATGACATCTAGAGACCGTTTTTGAGCAAATACACTGCTTGGTATTATTTGAATAGAAAGCAACAAACAGCAGACGATAGAGTAAAATCGCATATGGATACCTTTCCCATCTATGAGATAATACAAATAAACTAGCATGCAAACAGCACGGTGACGAGTCTAAAAAATGTACTTTTCTTATACGGCTAGCGAAAAGTACCACCAAGAATACCAATCGACTGCCCAAGGCCGTTCCAGTCTCAAGTTATGAAGTGAGGATGACTGTTCACAGCACTCAATATAGCGAGATTGGGGTAAAGATGCTAATGGGGAGTGATGAATTGATGAGGATTTATAGATAACGATTTAAAATGATAAAAAGTATTACTGCTTAGTCATAGGAAGATAGTGGGCCAATTCTCCTATTCCGAGCACATCTTTCGCGTGTATACTAAACTATATGGATATATTCCTGCCCATATTTCGAGCTCTCGAGACGGCTGATGTGAAATACCTAACCGTTGGAGGTCTTGCAACGGTTTTACACGGACATCCACGTCTTACATCTGATATTGATCTTATCGTACAGCTTGACGAACAAAACTGTAAACGAGCGATTCAGTGCCTTATCGAATTAAAATTTCAACCTCGTGCACCAGTAGATCCACTTGAATTTGCCAATAAGTTAACTAGGGAAGAATGGATTACTACTAAAGGTCTTACTGTTTTTTCAATGTATAGTACGGTAGGTTTTCCTATTGAAATTGATCTCTTTGTACGCGAGCCATTTAACTTTGATGAGCTTTGGGAAAAGAGAATGGATACCATTGCAGATGGTGTGACGATTCACGTCATTGATAAGGATTCATTAATTGCACTGAAGACTTTAAGTGGAAGATCAAAAGATATCGAAGATATTGCAGCATTAAAATTACTCGACAATGAAGGCAATAAGAATGAATAAAAAAACCTTTGAGCAATCTCAAGACGAACACCGAAAGGCACAACAAGAAAGAATTGCAAAAAGCACAACGCCTGCTGAACGTTTAGAATGGTTAGAGCAGACGTTAAAATTCCTACATAAAGCAGGCATTGATTACATCGGAAACAAACATAAGATTGAAAAAGGCACTCGTTAGAAGAGCCGCTTTTTT
>JBILLA010000135.1:0-7312 GCA_044376365.1 Bdellovibrionota bacterium | reverse complement strand
TACTCCTGCTATGTTTTTCATATGAATCGATATTTTTTAAGCCGAGTATTAACGGGTCTTTATCTTGCCGCGGCGGAATAGGTATCATTCTTCCCTTAATCTTAGGTTCGGCTCTATCAGAGGTATAATAATAATATAATTTCCAGTTTGTTACTTCTGTAAGGAGTACGACAGCATCGAATATTTTTGAATTAAGAGCTTCATGTATTATATTGCGAACATCTGATGTTAAAATTGGCTCCTTAAATTCACCTTCAAGTCTGATTGTTCCGCAATAATTTCCGATACTAGAATTCCTATTTAAGCTCATATCCGTTGCAGCCTGAACCGTTGTGATTAAATTTTCTTGAATTGTTTTGTCCAGGTTATCTTGAGTCACGCCATTATAAATCGCACTTGGGCTATCTGACTTATCACCAGACACGTACTCTAACGTGAGACCAATCTTAGCATTTGCATCTTCGACATTCAGTAATCCCAATCGAGGAAGACCATTCGCAAGAGTAAAAAGATATAGGCAGCTTAGATCCAATATCTCTACTCCAGGAAACTTACTTTTGACATCAACGATGGTTTTCTCTGCACGACCGATAAGATTATCAATGTCTTTGGCAAACTTATTCTTACCAGATACCTTTATGTTTAACGAACGAAACAGTTCAGATAGTGCTTTTTTCTCAAATGGGAGGCAAGAGTTATATGTCTTTTCTATGAGCTCTAGTTGCTGTTCGACATTTTCGTAGGGGATTTTATATTGTTCACAGACCCCCTGTATCGCCTTTTCGTAATCTTGGAGCTTAATCTTTTTTGATTTTTCTGTGCGGCTAATGAATGCCTTTATGAACTCATCAGCTGGTTCAATCAATGACTCAGGTACTCCTTCTTGTATGTGTTGTACGAATGGATTCGTAGGAAATTTTTCAGTTTATAACATCATATTCTATCCAAAAACAAAGTAATTTATTAATTACTTATAAAGTAGGATTATTTGCTAATCAAGAAAATTTTTTTATCCAGTTCACGGACTTGGAGGTGTGCACCAATAGCTCATTTGGTTAGCACGAAAGGAGTGTGTTTGTAGCATAGTATATTGAGTGAAATAAGCGAGTTATCAGCATGTACCGGGCGCTGTGCCCGCGCTGTATATCTGTTATGTAGCCAAGAGTATGTGACAAAATAGGAAAGAAAATGTTTCCATTGCGTATAGAAATCCTGCCCCGTAAGCTTTTATGGATAAAGAAGTATTATTGGTCAATAAATGTAAGAAAGCGAAAGTATTTTTTTGCTCATCACGGACAATCAAAACATAAAGATTTTGGATTGTTGCAGTGATTTTACCAATAGAGATCGAATTTTTTGATCATGTATTGAACGTATAGGAAGTATTTCAACCGCAGGTACACAAAAAAATGCTTCGTCTCGAAATAACATTGTACTCAATAGAAGTTAGTTGGTTTTTTGAATTTTCCTACCCTTCAAAAGGGCTCTGCCACCTCATTGATAAAGAGCGTGCAACCTACGTGAAAAAACGCGAAGCACTTTTGCAGCGCGAAGCGCTCTAAGCGGCATACCGATACTATTCATAAAAAGAGAGGGATTACTCCCTCTCTTAATTCATGCATTAGTTAATTATCCCAGATCAGAATGGAATATCGTCGTCATCAAAGCTGACTGAATCAGCGCTTGCCGCTAACTGGTCTGCTGATGGAAGCGAATCAAGAACCGATCCGCCGTAGCTTTCACCGCTGCCAGACTCTTGGTATGAGCCACTCGAAGCCCCTTTTCCACCAAGGAATTGAACTGTACCAGCAAGGATTTCAGTGGTGTAGCGATCTTTGCCCTCTTTATCTTGCCATTTACGGGTTTGGATTTTGCCTTCAATATAGACTTCGCTGCCCTTCTTAATATACTTCTGGCAGTTTTCGCCGCTTTTTCCGAGGACAACAATATTGTGCCACTCAGTTGCATCTTTCCACTCACCGCTCTGGTCCTTTCTGCGCTCTGAGGTTGCAAGGCTAAAGTTACAGATTGGGAACTGCTGTGAGGTATAACGCACCTCAGGATCCTTTCCTAGACGACCAAGTAGTATGACTTTATTTACACCCATAGTATTATTCTCTTATTAAATGTGGTTCGACCATTCGAACATAACACGTGCAGTTCGAAAGGAAGGAATCGAAAGTTTCGTCATAAAGAGTATAACGAAATTTCAACGAACTTAAAGTAAATTCACCCAGAGGGTGCAAAATTGAGGATAACCCACTATGAAAATTAGAGTAAATGATCTCCCCGACAAGGGGCTTGTCGCCCAAGAAGTCCTACCAGAGCAGGCAATCAATGCACGACTCCAGGAGCCAGACGGAAACCAGTTCTTCTTTACTGCCCCCCTCGCATGTGAGGTCCTGGTCACCCCACTTGGCACCACGGGCGCCACGGTCCAGGGCACTGTTAAAGGCACCTATACCCAAGGGTGCTCGCTGTGCCTTGATAACGTACCCTGTGAGCTTGACCGCGCGTTCACCTTCCAACTACGACGCAAAGAAGCAGCGGAACAAGCAGAAGATGATGTTGGTATATTCTATTTTGAAGGCGACCACGTTGAACTTGATGCAATGATAGAAGAAGAGATCATCTTATCACTGTCTATCTTTTGGCATCCGCCATTTCAAAATGAGCAGTGTACGATCTGTACGCGAAGCAAAAAATCACTTGGGTTGAGTGATGCAAAGAGTGGTCCTAACCTTGGTGAGCTGTTAGTTGCGGCACAGAAAAAAACTACTCATTAGCAGCGTTCTTTTTCTCAAGCGCCCATTTTTTTTCAAGCCGCTCAACTGCACCACCATATGCTTGCTCGGCTTGATCAAGAATTTGGGCGACCACAAACTGGCCATCTTCATTTAATGTTGAGGGATTTGGTAAGTGTCCTAAGATAGAAAAACAGATCTCTCGCTCATCAACTAAATATTTAGCTGCACGAGAGAAGCGCAGTGATATATCAAGAATATCAAACACAACATTATGCTCTACTGCAGCAAGGAATGTATCGCCAAGCTCTTTAATAATACGATGCACGAGCCCGGGAAAGATTTCACCTGGATAGTTGGTTATGCCATAGCACCAGCCGTCAATTTCGACTTCGAAAATTTCATCATATCGGTCAATCACATCAACCATGATTCTGTCTACTCTGATACAGTATCGGACTCTTCAGGTACGATACTATATTCTGTTTCTTCCTTGATCATTTTATAGAGGTAGTTATACGGCGAATCATCTTGCTCAACTTTATCAAGCAGATTCTTTAACAACCCTTGAAAACTTTTTGCTTGCTCTGGATCAAGACCCAACTCTTCGAGTTTCTCTTGAATTCGTGGAATCGCCAAGATACCAACAGCACCTGCAAGAATAAGCTCTGCTTCTTCTTCATCCTCTGAAAGCGCTTTCTTTTTCTTGATATTGAGCGTTGAAAAAATCTCTTGCAGCTGCGCATCAGTAAGCCCTGCAGGATTTTGCATATCGATACCATTTTGCTGCAAAAGCGAGTCGAATGTTTCAGACAGACCACCCATCACCACAAGAAGCTCAGGATTATCATTGAGCGCACCATAGTTCCCATAATCGCGAATTGGTTGCGATGCAGCATTAAGTCCATCTGCTTTATCAAGCTCAACAACAGGATCGCCACCATCAATCGATGACTCGATACGACTCTCTTCTTCTTGCACCCGTTGCAATCGTTTTTGCAGCGCAGTTTCAATATCATCTTTCTGTGAAACTTCAGTTGGATCTTCCCACGCATCATCAACTTTCGAAGCTACTTGATTGCGCGGCGCTTGTGTTGCTTGTCGATTTGTTCGAGCAACTGCACCAGTGACGGTTCGTCCTGCAGTTTGCAGACGCAACGAAGCTTTCTCTCGCTGCTCAACTGTTTGGTTCGCTCGTCGTTCAGCTTTACGTGCAGCTCGTTGTTCAGGAGTTGATCGTTTAATCTGCTGCGTTTGCAGCGCAGCAATAGCGGCTTTCGCACCAAACCCAGTCTGTCCAAGGTCGGCAACATTGGTATCAGTTTTTGTATCCTGATTTTTTCCGCGGATAATGTTTGCCATGAATTATGGACGCCCTTTCCCTACTCTTAATATACCACTCGATAGTAGTATCGGCATAACATCTCAAATTACTTCAGTATTTTTTCTTGGATTCTTAAAAAAACATTTCTCGCCCGGTCCCCTGAAAGAAGGCTTTTTTTCACAACCCTAAGAACTGCTTTGAGCAGTATAACTGATTGATTTTACTCAAAATTCATGTATAGTCAACGGAAGCTAGGAGCAGTGCACCGTGGAACAGACACAAATTCAATATATCAGTACCCTCATCGCAACCATTACCGATCTCTCACCCTCAGCACTGACACCACTGCTCACACGTCCTAAGACCGCAAAGCTTGGAGACTGGTCACTGCCCTGCTTTGAGTTTGCAAAGGCACAAAAAAAAGCACCACCTCTTGTTGCCACAGAGCTGCGCACTGCGATACTTGCACTGAATCCAGAACAGTACAGCGGCATAGAAAAAATTGAAGCAGTCGGTCCATACTTAAATTTCTTTTTGAAACGTTCATACTGGAATGAAGCAGTCATTAAAACGATTTTTGCTGCAAAAGATGGCGTCGCAAAACTGCCTGCGAACCACCGAAAAATTGTACTTGAATACTCGGCACCAAATATTGCAAAAACAATTCATGTAGGACACCTCCGAACAACACTGATCGGTGCAAGTCTTGATCGCATTTTTCGGCATCGTGGCTTTGATGTGTCATCAGTCAATCACCTTGGCGATTGGGGAACACAATTTGGATTTGTCTATGCAGGTGCTGCGCTGTTTGGAAAACCTGAGCATCCATCAGTTGATGAGCTTGTCGACCTTTACATCAAAGCAACCAGCCTTCGTAAGCTGCAAGAAACAAAACAGATCACACCTGAACAGGCTCACTATCCAAACGTGAACGAGATGGCCCGCGATTATTTTATTCGCCTTGAAGCAGGTGATGCTGATGCAACTGCATTTTGGCAGTGGTGCCTTGATATCTCTCTTGTCTACCTCAAAGCTGCATATACACGGTTAGGCATTACGTTTGATCACTACACAGGAGAATCATTCTACAAAGACATGGTGCCGATGGTTGAACAATCTATCCGCGATAGTGGTGTGCTTGAAGATTCACGTGGTGCACTTGGTGTAGACCTTGGTGAAGAGCTTGGTTTTGTGCGGGTCTTTGCTGAAGATGGTCGTTCACTCTACATCACCCGTGACATCGCTGCCGCAATGTATCGGCACGAACATTTCAAACCTGAGCGAAACCTCTATGTCGTAGCAGCACAGCAAATGCTGCACTTCAAACAGCTTGTTGGCATCATGCAAAAGATGAATCACCCATCTGCAAATGAAATTGTGCATATTCCATTTGGTTTTGTACCTGGAATGAAAACTCGAGAAGGTGGTGCTATCTCTCTGAAGCTTTTCTTAGATGAAGCATATGCAAAAGCTCTGGATGCCTATCAAAATGAAGTCACCAAAAAACCAGAAGGACTCAACGAACAAGAAGTGGCCGAGAAAGTATCTGTCGGCGCTACCTATTTCTATTTTCTAAGCCATTCCAATATCAAAGATTTTCATTTTAATTGGGATGAAGCATTAAGCTTCCAGGGTGATACTGGCCCGTATTGTCAGTATGCACTTGCTCGATTGAACTCTATTATTACAAAAGCAACTGCTGAAGGGATAACTCCTGCGACTGATAATTTTGGTGATGCCCTTGTTGATGATGCGAGCCACGAGCTGTGCTCGATACTCGCTCGCTTTGATGCCACGCTTGATAAAATTACCGCAGACTACGAACCTAATCACTTGGCAAATTTTATCCTAGATGTTGCAAAGACCGTTTCCAAAGCATACAAGCAGCTGCGTGTTATCGGAGAACCTTCCGAGCTGGCACAGGCACGACTTGCACTCTTTATAGCGACACGAGACACCCTCAAAACCGCTCTCTTTTTACTTGGCATGCCAACGGTTGAAAGAATGTAGTGTTTGGTTGGGATTGGATAGCCCGATTTCCTGAATTATAGCTCTGCAGTTAACAGAAAAAACCACCTGTAATTCACATGTTACAAAGATTTTGACTAACAAATATTACCGACTAAACTAGTGTTTGCTTTTTAAATATCCTGTCTATGTCGTACAAAGTTCTCACTGCTACAAGTGCCAGCACCATTCATCCTCGTAGCTCAGATTTACATGCAATTGTCTTTGCATATCGTGAAGATCCATCACAACAAGAAATCGATCTCGTTCCTGCCAAAATCTATGCATCCAGAGCTAGCGTCACTGACGATGAGATCCTAGAATTAACGAAAAAACTTGAGCAGCTGCCTGCACATAACAACGATGGATTCATGGCCGAGTTTACTGCAACGCTTCGCGAGCAAACAAAATTTGCAGAGCTTGATCCCTCATCACAGCTTGAGCTCACCCATCCAAACCGACAAGAAGACTGGCTGCGTTCTGATATACAAAGTGCACGTGACTCCAGGACTGAAAGATTTATTATTGAAGAGCACTGGCAAGGTTTCGTGAGAGAATACCTCGAAAATCCTCGTGCTGCAGCATTACTCGAAGATCTGTTCTCTGAAGCGCAACAAAAAGATCTTTTTCTTGTAGACACCAAAAACGCTGACGCAACGGTATACGATGACAGTGGTAAGATTAGCTACAAAGCGCTCAAAGAAGCAGGCAAAGTTATCCATACATCTCTTTCTGCGATACCTGTGTTCTTATCAGAAGAACAAGAGGCAAACATCGCTGAGATGGTTGAAGCAATCACATTATGCAAGCTTGCAATACTCGATAACGTTACGTCTGATTCAGACCTCCAAAAACTCCTTCTCTCTGGACTATCAGAGATCAGCAAAGAGATCTGCCTTGCAAACCTCAATGATATTACAACTGCGCTGCGATTGCGGTATGATACGTTTTGTTCACAAGCACCTGGTGTATTAGGAAGCTTTGAACTCAACGGCAATGAGCCTCAAGGTGATGCTCAAAGTAGTAAAAACTTCCTTATCCTCAAAGAAGTCATTTCGCACCACCTCAAAGAGCTTGGAGCAAAGCAAGACGATGTTGATTACTGTTTTGAACCGTTAAAAATTCCGATGTATGCAGTCGGCGAAGAGATCGTTAAAATCTGGAAAGACTATATTGCTCAGTGCAATGCACTACCCTATGAGCCCACAGTTGGGTTCTTGGCTTGGAACGATCGCAA
>JBILLA010000134.1:0-7394 GCA_044376365.1 Bdellovibrionota bacterium | reverse complement strand
GGGATTTTAATTCGTAGCCCCTTATCGCCAACAGCAATGACATCAACGCTCGTTTTCTTAAGTGCTTGCGTATCATCATTGAGCGTTACAACAAATGCTTCAATTTGTTCGTGGCGATGGTCCTCATCATCGTGAGCTTCTGCTTCATGTCCATCTTCAGAGACTGGTTCAAATACTTTTTGCTCAACTTCAGTGATACCAATTTGGATCATCGGAGGCTTCACGCGGAATGGCATCTGCTGATTTCGCTCAAAGGTTGGTGCTTTCGCAAGGACTCGAAGCTTATATTCACCAGCGTCTTCTATTTCGACAATCTTTGAAAAGACACCATCTTTTGCAACCTTATCACCATTTTTCCCATCATCAGCCAAGAAATCACGAATTGTTGGCTCTGATACTTTATCAGTCGGCATCACTTGAAACGCAAAGGTTATTGCTTGCGACATCTCTGGTAACACAACAGGCTTATCATCCTCATATAGGCGCGCTTCAAGTAAGGTTTTACCCTGTGCATAGAGGCTTGTTGGCCACTCAGATATTAGACGAAGTTTTGTTAGCACAGTTGCAAAACCATCTTGATGCGCAACACCTGTAATCTGCCAGTCACCAGATGCCGGTTTTGGAATAGTGACAACTTCAAACTTCTGACCACTAAACCATTTCACATCTGGTGGCAGCTTGGCTTTCGAGATCTCTTCACCTGCAGGATTAATGAGCGCAATCTCTCCTGTTGAATCTTCGCGATTAATATAGAAGGTTGCCTCTTGTACATCGCCATCAATTTTAAAGCCACGCTTTGTCATCGGTACAAGCTGTGGCTTCTTAACTGCTAAAAAGAGGTTTGCAAAAGACTCATGAATTTTGTCTGCGTTTGGCGTATACCAACTAATTGCATCCGTGAGCGCTGCAATCTCTTGTAGAAATTCCTTATCGGCCTGATCACTAAACGCAAGGGTATATACTTTTGTTTCTTGTTTTTTAAGCTCTGGCAACGTGATTTCAGTCAGGTTCTGAGTGAGCATGTCCACAGCTCCATGAGCAGCCGGAGGCTCCATCTTACCATCAGACATAAGAATAATCGTAGTATTGACCCCATCTCTTCTTTCACTAGAAAGTATCGATACAGCTTTATTAATTCCTGCAGCAATATCAGTGTACTGACCCGTTGCTGGGATCTCCTCGATCATGCTGCCGATAGATTCGATTTGGCTGCTATCAAAATCCGACAGTGGTCGAACCACGGTCGCATCTTCAGCAAACGATACAATACCAAGCCTATCGCCTTTTTTAAGGAACTGCGTAAAGAGCTTGGCTCCTTCAACGCGCAACTTTTGTGGATCAGTTGCAAGCATGCTGCCTGATTGATCAAGGACTAAAATGGCATCGACTTTCTCTGAGCTTGGCGCTGGCGCAGCATCGCCTTCAGCAAAAGCCGAGAGTTCTGGTAGACTTATGCCTATCAAAATTGAGACACTAATTTGAAGTAGCCAACGAATCACAAAATATATATACAAGGACAGGCAGTTTCTTTAATTGGTAACCCCTTATTTTCACGGATAAAAGTGTTTAGGAGCAAGACTAAATCGTTGATATGGACGCCCTCTCTGGTCGAATCCTTCATTATTCCAGCTATTTTCTTTCTGGTCGTCGCCTGTAGCGCGTCGCCCTGTGCCTACGCTGAGCAATTACCCTTCGTAATGCCAAGCCGAACTGAAATACTCCGCATCAGGAGTGCCGTTGTCGAGACAAGCAAAGGCGATTTTCTCATCGAACTCTTTCCAGACATCGCCCCTGTGCATGTTGCAAACTTTAAATACCTTGCCGACAAGGGTTTTTATGATGGCCTGACCTTCCATCTTGTTCAGGACGACTACATTGTTCAGGGTGGCGATCCCTCTGGATCAGGCAACGGCGGTCCCGCCTACAACTTGCAGCCGGAGTTTAGCGCTCGACTTCATGTCCGTGGCTCAGTTGGGATGGCTCGACGCTCTGATGATATCAATCCACAGCGACTCTCAAACGGAAGTCAATTTCATATCCTTCTTCGCGAAGCGCCACACATGGATAAGAAATATACAATTTTCGGCGAAGTGGTCGATGGGATGGATGTTGTAGACAAACTACAACCAAACGATCGCATTAAGCGCATTAAAGTCTTTGTAAAAAAAGATGCGCGGTAATACTCACGTTATGATCGCTCTTGGTGCTGCTGCAGCAATCAGCACAACTAGTGGCATACCTTTTAAGCAAGTTCCTTGGCTCTTCATTCTGTTTGCAAGCCTCCTCCCTGATATCGATGAACCTTCTTCAAATGCTTCTCGCCCAGGATCGCTCTTCTTACCATTTGCTCCTCCTGTTCTTCGATCGTTGATTGATGCTATCGCTGCAGCGCTGCTTTTCCCCTTTCGACTCTGTACGAATCACCGTGGCATCACTCATGCACCACTCGTGTGCATCGCACTGTGTGTGATTATTGCGTACTACTCATGGCAGCATGCACTATGGTTTGCACTTGCCTATGGCAGCCACTTACTTGCAGATCTTATAACCTTTATGGGTATTCCACTTGCGTGGCCGTTCCAAAAGAAAAATTACAGCCTTCGTTTATGCTCAACCGGTTCGATATTGGAATGGTGCATTTTTGGAATATGCAGCTTGCTCTTTATTGGATCCTGCTACCATGCACTCATGACTGAAGCACTTACTCCAGCTACAGATCTGGAGAATCAAGATATGACTGAGTATCTTCCGTAAGCGATTGTGCTGCTTGAGGCTCAGTACCCTTAATGAAGTACTCATAGAAAGCTCCCGGCTCTTCGCCTCCAACAGGTCGACCACTGCCCTTATTCACCCACAGACCAATAACATCATCCGTAGGTTGAAAATCAAGTGGTTGTATCTTTTCAGGAGCTCGGTACTCAATGTGCAAACGATCCGCTTCTTCTTTCGTACGCTTTTCAAGCTCTGCGTATTGCACTTCGTCGCGGTATTCTAGGAATGGCTTCATTGCATTCAAAAAGATAGGCGCTGCAATACGACCACCCGTTTCCTTATCGCCAATGGATCGAAGCTGATCAAAACCAGTCCAAATACCGCACACCCATTCAGGCGTATATCCAATAAACCATGCATCCATCATATCATTGGTGGTTCCTGTCTTACCTGCGACAGGACGATTAATAGGCTTAATCGCAGTTGCAGTACCACTTTGAATGACGCCCTTCATAATGTTTGCCATAATAAAGGCACTGCTTGGGCTAATTGACTGTCGAATATGGGAGATAAATTCAGCTTCCCGATCATAGACAACTGCACCAGTGCGATCTTTTATCTGCTCAACAAGATAGGAATCAGCAAGCATGCCACGCGCAGCAAACACTCCGTATGCTCTTGTTAATTCAAGCAGCGTTACTTCACTACTACCAAGTGCGAGCGATGGATTACGTCCAAGTGGTGTCGTGATACCAAGATCACGTGCATATTTAATAACAGGAGTAATCCCGATACGAGAAATAATATCAACAGAAACTAAGTTCTTCGACTTCTCAAGGGCGGTTCGCAACGTAATCGGCCCCATGTACTTATTGTCATAGTTTCCAGGAGCCCACAATTGATCACCAACTTTAATCGTACGTGGTGAGTCATGAACAATCGTGGAGGCTGTATATTTATACCCATCAACAGCAGACAGATACACAATTGGCTTAAACGTTGAGCCAGGCTGACGCAGCGATTGTGTCACTCGATTCAGCACGCTGCGCTGATAAGAGTACCCTCCAAGCATAACAAGTACTTTACCTGTTGAGGGCTCAAGTAGCGTGAGCGCTCCTTCAATCTGTGGCGTTTGATCGAGCTGCCACTGTACTTTTGTTTCCTTACTCTTCTCATCAGTAGACGTCACATGCGCAACTTCTATGATATCACCAACTTTAATCTCGACCTCTGGCTTGATAAAGGTAGCCTTATCCGCTTGATCGATTTTCTTCTTTGCCCACGTAGCATCACGCAAAGAAATATCGATTTTACGATCTTTCACAAGAACAGAAGCTGTTCCCTTGGTTGCGCTCGCTGCAAGTACAAGCGCAGGATACACTTCATCATCTTCTAGCGTTTCGGGAAGGTGCACTGCATAGCTTTTTAAATAAGCATCGCTGACAACGCCTCGTTCAAGAACCCCTCGAAAACCACGACGCTTATCAACTGCACGAAGTCCTTTACGAAGAGCTTTTTCACCGAATTTTGTCGCTTTCAAGTCGACTGTTGTTTTGATCTCGAGACCATCCTGGTCAAGATCGTAGTTCTTAAAGTTCTCAAGGAAGTTACGTCGAACCTCTCCAACAAAGTACGGAGCTGCATAAATATTTTGTTGTGTCGCCTGAAATACTTTTATCTTCTCCTCAAAGGCTTGATCAGCTTCTTCTTTAGTAATGAACTTACTGCGAACCATTTGATCGAGCACATAGCGCTGACGTCGCTTTGCGCGGGGCATATTGGAAACAGGTGAAAACTTTGATGGAGCTTTTGGAAGACCAGCAATAAGACTCGCTTCTGCTAGGGTGATCTGCTCGATAGGCTTATTAAAGTACGCAAGCGATGCAGCAGCAACTCCGTAAGCAGTATTACCAAGAAAAATCTGATTCAAATACACTTCAAAGATCTCATCCTTGGTAAGCGCTTCTTCAAGACGATACGACAGTACTGCTTCTTTAATTTTTCGCTCTAAGCGACGCTCTGGAGTCAAGAGAAGATTCTTTACCACCTGCTGTGTAATCGTTGAAGCACCCTGCTTAGCAGCACCAGCCTGAAGATTTTTTACAAAGGCTCGAAGGATACTCCATGGATCAATACCGGTATGACGATAGAACGACGCATCTTCAGCAGCAAGAAATGCTTGTTTTACAACTGCAGGAATATGCGAGAGTTTCATCGGATACCGACGCTCTTTAAAGAACTCTGCAATGATGGTGCCATCATTAGCATAGACTTTTGTGACTGCGGAAGGACGATAGTCATTAATAGATTTAACGTCAGGAAGATCGCGGGTAACGTAGCGAATACCCCATGCCGCAACACCTGCTCCAGCAAGCAGCGCGACAAACCCAAGTACAAGGAATGCCAAGAACAGTTTTTTGAGGAATCGCCACATGCTTACTATTTAGATTCTACTACTGGCTTGAACTTTTCAAGTGCCGGCACTAGAACCTGGTAGGTTTCCTCAGTAATCATAAAAGGCTCCCCAAGACTTTCAACAAAGGCTGGGTAAGCTGCCCCCCGCTTTTCACCAATAAGCAGTGCCAAGTCTTTCTTTTTTTGCCCATCATCGATTGACACCACGACGCGCACGGCTGGCTTTGCTTTCAGCACTGGATCTTCAAGTGGTAAAAATTGCGAGGCGCGTATCTCACTGATATTCCTCAGGTATTCCTTCGCGAACGGCTGGTCAGCCTTTTCACTATTATACTGATAGAGGTCTTGTTCTTTGCTCACAACGAGGTAGGGGCTTCCTACCTTTTCAACCAGGGCCTTGGTTGCCGTCAGGTGGTCGAACTTAAACTGTTGCGCTTCACGAAACGTTTCAACCTCGACCGACAGACCAGTCAGAGGCCGCCCGACAGCCCTGTACACAGGCCCCTGTTGGTTCACCTGGAAGTACTCTTTGTCATCTTTCGTACCGACCGCGACGACAATCGGACCTGTCGCACGGTTAATGGTGATCGTTGCTTTTGGTGCTTCGAGTCCATAGGCATCGAGCGCTGCTGGTGCGTCGATAAACTCTTCAGCTTGCAGGTTCCTTAAATTACGGTAGATATCAAAGACAGCATAATTTTGAGCTAAGACTTTTTGTGGCTGCGTTATATGAAAGGTTCGTTCAGCAGTCGGCTCAATCGTGATTTGTTTATCTCCCGATTGAAGAACCATACTTTTGACTTCATCATCACTGAAGGTGATCGGTGTTTTATCACGGTATTCAGAGGGTGGCTCAGTAGCAAGCTCAAATAGCGTATCATCAACTAAATAGAGACCATCACGACTTCGAACTTTTGCATAGCGCGCTTCAAGGAAGTCACTCTTCTTACCAAACTCAACGACTTCTTCCTTTCCTTGCACACGAATCGTCAATACAAGCTCAGGAGATATAAGCCCATAGAGCTCCATGTTAGGCTCAAGATCTTGCTGCTCAATATGCTTGTCTGATCTGAATTGAGCGATTGATGTTGCCAACCCCTCAATCTTTGCTCGGTCAAGTAATGCGCCAGGTGCTTGTTCCAGACCCCACGTCGTTGTTGCATGCGTAGCGAGTGATTCTTCACCAAGATCAACACCCTCAGAAGGATCGTGCACAACTGCCTTTTTAGGTTCACGATTCACAAAGGTCACTGTGCTATTTGGCTTCGTTAAGGTTATGCGCTCAAGCTCACTCCATGAGAAAGAACTAAAGAGCTTCTTTTCAAGTTCCTCCTTATCCATCTTTGGTAGCTCAAAGATCTTTATGTACACTACAAGTGCGATGAGTACGATGGCAGGGATGAGTAGCTTTTTCATTGGGCGATCCTTTAGCTCTTACGTTTCCACCAAACCCACAAACCAGTGAGGAGTAAAAGTTCTGGAATAATAAAACTTGAGAGTAGAATTAAAAGGAACGTCACTGCTGGAATTGGCGCATAGGATGCACGAATAGTGCCTGCACGAATTGTTAAGCTTGCCTCTTCGCCGACAAGCCAGTTCACTGCATTCAACAAAAGATCTCTGTTGGCATACACATTCAGATTGCCATTCTTAATCCAATCACTGTCACCAAAAACAACGACTCGGCCTGCACCTTTCTCAAACGACATCCCAAGCGTTACAGGGCCTTTGGTATCATCTGGATTAAGCTCTGCTTTAGGCTCTTCTGCATCAAGTAGATCAGCAAGATTAGTCTCGCCCCATGCAGTAGGACTTGATTGTGCAAAAGAAGTATAGGCAGCACCTTTCACAGGCTGCTGCATTTTCTCTAGGGAAGATGCGATATTGAAGATAGTCACCGTTTGAGCGGAAAACGCCTTGGTAATTGGCGATGCTGGGTCATAAGTAGTGACGATTGGTTGCGCACCAATCGTTGGTCCACTAAAAAGACGCTGCTCTCTATCAAGGATAACATCACTGCGTACTTGAATACCAAAGTGGGCTGCAAGCTCAGTGACATCATTTGTTGTTCGAGGGTCACTCATCAAGAGCAACTTTCCTCCAGCATCTGCATAGTCTACGAGAACTTTTCGCTCAGCATCAGGAATATTCTTGCGTGGCGCGACAACGACAATTGCACTTGCATCGTCAGGTACTTTTCCAGTACTAGCTAACAGTAGAGGTGCAACTGCCAAGTGCTCATCTTGCAGTGCCAAGGCTAATGCTTT
>JBILLA010000133.1:0-7395 GCA_044376365.1 Bdellovibrionota bacterium | reverse complement strand
TTGAACTCAATGGCAATGAGCCTCAAGGTGATGCTCAAAGTAGTAAAAACTTCCTTATCCTCAAAGAAGTCATTTCGCACCACCTCAAAGAGCTTGGAGCAAAGCAAGACGATGTTGACTACTGCTTTGAACCGTTAAAAATTCCGATGTATGCAGTCGGCGAAGAGATCGTTAAAATCTATAAAGACTATATTGCTCAGTGCAACGCCCTGCCCTATGAGCCCACAGTTGGGTTCTTGGCTTGGAAGGATCGCAAAAAAAATATCCCCTTTAGTCCTATTTCTAATGTAGAGGCACAAAGCAGCGCAGAATATTTTCGTAAAATGCCAGGGATCGGTGACACCTGCTTCTTTGATCCATTTGATATCAGTGGATTCAAAGAGTTTGAATCACTGGATGGCAAACGATTTATCCTTCCTGTCGTGACCTTCCAGCATCATGATCGCGAGCCGACAGAACATACCATTCACTTTATTCGGCGCCTTTCTGGTTCATTACTTTCGAAAGGCTCAAATACATGGCGCCTGCTCAAAAAGAATAAACCAGAGGTCTACTATAAATTCGTTGGCATTAAAGATGAACAGTATAATCCAGATGGGCTTCGGATACCGAACGCCCTGTGGATGAATCCGTTAACACCGTTGATGACAGACAAGAAGCTTGACGCAATTCTTAGTACACCTGGAATTTGTGAACGCTTTCATATCCTCAGTGCGCTTGAAAAACGACTTGGCTCACTGCATCCGCAGATGACAGTTGAGCAGGTAAAAGATCTTGCAAAAGCGACACTGCGAAAAAGTAGAATCTTTGCCCCTAAAAGCTATATTTTAAGTTTGCAAGGTGTTCGTGGCCTTTTCCCAGAAGATACCGATTTCACAACGTCATTAACCGAAGATGAACTTCTTAAGATAAAAAATAATCGCCAGAAATATGTTTTAAAGCAAAATGCACTCACTGGCTTTTCAGGCAAAGGTGTTTTTGTTGGCAAAAACTTTAGCCTCAATGAACTTGATGCAACCTTCCGTGCACAACTTCCCAAACCCTTGCAAGAAGAGCTTCGACATCGAAGCGGCCTCAATAATCATGACCTGCATATACTTCGCGACAAAGTATGGCCCTATTTAGTCGACTATTCATTGCATGTTGGTGACTGTATCGTCCAAGAAATACTTGAACCACAATACACAACGGTTATTCCTGTTACTACTTCTATCGAGGATGGTACAACGACTATCCATGAACCACGTAAAGCAGAGATCGATATCAATCCTCGATCCATTGGACCCAAAACGACTGATATTCACTCTCGGTTTCTTATGAAAGGTGAAAAAACCAATGTCACCAGTGGCGGTGCAGGACGCGTTGCAGTCTTTCCTCGCGAAACGGTGAAACGACTTCTGGCGCTATGGCGTACGCTGCATGCACCGAGACTCGATGAGGCCGAAGACAATCAACACGAAATATAAGCACTTCGTTCAAGGAATGCTGCAAAAGAGATTGCAAGGACTAGGCGTTTGCTTTCAAAGCGTTGTTTGTCTCAAATTGCTTTTTGACATTGAGGATAAGTGCTCTGAGCGAATCAACTGGTAATGATTCAAGGTGAGCAAACTGCAGCTGAATATAGCTTTCAGGAACACCAAGCTCGTGGCAGATTTTTTCAACGATTCGGATCTCTTGTAAAGCTTCTTGTCTGCTCTCTTCTGATTGTTCTTGTTCAAGTTTTTGAGCAAGTAATTTTTTCTCATCAAGCGCCTCAAGAGCAGCTTGAAGATGCTTAAAAAGTTCTGATTTTTTTGGCTCATCAATTTGCAAAGAGCAGATGACACTTGATACATCAGGCGACGAAGTCTGCTGAGCAGTCGCTATTTTACTAGAATTTGATGGTGGCGGTGGTGAAGATGCTATCGGACTAAACGTTGACGGCGTCGACCTACCAAGACGCATAGCAAGCAGTGTCACCTGTGCGCGGTTCATATTTACATTAAGTCGCTGCTTTAGATCGTTTACCTGACCTTTGATAAGATCGAAGGCTTCATCGTAATGACCCTTAGCCAAAGAGTTTGAAGCTTTTTTCAAAGAATCAGCAGAGCAAAGATTATGCTCTTTACTATAGCGAATAAGCGCAGCTACAAAATCTTTCTTCTCTCTATCGGTCAAACCAGCAGACTCTGCTTCATAACGATCCATCTCTTTAAGGATATGATCAATCGCTTCACGCTTAAGCTTCATTAGTTCAAGAGACATGCCACTTTTCAATGCATCTGAAGCAGCTTGATTACCATGACTTTTCTTTGCCAACTTCAAAAGATCTTCTAAGGTCATCGTACGCTTATCAGCAAGCGTAATAACTTGATTCGGATCTAACTTATTTTGCTTGATAAGATCTTCAAGCAGTGCACATATATCATCAGCTGTTTTTGTCGACTCAAGCTCATCACGGCTTTCATCAATATCTTGAATTGAACAGGATGGCTTATTAAAACAGGCACGACGCTTCTTAGGAGGAACAAGACCAGGGTCATGGGCGGTAGCAACTGAGGTAGTAACAGTCATACATAGAGTTATGGAGGAAAAAAATCAGGGGGAGCATAAAAAAGGTATTGTAAAAAAAACTATCCTCATTCTATACTCGAATTATTATAGAAACATGGAGCCAAGATGGCATTAAAATTAGCTACACCTGATAACTTTAAATCAAGCACCCTTGCACCAGTTCAGCGACAAACACTTGAATTCCTTAGGAATTTTATCGCTGAGCACGGTTATGCCCCAAGCCTCAAGAATATCGCCGATCATATTGGCGTTAAATCTGTCTCGACAGCCCACTTCCACCTCGAGCGGCTCGAAAATAAAGGGTTCATCCGCAGGGGTGAGGATGGCTCAATGGAGCTTGTTGAAGTGCAAAAACCAGAGTTCGGGCCAACTGCCGTACCTCTTATGGGCGTTATCGCTGCAGGTATCCCGATTGAAGCAATTGAGAATAAGACCATGATCGAAGTGCCCTCTGACATGATTGATGGACGAGGAGAAGTCTACTGCCTTGAAGTGAGCGGAAACTCAATGATTGATGAGCATATTTGTGACGGCGATATCGTTGTTATCAAGAAACAGCCTCAAGCAGATGATGGTCAAATTGTTGTCGCCCTCCTCCCCGATGGATCGGCAACTCTGAAAACATACCGACGCTTAAAAAATGGAAAAGTCATGCTTATTCCTGCAAATGCAACGATGTCTCCAATGACATTAGATGAAGTAGAAGTTCAGGGGAAACTTGTCGGTGTCCTTCGACGATACCACTAACATTAAAAACGTATAAACAAAAATAAATTTACCACTAAGGAGAAAACAGAATGAGTATAAAAGACGATGAAAAGACGAGTGCACTGACCTCTGCTATTTCACAGTTAGAAAAAAAATATGGTCGCGGCTCCATCATGAGCATGGGCTCAAATATCAATCAACAGATTGATGCGTACTCGACGGGGAGCCTTGGACTTGATATTGCACTCGGCATTGGCGGTCTTCCAAAAGGACGAGTCTGTGAAGTCTATGGCCCTGAGAGCTCAGGAAAAACTACACTCGCACTCCATTTAGCTGCAGAAGTGCAAAAGAAAGGTGGCACTGTTGTCTTTGTCGATGCTGAGCACGCACTTGATATTGCATATGCAAAAAAACTTGGCGTTGATACTGCAAAGCTTCTCGTCAGCCAGCCAGACTGCGGAGAGCAAGCTCTTGAGATCACCGAAACCCTCATCACATCAGGCTCAGTTGACCTTGTTGTTATTGACTCTGTTGCAGCACTTGTTCCACGGGCAGAGATTGATGGTGAAATGGGTGACCAACAACCAGGACTGCAAGCACGTCTTATGAGTAAAGCACTACGCAAACTCACTGCGCTAACAGCTCGTCACAACTGCCTCATTCTTTTTATCAACCAGATTCGTATGAAGATTGGTGTGATGTTTGGAAGCCCAGAAACAACAACTGGTGGTAATGCACTAAAATTCTACTCATCTGTTCGTCTTGATGTACGCCGTATTGCATCAATCAAAGACAATACAGAAGTAACTGGGAACAGAACACGGGTGAAAGTAGTCAAAAATAAAGTTGCTCCTCCATTCCGTGAAGCAGAATTCGATATCGTCTTTAATGAAGGGATATCACAGCTTGGCGAAATTGTTGATATTGGCGCAGAGAAAGGAATTATTGATAAAGCTGGTGCGTGGTACTCGTATAAGGGAGAGCGCATTGGACAAGGACGTGAAGGAGCTAAAAACTTCCTCAGAGAACATCCTGCAATCATTCAAGAGATCCGTGGACATATTCTTTCAAGCTTTGGCATTGAAAATACAGGATCGAGTCAAGTCCGCGCTGGTCATGATGACATTGCCGTCGAAGTAACCAACGATGGTGGTAAAAAGGCAAAGGGCAAAAAGCGTGGTGAGGTTAATGGCCTTGCCAGCGAAGAAATGGATGTTGCAGTATAAGTAACTAGCTGCGATTAAGCTCGGACGGAGCAGGTTGAAACTGAAGTTCATCCTGCTGATGCGGTTCGAGCGGTAATGGGGAGGGCGAAAGCTCCTCCCCTTTTTCATGTGCAGCGGCGGAAGTTTCATGCGAAGCAGCCGAAGGCACTGCTGTCGGTGTCACATCTGGTAGTGTTACTTCTTTTATCTGCGGTGCAACTTCAGCAGATTTTGGAGAGAGCCCTTTATACTGTTTAGCAATGCGAAAAAAATATCCCTTCGTTGTCCTACCACGCGTTGTAAGTTGACGCGACTGAATGGGCTCTAATGATTCAAAAAATGAAGCAAGGCGCTCATCTGCTAGATCCCCTTCATTGCGTGCAACAAGAAGCATATCAGCACCCTGAAATGTTTCAGCAGGGCTCCAAAAATTCCACATCAATGCATTTTCACCGATGATATTACGGCTTCCGATCTGGTAGGGAAGCGTTCCTGAAAAAAACTTTGCTTCATAAAACGATACATTTGCAGCAATAAAGTGCTTATCCATTGAGACAATCACAGGCTGCTTACCTGAAGTGACTTTGATGCTCTCTGCTTGATCAAGAATGGAACGGGTCAGCGACTCCCATCCCAGAACACGATGCAATGATGCACCGTATGGCACAAAGGGAAGTCCGAATGCGAGGTATTGAAACGCAATACTCAGCACAACAACAAGTACTGCAACCGTAGGCATAAATGAGCGGTAGAGTACTTTTTGTGCCCGAAGGTCTTGATGCGCCTGGATACACCAATGAGCAGCACAGGGAATAAGCACAAGCAGAGCAGGACCTGTCCAATTGAGTTTTGTCTCATGCGACAAGCTGTAAAATATAAAAATACTGACCGGACAAATAAGAAATAGAAAAGAAAGAAGGCGATTCCTTGATGATGTGTTGGTCCACAAGGCACGTGATCCTGCGAAAAGAGTCATAGGCAGCACCAAAATCATCATATCAAGTACAAGGCGATGAAAATAAAATTCGTTGGGCGCAGCTGCTCGACGAGTTGATTGAAAGGCAAAACTTGCCATGCCATTGGTTAGGTTCCAATAAATAACTGGTGAAAAAATCAACGCAGCGATACAGATTGCGATATAAGGCTCTTTGCGCTTCCATGTGCTGCGCGCATCACGGTCAATCAACATAAACAGAACCATAGGTATTCCAAGCAATACAATGGAATATTTTGAGAGCATCCCAAAACCACCAAAGATGCCGATGAGGTACCAGTAGCTATACTTTGCCTCAAGCAACGCGCAGTAACTGCAGTACAGTACTGCAATCCAGCACAGTGCGAGCATGGCATCAGGCGAAACAAATAAGCCGCTGCCAATTAAGTACGGGCTCAGCAGCGCAAGTGCACCAGCAAGATAGCGAGTGGTAATCGTTGCTTCTGGAAATATTTTTTCAGTAAGGAGCGTCACTCCATAGGCTGTACAAAGAGACACTGCAAAGGCAACGATTCGAATCGCAAATTCATTCGTGCCAAAGAGAGCAAGACCAGCTCTTATGATCAGTGCAACCATGGGAGGATGATCAATATAGCCAGGAGCTAAGTGAGTTGCATAGTTCCAGTAGTAGCCCTCCTCTGGAAGTAATTCAAGGCGACCCAGGTAACAAAATCGAAGCAGTGTTACCATGCCAGCGCACCCAAAAAGCCATAATGTCTGATTTACTTCACGTGACAACAGATAACGCAAACCAAGCAGCGCAAGAGATGCAATAAGCAGCGCAGGAAATACTGCAACCATAGTATGCGTATTGCCAGGCCCAACAAACCACGACATACACACGCCCCGTAGTGCAATAGCACTTGCACTGACCGTTACCAACGGAAGCCACGGCGAGCCAACATCAGTGGCCCCTATTATGGTACGAAGATATCTCCATAAGATGACAGCACAAAGAAATGTGACTGCTTGCCACGCATAGAGATCAGCACCCATCCACGCAATAAGTGCTAGTAATAAACCATCAACGAGTAGTGCGAAAATTTTTGGAGATGCCGAACCTAACATGGCTGTATAGTACCGTAGGGATTGGCAAACAACAAAGCTTGAAGTAGCAGAAAAGGCTGCCCTTTTCCCTAGCACTCACTCAATCAACCAAGAAGTGCACGTGCCTCATTGAGGATTCGAGGTGGGCTATAAAGCTGCACTCAAAGTCTGTTGCTCAAGTGAAAGAAGCTGCTGCTTTACTGCAAGCCCCCCTACATATCCTGTCAGTGAACCATCGCTTCCAATGACGCGATGACACGGTAAAATAATACAGAGAGGATTTTGTCCATTTGTTCGAGCCACTGCGCGGATTGCGCGTGGCGCTCCTATAAGGCTGGCTTGTTCTTTATAGCTTCTCGTTGCACCGTAAGGAATCGTTGCAAGCGAGGACCAAACCTTCTGTTGGAACGGCGTCCCCGGTAATTCATACGGAATAGTAAAAGCAGTGCGAGTCCCTTGAAAATATTGAGCAAGCTGCATTGCAGTTGCAGCAATGATGTCGTTTGGCTCTTGGCGCATCGTTTCATGGGTCTGAAGGAACAGGTTCGGGGTTGAAGAAAACTGAACCCATTCAAGCGCATGATCATTGGCAACAATACAAAGCTTGCCAATGGGCGAGTTAATATGATCAAAAAATCTTACGCTGTCTTTCATGTGCACTGCTAGACTTCATCATACCCAGGACTACTTTGTAGATCTATGTGCGAAACGGTTGCTTGCAGACAGAGTAAAGATACCATATCAGTACGAGCTAGAATTAGCGTTCTAGATCTCAGTAGCCACTTCAAACTACCCTGCTAGATTCTAAATCCTGAACCAACAAAATTCTTTAAAAATCCACTTGCCGCCTCTACAGAGCATCGGCACACCTCCTAACTTATTGAAATT
>JBILLA010000132.1:0-7407 GCA_044376365.1 Bdellovibrionota bacterium | reverse complement strand
AGGGTGACTGTTGTTGGGATCACAGCAGCTGCTTGTTGTTGGTTGGAACTACCGGGCTGCGAAGCTTCTGCTTGTCGCTCTGCAGAGAGAATTTTTGCATTTTGAGCGAGGAGGTTCACCGTGTAGTCGCCAAAGGAGTTTGTCACCCAGTGCACATCAACATAGGCACCAGCTGTAGCCCATCCTTCAACAGCGCTGGTTGCGTTCACAAGGATAGTGACAGCGCGATATCCAGGCTCAATACTTGATATAATTGGATTTGAGAGCTTTGGGTTCATCACCATTTGTTGAGTGATTGGAGTATCTTTGACCAGTAGTGCAGTGCTCTCAAGACTAACGATCTGTTCAAACTTTGAAATAGAACCTTGCGGCACAAGGTCTTTAGGGCGCACTGTTAGCATGAAGTCATCGCTGCTTAATTTTTGACCTGGAAGGATATCTTTTTTTGGTACAAGAAGAACGACAGTTTCAACAGAAGGCTCTTTCTCAATAAGTACAATACGCGGAGTCATCTGAGCTTTAGCAGTACGATCGGCAGAGAGAGTTTTTTGGGGGCGTGAAAATAGCAGTATCATCGCTACAAATACAGAAGCGATAGTGAATACGCAGCAACCAAAAAAAACTGGTAAGCGCCACCCATGGATGAAACGGGGTGATATCCTTGGACGGGGGAGGTTTGTGCTTGAGCTTCGTTCATGAAATTTCTGAGCATCAGCAGCCCTGTATCCTTTGATACCAGAGAGGACTTGTCTGGGGTCGTTCATAGTGTCGTTTTGTTTGCGTGCTGCGTTGCTCATGCAAGTAGTTACCTTGGAATGCGATTTTGTCGATGCAAAGTAACAAATTGCAGATGGTAATCAAATAATTTTTGCTTGAAGATGTAACTAGCTGAAGTTGCTAGTTATCTTATCTGTCCAACGCGGTCAAAGAGGTTTTCAAGTCCAAATTGCTCTTCTATCTCTTGAAGCGAGAGTCGCTCCATTTCTGGGATAAAACTCCTCACGACTCGAAGCTTAAATGCCTGTTCTTGCAGGAGGTATGAGCGGCATTCTTGATAGCGTAGGTATTCTACCGTCGGATTGACGATGTAGTGCCAGAACAGCACCGATGCAATGGTAGCAAGAAGCATAAGCATCATTTGAAGTATAAATCGGCAGGTAGCCAGTATGCCTTGAGGGGTAAAAGTGAAGCAGCAATAGCGATTATTGTTCGTCTGTTATTGGGGTAAGGCCTTCTCTGAGGAGTGACCGTTCGAGCTCTAGTTCAGCGCTTGTTGGTACTGCAAAATTTCTGTTGTCGGGATGAATCTTGACCCCTTGGTCTCCAATGCCTTGTCTATTTTTTCGCCACAGACCAAAAAGGCGAAGCCCCTTTGTGTAGCTGGTTTGAATCATTTGGCGAACTTCCTCGGCGTCAATATCGCCAGAGTTTGGATCTCCTGGATAGGTAACTTCAACACCATCAAGCGTATATGCATCGCCAGTTTGCAGGCGAGCGAACTCTTCAACTTTATGAAGCTCTAAGGGATCACCCCAGCTTTCTTCGTCGTTATACATATTTGGTACTGATGGACATGCGCTTCGTAAAAATAGAGCGCTGTTCCCGATAGCTTGTGAAGCGATGTTTCGCATCATCCTGTAGGATACACTTTCAAGATTATCCTCAAGCATCACACTGACAATGCTGATATTGTTCGGATTCAATGTATTATTTTTATCAAAAGATGCTTTGGCTTCGAGCGCTACTTTTACTATCTCTTGTTGCGTCTCTGGATCATAAAGATCGATAGTACGAAAATCGATTGGGTCTCGTTGAGAAAAATAAGTGCGAATTGGAGTGCCCTTTGTACGCATGGTCGGGCCACTGACAAGATACTGTACCAGTGTAATTTCTTTACCAGCATCGTGTAATCGTTGGAGCACTGATTGCAAGTAGCTGTGATCTTTTCCAAATGTGCCATCAACAAGGACGCTCAGGTATACCTGTTTGATGTTTGCATCGATAAGGTTTTGAATCTGTGCCTCTGTTGTTTGTCGCGCTCGTGGATGCATCAGGTACAAGAGCACATAGCCGCGAGGCTGTCCTCCAACAAGTGGCAGATTTGATGAAGCTGTTTGCGAAGCTACAGGAGTATTCGTCGGTTGCGCGTTGTTGCCGCTCGAAGAGCGAAGAAAGCCAACCATAGGTCCCTGTAAAGAATCATCAGGGTGCTGTCGCTCAATATCTTTCAGTGCAGAGAGAGCAGGATTATTTAACGTTGGTTGTGGTAGAGCGGTTGGAGGGGCTTGCGGCGTTTTTGGTGCGATGGCTGGGGTTATTGTTGGGAGCGCTGCATCTAAAAGAGCTGCCTCTAAGGGTAACGTATCAAGGATTTCGTCTTGGAGCGCAGTGTCTGCAGGGGGAGCTGGAGGCTGTGTCGCTAATGGTCTGATCTTGTTTAGGTTTTGCTGAGCTTTATCTGGTGTTGCTTGAGGCGTTGCGGTTTGTGTCGAAGAGGCAACTGCTGTGTCCTGCTCATTTTTAGTATGCTGAGAAATGACGTAGGGTACTGCCAGCAATAAAAAAGTCGCTAATAAAAAACCTGTCCATTTCCAATTTCGTATCATCTCAAGAAAGGATACTATCCTACGCTATGAAGAAAAAGCTTTTACCTTGTTTGATGTTAATGGTAGCGATGACTGGTTGGCTTCCTTTGGCGTTGGCAGATGTTTTTAAGCTTCCTGTCCCTGGTAGCGCTCTAGCAAATCGATTTCATGCCCGAATTATTGATGGAACGCCCGTAGCAAGGAGTTCTATTCCTATTGTTCAGATCTCTATCTCTTCACCTGAGGGCATGTATCTATGCTCTGGAACAATGGTTGCCGCTGATGTCGTGCTGACAGCAAGTCATTGTGTGACAAAACGACCATCGGATCATATTGTAAACTTGAAGGGCCGACGCTATAGCGTTGCGCGTGTGAGAGTGCATCCTTATGCGCGAGAAGCAGCAGATGGCAGCATCATTAATGATGTTGCGCTCTTGTATCTTCGACGTAATCCACGTTCTGATTACTTTCCCATTATTACAAGCCGTAAAGCGCAGCCTGGTGACTCGATGTTTATCTATGGTTATGGCCTCGATGAAAATCAACGTGCTGGAAGTCTTCGAACGGGGACAATGAAAATTGCTTCAACCAATGCTCGTTGGGTGTATGCAAATTTTACTGGTCAAGGTGATAGTAATACCTGTGATGGAGACTCTGGTGGTCCTGCATTTGGTGTGTATACCGATAGCAGAGGCATGCAATACCTCGGTCTTATCGCTGCGACTGCTGGAGGATACCGCGCAGACTGTGCGGTTGGTGATGAATCATATTTCACTAACTTGCAGGCAACGAGCATGGTGAAATTCCTTCGTAGTAATATTCGTTCACTCGCGCGTCGCTAGTGGTCATGTCGTCATGACTATTGATGCGCCGTTTCTTACTGATGATTTCTATTCGCTTACACCTGATAAGGTGCTTGATGCAGTTGAGTCATACGGCTATCGCTGTACAGGGCGGTGTCTTGCCCTGAATTCACTTGAAAATCGTGTGTATGAAATTGAAGTAGAAGGAGACACGCGCTTTCTTGTCGCAAAATTTTATCGCCCATTGCGATGGACGAAAGAACAGATTCAAGAAGAGCATGATTTCTTGCATGAGCTTGCAGCGGAGGATCTTCCCGTCGTGGCGCCGATGAAGCAGCACGATGGTGCGACACTGTATGTATCATCTGTTATTGGTTGTTACGGTGCGCTCTTTCCAAAACGGAGTGGACGTATGGAGCCCGAATCATCACCTGAAGATCTTGAACGTATAGGGAGAACTCTTGCTCGCGTGCATCAAGTAGGAGGACGAAAGCCATTTGTACATCGCCAGCAGATGAGCCCTGCTTGGTACCTTGAGTACCACCGTGCAAGTGTTGATCAATTCCTTCCTGGATATCTTCGTCAACGATATCAAAGCTGTATTGATCGTTTGCATCATGCATGGTCACAGCTCCCATCGTTTCCAGCGATTCGGCTGCACGGAGATTGTCATCGCGGAAATATTTTATGGCGCGAGGAAGAGGGGCCGCTCTTGGTTGATTTTGATGATGCGATTATGGGGCCTGTTATACAGGATGTTTGGCTGCTGTTTCACGGACGCATTGCTGACTACAAAGAGGAATTTGCAAGTTTCTTAAAAGGGTATGAGATGTTTGCTGAGTTTGATGATAGACAGCTACAAGCTGTTGAGCTCATCAGAGCCTTTCGTATGATGCAGTATGCTGGTTGGATTGCAAAACGATGGGACGATCCATCTTTTAAACGAGCATTCCCTCAATTTTTAGAAGAGGGCTATTGGGAATCTCATATTTGCGATGTAGAAGATCAGTGTACGCTTTTACCCTGTTAAGTTAGCTCTGTTTTATTGCAAACATTTCAGCAGCGGGTCGACGATCCCCAGTGCATGAGATACGCCGCGGCGCATCAAGAATTTGAATCGTAAAGCCTTTTGATTGGTACAGATCGATAATTCGATCAGTTGCCTGATTTGAAGCAACAATAGTGCATGGCAGTGATGTAAGCCATTCCACAAGGCGCACTTGATCCGTCCATGTGAAATCTTGTGAAGCGTACTGTGTAAATGGCACGTCATACGGTGGATCAACATATAAAAAATCAGAGCGCTCAATTTTGAGTGCCTCAAAATCGCCACATGAGAATCGCCACGGTGAGAAAGCAGCGCGGTATGCAGAAAAATCTCGCTGATAATTAATGCGCTTATATTTTCCAAACGGCACATTGAATTCACCTTTCGCATTGAAACGACATAGTCCATTGAATGCAGTGCGATTCATGTAATAGAACAAAGAAGCGCTCTCTGCTGTTGCATATGCTCCTGAGTGCACTAAGGCATTAAAGCGGCTGCGAGCGTTATAGAAAAAATCCTTATCGTTTTCGAATGGTTCAGTAAGAGAGAGTCCTTTTTGAATCTGTGTATAGAAGTTAATAAGGTGAGGATTCACATCATTGAGGAGTGCCGATGTGGGTTGGAGTCCTAAGGCAACCGCCATGCCTCCAACAAAAGGTTCGACCAGTCGCGCTCGTGGAGTTTTTAAAAACAAAGTACGCAGCAGGGGAATAAGCCACCGTTTACCACCTGCCCATTTAAGAGGAGGTGTGAGGTGCGCATGAGGTAGGCATGTTTCTTCTGGGTGTTGGTTTGATTCAGACATGCCCTGGCCTTACATACGACGAATAGAAGTTCTATTAAATGCACCCCGATGATCAAAGTCAACAGCGATGCACTATGGCTATGTGAAGAAGTAATCACAAAAACTGATTGGGATCGGGAAGAGGGGGAAGTGTATTGATCTGGAGCCGCCCACAGGAATCGAACCTGCGACCCTCTCATTACGAATGAGATGCTCTACCAACTGAGCTAGGGCGGCGAGTGGGTAAATTTTATACTGATGCTCTATGTGATGGCAAACCAATGCGCATTGGGCATACCTGTGTAGGTTGTACATTAGTTTAGATTTTTGAATCAATTTTATTGATGATAATCAGATTACATTTTGTGTATAATTGTTGCCGTTGTTGTGCCTGTTATATGGTATGCCCCTTAAAATCTTGAAGTAGTATGCAAGAATACGAGAAGCCTAATTGGAGTTTAGCGAGCATTGATACAGCATCAACTGATCTTAGTTGGGCGGAGGGTGTGCTTCCAGATGGCAGACCGTATTATCTTGAACGGTGGCAAGCAGGGGGGAGCCAGCTTGCAACTTTTTATTTTTCACCAAGAGATCTGGATGAAGCACAAGCTGAGAGGCTTTGTCGACTTTTGGTCGAAGCTGAAATCATTGCACTGAAACAAGAACTGCTTTCTGTTGAAGCAGGAAGAGTTCAAGATTCAATAGGTCAAACGTTAGTGTCTTTGAATGTCCTATTATCGGATCCGCTCGAGCAATATGCCCGTGTTGTTGTTCCAACTAACGAGTACGAAAGATAAAGAATCCTCAAATAAAAGTGTGCACAATTTTTACTCGTTAGTGTTTCTGCGCCGCTTCTCTTGGTGTGATGTTTATTGGACTATGCGTAGCGGTTATGAAGGGCGATGCAGTGACTCTTGTATACTTTGAACCCCAAGCAATGCACAGTTTCGGCGCATCGGGATAATGTCCCCAATAAGCGTAAAGATCTCTGCAGTGGGGCGCTGTTTAATTTCGTCAATGGTTTTGCCCTCAATCTGCTTGCACCACAGAATTGCAGCCACTTTTGAAAGGGTGCACCCAGTACTCTTAAGAAAAATGCCAACAAGGTGGCCGCCATCAAAGCAGAGCTGGCCCTCAACGATATCCCCGCAGCTTGGATTGACCTTAGAAAAGAGGTGGGTAGGGTGTGCCAGGGGTGCAGCGTAGGGAGGATGGGCTAGGAGCTCAAGAATTTCGTCTTCAGAAAGCTTTAGCATAGAGAATGTAATATTATATAGGTAAGAATGCTGTAAAACCAGGGAATTAAGCTTGTTTTCTGCGGGTTCCAGCAAGGGGAACATCACGTATGAGTGGAAAAAGCAACGCAACCCCCCAATTTTTTACAATTTTTTTACCACTTCATTGACTCACGCTCTCTAAGGATGCTATTCTCTCGCGTCACCATTATTTGGTGACAATTTCATTGGGGTAGGTTTAAGTGCCTTTTGCCAGATAAAGCGGTTTCTGTTTTGTCTTATGGCAAGTTGATGGGAGTCGATGTGATAGATCACTAGCACATTTTGATTCATCAAACGGGATTAAACACTTAAGACTACGTCGAGTTAGTAAGTTTACAAACACGTAATAATTATAGCGCCGATAACGAGGCAGCAGGCTGAGAAATGTTTTTTAAAAACTTTCCTCAGCTTCTAGCGGAATTCGTTCTTGGTGCAATGAAACGATTGATATGCCAACGATTAACCAGTTAGTTCGTTCACAACGTCAAAAGCGTAAGTACCGCTCTAAGTCTCCAGCACTTGTTGGATGCCCACAAAAGAGAGGGGTTTGTACTCGCGTTTATACTCAAACACCTAAGAAGCCAAACTCAGCACTTCGTAAAGTTGCGCGTGTACGTTTGACCACTGGCATGGAAGTGACCAGCTATATCCCTGGCGTTGGACACAACCTCCAAGAACACTCAGTTGTTCTTATCCGTGGTGGAAGGGTTAAGGATCTTCCTGGATGTCGTTACCACATCGTTCGCGGAAAGCTTGAAACACATGGTGTAGCGAATCGTAAACAAAGCCGTTCGAAGTACGGTGCGAAGCGTCCTAAGTAATTTTGATTTTCGATAGAAGGGTTTTTCATGACACGGAAAAAAAGAGATTTTTCAAGACCAGTTCTTCCAGATCCAAAGTTTGGTGATGT
>JBILLA010000017.1:0-22220 GCA_044376365.1 Bdellovibrionota bacterium | reverse complement strand
TGGAACGAACGATGCGCTCGGTCAACAAGCATATCCTACAGAGAGAACCACGCGTTACACGTTATCAACTGCAACGGAGCATACAACACGTCAGGTATTCTTCCATGAGATTGTAGGACAGGATCAAGCGAAGCGAGCGCTTATCATCGCTGCAAGTGGAGGACATCATATTCTGCTATCAGGACCTCCTGGCTGTGGAAAAACCATGTTGGCGCAAGCATTGAGGAGTATTCTGCCACCACTCACTGAGTCTGAGATCCTTGAAGTCGCTTCGTTACATAGTGTTGCTGGGCTACCAGTTGCTTCAATCATCCAAGGGCATCGACCCTTTCGGGCACCACACTATAATATGAGTCAAGCAGCTCTTGTCGGTGGTGGATCAAAGATTAAGCCAGGAGAGGTGAGTTTATCGCATCATGGTATTCTTTTTCTTGATGAGCTGCCTGAGTTCTCACGCAATGTTATTGAAGCTCTTCGAATTCCCCTTGAGAATCGCGCTATATCAGTAAGTCGTGCTCTTGGGACGATGCATCTTCCTGCGCAATTTAGCTTGATTGCAGCGATGAATCCTTGTCCTTGCGGAAAACCTACAGGGTGTCAGTGTTCCGCTCTTGAAGTACAGCGTTACACTAAAAAGATTTCTGAACCTATTTTAGATCGCATTGATATGCGGCTGGCCCTGCAACCAGTGAGTGTTGAACGTATCCTTGAAAAGACACTGCCAACAGAGACGGATGCGAACGATGGAACTGAACAAAAGCAGATACAGGATGATATTGTCGCTACAAGAGAGTTTCTGCAGCATCGAACATCAAAGCTCTCAAGTGATTTGTCTACTGAAGATATTTTGCGATGTTTTCCCCTTGAAGTCGACGCACGTGCATTGCTTGAAAAAGCATCTGCTCGCCTGGCACTGAGTAGTCGAGGAGTGAATCGATTACTGCGCGTGGCAACAACAATTACAGCTATGCAACGAGAGGAAAAAATAAAAGCCCCTGCGGTTGCAGAGGCTTTCTCTTTTCGGAATTAAGTCACTAAAGAGCAGTTATGAAATGGTACGACCGTCGCAGAGACCACGCGATTTAACATTATAACATTTACCAGCATCAGGCACACGGATGCAAAGGGTTGATGAGACTCTCCAGTAAATAGCAGGGCTTCCTGTATTGCGGACAGCTTTTCTTCTTACAGAGCGAGTATCATTTGGCGCACGCTCGCTGCCCTTGTAGCGAGAGTTGCATGCACCACGCTTTCCTGGTGCATCGCAGCCAAGTCTAATGCCAGAGGTTAAGTAGTTACCCTTACCATCATAGACATTAGCAGAGCCAAGCTTGGCAGGGTTGCCAAAAATAAAAATGATCGTTGGGTTCAGTGCAAAACGTGTAATCGGCGAGCCGTTATTACCAAACTGAGCACGAATAGGTGAGTTGTTTTTGTATTGGTTACTACCAAGCTCTTTTACTTGAGGGCAAACTTTACTGAGCTGCGCGTGTGCAGAGGTGAGGGGGAGAGATGTACAGATAGCGATGAGGACGAACAACTTCATTAAGTAATTTTGCATGGGCTGAATTCCTGATTAAAATATACAATTACAATATAGTAAGTATTTAGATGGCACAAGGACTGAAACGAATAGATGATTTTACTTAGAAAAAATCAAATAATTCCATAGAGATACTTAAAGCTTAATTCTTGCGGTTTGATTTTGCGCCTTTGACCCCGATTACAAACTCAAATGTTTTCGTTTGGGTTGCCCCTGTAAAATCAACAGTGCTTTCAACGACAATTATGCGATCTGGCAAGATATCAGTAATAACACCGTTATTGGTGCCGACTTTAGATCCCTTAGATACCGTAAATCCACGACCATCAGCATTTTCAATAATTGCTTTGGGCTCATCATCTGCCTGGATATAAGCTGAATAGGACAGCTTATCAAGGCTCACAATTTCAAGGGGTGATTTGTTGCTGCGTTCCAGCGAGTCAGAGGCAATTTTGAGCGGTTTGAATGGATCGCGCTTATGAGTGGGATCATAATGGGCAAGGCGCTCATCGGAATCTTTGGTGAGTACTTCAAGTAGTTGGTCTTGGTCAGAGGCCGTTAGTGCCCCAGGTGAAGGAGTAGCATCTGTAGAAGCTTTGGTAGCAGGTTGGGGTTTGCTTGTAGACGTTTCAGTTGTAATCGACGCATGAGGTGCCACAGGTAATTTTGCTGCTTGTTGTGAAGAGAAGAGCAGATACACAACGACCTGTACGACCAGAAGAACAAAGAGGGCGATAAATAGTTTTTGACGGAGGGAACTGGCAGTTTTTCGTGACATAGCGGATTACTGCCTCTACGCTAACGATTACAAAGCGAAGGCGCAAGGGTGATGAGACAAGGGTGATTAAAGAGGAGGGTTAATACTGACGGTATTAACAGGGGCTAAGGATTATCGAGGGATTCAGCGAGGATTTGCCTTATTGTTTTGTTCAAATCCTCTCACGCCCGTTTTTTAGTGTGAAAGAATTCTATTAAAAATCGGGGTGAGAGGAGTTAACGGGGGCTAAGGATTGTAGCAGGCTTCAGTGAGGATTTGCCTTGTTGTTTTGTTCAAATCCTCTCACGCCCGTTTTTAGCGCGTTAGATTCTCGCAGTTAAAAAATCGGGGTGAGAGGATTTGAACCTCCGGCCCCTAGTTCCCAAAACTAGTGCTCTAGCCAGGCTGAGCTACACCCCGATGATTAAGCCTCGTCTTTTTTTAGAAAAGCGAGGTCTTGAAGAGTACACTTTTTTCGGGGCGAGATCAAAAGAGGCTCAAAAAATCAAAAATCTGCCACTTTAAGCCCGCTTGATGAAAGGTAACCAATGTTTTCCCTACTCAAAAACTGGTAAAAATAGCTGCTATGAATAAGTTTACCCTTCGCGATTTACACCGAGACAAAGTTTCATTTGGTCCTATTGAGTTCTCAGGATGGATTAGAACCCATCGGAGATCCAAACAGGTTGCCTTCATTGATATCACCGATGGCACCACAGTACAGGGGCTTCAGCTTGTCCTTAACCCTCTCCAGGATGACTATGCTGCCATTGAAGCAAAGCTCTCTACTGGTGCTGCTATTAAGATCGCAGGTACCTTGAAAGAGTCACCAGCAAAGGGACAACAATTTGAAGTTGATGTCACTTCTATCGAACTCCTAGGGGAAGCAAATCCTGAAACATATCCGCTCCAGAAAAAGGGACATACCCTTGAGTTTCTGCGTGAGCATATGCACTTACGTCCACGTTCCAACACCTTCGGTGCGGTGTTTCGTTTACGCTCTGCTGCTGCCATGGCTGTGCATCGATTCTATCAAGATCGGGGTTTTTATTATGTACATACTCCAATCATTACTACTTCAGACTGTGAGGGAGCTGGTGAGATGTTTCGTGTCACCACGCTCGATCTCAATAATCCTCCCAAAGTGAATGGTCAGTTAGATTTCTCACAGGATTTTTTCAAAGAAGCCGCGGGACTGACTGTATCAGGTCAACTTGAGGGTGAAATTTACGCCACAGCTATTTCAAATATCTATACATTCGGCCCAACATTCCGTGCGGAGAATTCAAATACAACCCGGCACCTCTCAGAATTTTGGATGATAGAACCAGAGATGGCTTTTTATGATCTGAATGACAATATGTGTCTTGCTGAAGATTTCATTCGTTACATGATCCGGTATGTGCTTGATACCTGTCCTGAAGAGTTGAAATTTTTCCAAGAGCGCGATTGGACGACTGATGATCATATCGCCATGCTTGAGAAGGTTTCCAACGCGCCATTTGAGCGCATGGACTATACTGATGCCATAGCAGCGCTTCAAAAAAGTGGCAAAACATTTGAATATCCCGTCAGTTGGGGTATGGATCTGCAATCTGAGCATGAACGTTGGTTGACTGATGAGTACGTGAAAGGCCCTGTCTTTGTGGTGAACTATCCAAAAGATATTAAAGCTTTCTATATGCGCTTAAATGAGGATGGGAAAACTGTCCGCGCAATGGATTGCCTCATTCCACGCCTTGGTGAAGTGATTGGTGGTTCGCAGCGTGAAGAGCGCCTCGATCATCTTCAAGCGCGAATGCAGCAGATGGGTGTGCCTGAAGAAAATCTTTGGTGGTACCTTGAGCTTCGACGCTTTGGCACTGTGCCACATGCTGGCTTTGGTCTCGGATTTGAACGTTTCTTGATGTATGTGACTGGTATGCAAAATATTCGAGATGTCATTCCGTTCCCAAGACATCCTGGTTTTGCAAAGTTTTAACGGCTGCGTCTTTACAGAGTACGGATCATCCGTGCTGGGTTGCCAGCATAGATCCCTCGCTCTGTGATGTCTTTGGTAACTACAGCACCTGCACCAATAACGACACCGTCTGTTATGGTTACAGGAAGAATCGTTGCGTTACTGCCAATACTCACATTATTGCCGATGACAGTTGCGCGCCACTGCGTGCGATCGCCACCAGCAGGTTTGCCCTGTGCAAACAGGTCGTTAACAAACATGACACCATGCCCGATGAAACAATCGTTTCCAATAGAGACAAGCTCGCAGATAAAGGAATGTGATTGGATAGTAGTTCTTGCTCCAATCGCAACTCCTTTTTGGATTTCAACAAAAGGACCAACCCGGCAGTGTGCGCCAAGGTTGCACTCATAGAGGTTGGAGGGTTGGCATATCTGCACATCTTCGCCACAAGTTATGTCACGTATAGAAGCTTTAACAATTCGTGGTTCGTGCATGGGGGGATCCTCGCTCTATACGGAGCATAAAACGAGTCGCTCCCTTAAGCCTAGAGAGAACTTTTTAACGTTCATACACGAACTATGCCAAGAGATGGGAGCTGCCAGCGAATGATAATTTTTACAGCACCCAAAGGATCTTCTGTGGTATCATAGAAGGAGCATCCTAAAAAAGATGCATACTATGACAAAACAGAGTTTAACCTCAGAAGATCATTTTGCACTGCTTGAGCAGTACTGTGCTCCTAACTACGCTCCGCTCCATGTGGTGCTTGCCTCAGGACATGGTTGTTGGCTGACTGATGTTGAAGGCAAGCGGTACCTTGATATGCATGCTGCATACAGCGGTATTAATTTTGGACATAGTAATGAGCGGCTTTTAAAAGTTGCACATCAGCAGCTTGATACGCTGACCCTTACCAGCCGTGCTTTTGTGACAGATAATCTTGGGCTCTTTTGCAAAGAGCTTGCAGAGTTTTGTGGCATGGAGATGACGCTTCCTATGAACTCTGGTGCTGAAGCTGTTGAAACATCCATCAAGCTTGCTCGTCGTTGGGGGTATGAGCGAAAAAAAGTGGAGCTCAATAAAGCAGAAGTGATCTGCTTCAATGATAATTTTCATGGACGCACGACGACTATCATTAGCTTTAGCGATGCTGCTTCAAGCCGTACGGGGTACGGGCCCTTTACTGAGGGTTTTCCTTTAGTTCCTTACGGAGATATTGAAGCGACACGCAGAGCAATTACAAAAAATACCGTTGCGATATTGGTTGAGCCAATACAAGGCGAAGCTGGCATTATTATGCCTCCAGAAGGATTTCTAAGAGACCTGCGGGCGTTGTGTACCGAACACAATATTCTTCTCATGGCCGACGAGATTCAGACAGGGTTCTGCCGTACGGGTGCTCGTTTTGCCTGTGATCATGAACAGGTTCGCCCTGATGTGTATATTCTTGGAAAATCATTAGGTGGCGGTATCGTACCGATCTCAGCAGTGGTTGCTTCGCGTGAACTTTTATCAGTGTTCACACCAGGAACGCATGGCAGTACGTTTAGTGGTAATCCTTTTGCGTGTGCGATTGCTCGGGAAGTATTGCGATTGATTGATGAGGAAAAACCAGAGCTTAATTCCAAAAGTCAAGGCGACTACTTACTGCAAAGATTAGAAGCAGCACAATTTGAAAAAGTTGAAGCAGTGCGTGGGCGTGGTCTTTTTATCGGTGTTGATATCAAGCATGAGTTTGGGAAAGCAAAACGTATCTGTGAAGCGCTCAAGGATAAGGGCATTCTTTGTAAAGATACTCGCGATTACTCAATCAGAATTGCGCCCCCCCTTTGTGTGACAAGAGACGAGATAGATCAAGCGTTGTCAGTGCTTTCAACGGTGCTTTGAAAGAGTAAAGATCGTTACTTCAGGTGGACAATTCCAACGAATTGGAAGCTCTACCCATCCAACACCACGCGAGGTATAGAATTTTGTTGTGCCGTAATCGACGAGCCCCTCGCCGTATCGTGTATCAGTGATATTGTAGGCGAGTGCACCCAGCAGTGGCAGTTTGACCTGCCCACCATGGGTATGACCACAGAGTGCAAGCTCAAAATTATTGCGAGTGCGATGAAACACAAATGATGCGAAGTCAGGATTGTGCGTCAGCAGTATACGGAAAATATTTTTATGTTCAGTAAATGAAGGTTTTTGGGGGATCCCACTCCACAGATCTTCGCTTCCAAAAAGTTCAATGGTTGCATTGCCAACAGAAATCGTTGCGGTCTCATTGAGCAGGAATTGAGTTTGGCTCTCGCGACCAAGAATGCGAAATGCATCATAGTTGCTCCAGCGGTCATGGTTGCCAAGTACCGCAAAGACGCCGTCTTGAAATTGGTGAGGACGAATCATACGGGCGAGTTCATGGAACACTAATTCACCAAGCTCTTCGTCAGTACCATGAGCATATTTTTTATTGTTGAGTGAATCGCTTAATCCAGCATGATTATCTGGAACCCAAATTAAGTCGCCGCCTAAAAAAAGCGCGCGGGATCCATGGCGCTTGGCAAGCAAGAGAGCGTCCTCGACAATCTCATCTTTTAACCAGCCACCGAGGTGGATATCGCTGATAAATGAGAAGCGATATCCCTCAAGATCATCGGGCAAATTTTCATACGTTAACGTTACCTGTTCAAGATGAATACCGTTTGGTGAAACTTCAAGGAGTTGTTGCTGTGAAGCTGTTTGTAGCGCAGCGTGTGCGGTGTGTGATAGTGCCGCGCTTGCGGCTGGTAGGCATCGTAAAAAATCTCGGCGTGAAAATTTCATGGGCGCTGTCGTGTTCTTCGTTGGATCCATATGGTACGGCTGCGTGCGCTTCGCACTGCGTGTGCCCAACCGCCTTGTTTAATCCAATGTTCGAACGCATTCATTTGAGGGTGTCGCTGTTCAAGCTGTTTAAATTCATCGCCGTGCCACTGACGTTTGCGATTACGAACAGGAATGTTTTCACCAAGGATTGCATGACACATCTCGTGGTAAAGGAGTGGTTCAAGCCATTGATGATGATCGGGATGATCCAGTTCACGGGCTACACGGACTTTTTTTTGTCTGATTGAAACGGATGCCAGCACTCTTTTTTGTCGTCGTCGGCTCCATAAGATCTCTACGTTATCAATGTCAGGGCGGTCAGGAAAAAAGTCTTGCCGAACCTGCAGCCAGATAGCAAGCAGCATGGGGTCTGAGTCCCTAGAAATTTGGCGGGCGCTGTTAGAGCTCCGACGGGGACGAAGTAGAGAAAAAAGAGGAAGGAGGGAGAGCTGCATACAGAAAAATAAATACCTACCCCCAATATAATTTGCCTGGGCAAATCATGAAAGTTACTCATCTGCCCCTCCACTTGACTTCAGCACTGGGCAGGCTAAACTATAGAGCTCTCGCGCCGATTAGGGGGACCTCTATTGGCAGGAGATTTTGATGAGCTCTAATAAGTTTATCAAAGTTGTTTGCGGGTTTAGCTCAGTTGGCTAGAGCCGCTCTCCTTCGCGAAAGCGAAGGGAGCTAAGAAAATTGTCTTGCCAAGGTCTTCCTTGGCAGGAGAGTTTGATGAGCTCTAATAAGTTTATCAAAGTTGTTTGCGGGTTTAGCTCAGTTGGCTAGAGCGCTTCCTTGCCAAGGAAGAGGCCGAGGGTTCGAATCCCTTAACCCGCTCCATCTTCTTTTTCTCTTCTCCTTATTTTATTTTTCCTTTTCCACGTTTTCCTCTCTACGTTTTCTTATCCAACGTAGATATTCCCTGTTATGCCTGCGCTGCATTTTGCATCAGCCAGCTTTTGCATGCTTCGTAATCGCCCTTAAACAGTTGTGGACGTGTCTCTGCGATTCGGTCATAGAGCGGGTCGTAATACCACTGCAGTAATTTGGTAATCCAGACTAGATTTGGTTCGAGCGTGTTTGCATCAACCCAGATCCGCTCTGCCTCGGTGATATCAGCTAAGAGCTCGCGGTAGCGCTCGTCCCCTAATTTTTTTCTAATGCGACTCAAAGATTCTTTGAATGTCTCAAAGAGGTTTGACTGTATTTGTGATTCAACATAGTCGCGAAGAATACGTGCAGCTCTTTTGTCTTGTGGTTCGTCAACGATGATGATTGCGCTGCTCTGTATTTTTTTGATGAGTATTTGGGGGACGCGAATTTTACCGATCATAAGGCTCTCATCTTCGACGATGAGAGGTTTATTGATTGCATGAGACCAGAGTGTGACAGAGAGCTGATTCTCAAAAGTACTTTGAGCAGGCTGCGCGCCAAGCACACCTCCAAAGGCTGACCCACGGTGAGCGGCGAGCGCTTCAAGATTACAGCTGCCGAAGCGCTCGATAAGCTGCGTTTTACCGCTACCAGTTTTACCTGTAATCACCCAGCACGTTGTTGCAGCACAAAGTGTCTCAAAGTGTGAAGTCAGGTGTGCACGTAATGCTTTGTAGCCGCCAATGATACAGGGCGCTTGAATACCTCTTTCAAGGAGCCATCCACGTGCTGTTTGTGAACGAAGTCCACCACGTGCGCACATCACAGCGCAGCTATCCTGAGAGCGCACGAACTCAGCCCACGCGTTAATACGAGCTTCTTTGATTGAGCCATGAACGAGCTCATGCCCTAGGGCAATAGCTGCTTGAGGACCTTGTTCTTTATAGCACGTGCCAACAATCGATCGTTCGGTGTCGTTAAGAATTGGGAGGTTCGTTGCATGAGGGATAGAACCCTGAGCAAACTCGATAGGAGCACGTACATCAATGAGGTGGAGTGGTGGTGTATAGGTATGTGCTGCAATATCTTGCATAGAGTGTGATAGTAACGTTATCACAAAAGGCAGATAAAAAGGAGCACAGAGCGCAACGTCCAAGCAATTGTTCGTATCCAATTCCAAGAGACAAGGTGCTGGATTGCATCAGGTGATGCGGTAAGCTGTATCTGCTCGTGATCAGGCACCTGAATAAGAAAAGTCGAAAGGAAAATAATAATGACGAGTGCAGCACTAAGGTAGCGAAGGGAGTTATCCATCTGAGGAGTTGGATAGATGCAGAGCAGTATTGCAGTTGCCAGTTCAGTGAGCATTGGAATGATGACAACAAGTCCAGTACGATTGGCGTATGCTGCGGCATATTCAGCGATCATGAGATTGGTTGGAATCTTAGCGAGCAGGGGATAGTGAACGACTTGCACGTACCAAATCAGCCCTGTCATATACCAACAGCAGACACAGCTTATGAGGAATATAATCTGTGGAGGAAGCAGTGGAATCATCTAGTCAGTTTTAACTTTCAGTGTGCTTAGTCCACCGTCTACAGCCAAGATCTGACCAGTAATCCAGTCATTAGCAGGATCAAGAAAAAAGCTAATTGCTCGAGCAATATCCTCGGGTTCACCCAACCGGCCAAGAGGATGCATTGCAAGTGATGCTTTCGCTGCAGCTTCACTTCCAGTGATACGTGCAGTGAGAGGCGTTTTGGTGAGCCCTGGAGCAACAACATTGACTCTTATTTTCTTTGAAGCATAGGTCGCTGCAGCTGAACGAGCGAGTGAGTTAATCGCACCCTTCGCTGCTGCGATAGCTTCATGATTTGCCATGCCAATTTCAGAAACTGCAGAAGAGCAAAGTACGATGCTGCCGCCTGTGCCCTGCATTGCTTTGACTGCGCTGCGCATGATAGCGAATGAGGTACCAACATTGACTTGCATGGTTGCTTCAAACTCAGCTAACGCTGTGAGGTGCAATGGTTTGAGGAGGAGTGATCCGATACAGCTTGCTACGCCTGTGATGGAGCCATAGGTTTCGCTAATGCCTGCGATGAGTGATTCAATTGATTCAAGTGAGTAATCGCATGGCACAGGCTTTACGGATGGATGAGTAAAACGAGCGAGCTTATCTGCACTTCTGCTAACGGCTACGACATTCGTTGTTTTGGATGGATCTTGTAAGAGTTTTTCGCAGAGCGCAGAGCCGACCCCTCCTGATGCGCCAAAAATAATATAGGTTTGCATAAAAAAATCCCCAAAAGCTTACAATTACAACTACTCCATCCGAACAATATCGCATGAGCTTTGTTACTGACAAATATGGGATTTATTCATCAGGCTTGCTCGGCCGTAAAAGCGATCCTCCCTCTAATAATCCCATTAGCGGTTTTCGTGCCCGTTTTACGGAAGCCTCGCAGTCGCTGGCTGCAGCATCAGAGGATGCAACCACTGTATCCATAGCAAATTCTAAAGATGAATCAGCACAGGAATCTGATGGTGTTCCAATGCTGCTAGGTGTGGCGCAGTCTGTTGTTGGCATTGCAAGCAATGCACTTGCATCGATTGCAGCACTGCAAAAGCAGCAGCTTGATAATGCTGAAACTGCGGCAGATGCTCCGCTGTCGAGTACGACATCGTCGATGCAAACGCAAAACGCTTCGATTAATTCTGAGATAACTCGTATTCAAGCTGCTGCTACGTACAACGGTAAAAATGTTTTTTCTCAGCTCAATGCTTTGAATGGACCTGTGCTCGAAGAGGGGCAGGGTGCCATGGTGGTGAATATCCCGAACATTGCAAATCTCCAACTCACCTCGACTGTGACGATAACGAATCAAACTACTGCCGCATCTGCAGTGATTGCTTTGACGAATGCATCGCAGAGCTCTGGTCAGTTGCTAAGCGCGATTGATAGTGCCGGTGGCAAGGTTGACGCTACCATAGCAACATCACAGACTGCCTCCCCAGTAACTACCGAGCAGCCTGATCAAGAAACGGTTTCGGATCTTGCAGGAACAATTGCAAACCAGCTTGGTTCACCTTATCAGAATGAGTACGCAAAGCGTTCAATCATCGAAGCTACAACCAAGCAACCTGATGAGAAGGATCAAGAATTTATCGCCTGAGCAAGTTCAGCTTTCGCTTTCTGTTTCACCTGTTCAAGTACATCTTTGAGTGATGTTTTGCTTTTGAGTTCTTTGTCACTGTGCAGCTCGATAGCGTTAAGGAGTAACTCGAGATTTTTTATTGAGGGTGCTTTCGAGGTATCCACTGCTGCAAAGCCGAGGCAGCGCAATAGATTCGAGACAGCAAAGTAGAGGGACCGAAGCATCTCTTTGACATCTTGGGCCTCTTCAATTGCGCGCAATGATAGCCCGAGGGTTTCGTAGATCTCTTGAGCTTCGTGCTCATCATTTTCGTGGGTCAGATTATCGAAGGCTTCGACGATGCAACTACTGATGATAAATCGGTCGAGGTCGCTTCGAAGCAGGGAGAGCGACTTATGGGGGGTAAAGTGCATCAAGCTTTCGAGGGAGCCCTTGCCTTGTTTGGTTGTAAATTCACCGGCATCAAAGATATCAAAGGCAACAGAGAATTTGGCCTTTTCGCGGCGTACGCCACGGGCGAGGACAGAGCGCTTGCCCGTTTGGGCGCTTAAGACTCTCAAAATGAGGTCTGCTTCGCCGTAGGGGAACGTGCGTAAAACAATACCGGTAAAGGGTTGAAATTCTTCCAATCGATGCTTACTCTGTGGCGTCGGTTACAGTTGTTATACTAATTAGTTATGTCATCAGAAGAAACAGAGAATCAGGAAAATCCTTCAGTTGAGCAGCCTCAAGACGCTGAGAGCGATGCTACAGCGAGCGATCAGGATACGGTCAAAGCGGGCAAGCTCCTTGGCAAAAAGAGCGTCCTTATGGAACGTGAAGCAGAGCTTGGCAGCGATACTGAATTGGTGGTGCTTAAGCATGAGCTCAAAGCTGCTAAGGAAGAGGCGGTCGAGAACTTCGATAAGTACTTGAGAGCTGCCGCAGAGTTAGAGAACTTTAAAAAGCGCTCAATGAAAGAGCGTGCTGATCTGCTCAAATATCAGGGCGAGCGGGCGTTTGTTGACCTTTTAGAGATAGTTGATGACTTTGAACGTGCCCTGCAACACGCGGGAGCGGACGCTGGGCAGCTTAAGGAGGGGCTTGAGCTTATCCTGAAGCGATTTGTTGGGGTCCTGACTAAGTGGGAAGTGCAGGGGGAGTCGGCTATTGGGAAAAGCTTTGATCCTAATTTCCATAACGCCCTAAGCCGCGTGCCGGCACCGGGGCAGGCTCCTGGAACTATTATCGGAGAGCTCAAAAAACCCTATTTTTACAAGGATAAGCTGATTCGTCATGGCGATGTCATCGTTGCGGCCGAGGCAGCTGCGCAATCTGGGTCAGAACCCCTTGAAAATACATCAGAAGGTGATTAATTCACCTCTATACGAATTTTAGATTAGATTTTTAATTAAGATACGAGGTCCAACTCATGGGAAAAACAATAGGAATCGATTTAGGAACTACTAACTCTTGCGTCGCTATTATGGAAGGCGGTAGCCCAGTTGTTATTGCAAACAGCGAGGGCAATAGAACGACCCCTTCGGTTGTTGCGGTATCTCCAAGTGGAGAGCGACTTGTTGGTCAGGTGGCAAAGCGTCAGGCAGTGACCAACCCAACGAACACAATTTTTGCAGTGAAGCGTCTTATCGGGCGTCGTTTTGATGATGCTGAAATCCAGAAAGCGCAATCTGTGTTGCCTTATCAGCTTTCAAAAGCAAGCAATGGAGATGCTTGGGTAAATATGAGTGGTGAGCCAAAGAGCCCACAAGAGGTGTCAGCGATGATCCTTACCAAGATGAAGCAGACAGCTGAAGATTATCTTGGTGAAAAAGTAACTGATGCAGTCATTACAGTTCCTGCTTACTTCAATGATGCTCAGCGCCAGGCAACAAAGGATGCTGGTAAAATTGCAGGGCTCAATGTGCAGCGTATCATCAACGAACCAACTGCAGCGGCGCTTGCGTATGGTCTTGATAAGAAAGGTGAGAAGCTTATCGCAGTGTTTGACCTTGGTGGTGGTACCTTTGATATCTCTGTTCTCGAACTCGGGGATGGTGTTTTTGAAGTGAAGTCTACCAACGGTGATACCTATCTTGGTGGTGAAGACTTTGACCATAAGATTGTTGATTTCCTTGCTGATGAGTTCAAGAAAGAGCAGGGTATTGATCTTAAGAAAGATACTTTGGCGCTTCAGCGACTTAAAGAAGCTGCAGAGAAAGCAAAACATGAGCTTTCATCTGCTGCAGAAACTGATGTAAACCTTCCGTTTATCTCTGCTGATGCATCTGGTCCAAAGCACTTAAACATCAAGATTAGTCGTGCAAAATTGGAAGCACTTTGTGCTGACCTTATTGCTCGTCTTGAAGCTCCATGCCGTACGGCTCTCAAGGATGCTGGTGTATCACCGTCGCAGATTGGTGATGTCATTCTTGTTGGTGGTATGACTCGTATGCCAGCGGTACAGGCGAAAGTGAAAGAGATTTTTGGCAAAGAGCCTTCGAAAGGTGTGAACCCTGATGAAGCAGTTGCGATTGGTGCTGCAGTACAGGGTGGTGTTCTACAAGGTGACGTTAAAGATGTTCTCTTGCTTGATGTGACACCATTGAGCCTTGGTATTGAAACTCTTGGTGGAGTTTTTACTAAGCTTATCGAGAAGAATACAACTATTCCTACTCGTAAATCTCAGGTGTTCTCAACCGCGGTTGATAATCAGCCTGCAGTATCTATCCACGTGCTTCAAGGAGAGCGTGAGATGGCAGGTGATAACAAAACCCTTGGACGGTTCGAGCTTGTTGGTATTCCTCCAGCGCCACGCGGTGTTCCACAAGTTGAAGTGACCTTTGATATTGATGGTAATGGTATTGTATCGGTTGGTGCCAAAGATCTTGGTACTGGTAAAGAGCAGTCCGTGAAGATTACTGCAAGTTCAGGTCTTTCGAAGGAAGAGATCGAAAAGATGACTCGCGATGCAGAGCTCAATGCTGATGCAGATAAGAAGCGTAAAGAAACTGCAGAGGCGCGTAACCAGCTTGATAGCCTTGTGTATGCATCCGAAAAAACGATGACAGAGCTTGGTGATAAGCTTGGTGCAGATGAAAAAGCACTCGTGACAGCCGCTCTTGAAAAGAGCAAGAAAGCTCTTGAGGATAATGATCTTGATGCTATCAAGGCTGCAACTGAAGAGCTCAACAAAGCGAGCCATAAGATGTCAGAAGAGATGTACAAGAAAGCTGCTTCTGAGCAAGCTGCTGCTGGAGGATCTTCTGAAGGACCAAAAGATGAATCGAAAAAAGATTCTTCAAAAGATGAGGGTGTTGTCGATGCCGACTACACTGAGGTTCGCTAAGTACGGTAGTTTAACCGGAGAGGTGTAAGTCTGGTGAATACCGCTGCAAAACGTGATTATTATGAGGTGCTTGAAGTCGGAAAGACTGCAAGCGCCGACGAAATTAAAAAAGCATATCGTAAAAAAGCGGTACAGTATCATCCTGACAAAAATCCAGGTGATAAGGCTTCTGAAGAAAAATTCAAAGAAGCCACCGAAGCCTACTCAGTGCTGAGTGATGGTGAGCAACGCGCAAAGTACGATCAGTTCGGTCACGCTGCTTTCCAAGGCGGCGGTGGTGGCGGTGGCTTTAGCGGGGATTTCTCAGGCTTTGAAGATATCTTTGGTGATATTTTCTCATCATTTTTTGGTGGTGGTTTCGGCGGTGGCGGTCAGGGTAGACGTCGGTCAACTGGCAAGCCGGGTCGTGATCTTAAGTATGATCTTGAAGTCACGTTTGAAGAAGCAGCGTTTGGATGTGAAAAGCAGATCTCGATTAATCGACGTGCTGCTTGTGAAGGCTGTTCCGGATCTGGTGCCGAGGTAGGAAGTAGTGCTGAAAAATGTCCAACCTGTGCTGGGCATGGTCAAGTGCGTATGCAGCAAGGCTTCTTCACGATTAGTCAGCCATGTCGTTCCTGTTCTGGATCTGGGCAGGTTATTAAAAATCCATGTAAAAAGTGTTCTGGTAGTGGGTATCAAAGTGAGCGCAAACAGCTCAGTGTAAAAGTGCCTGCAGGTATTGATGCTGGACAACGCCTTAAGCTTCGCTCGGAAGGTGAAGCTGGAGTGCAGGGCGGCTCAAATGGAGACCTCTACGTTCAGATTGATATTAAATCTCATCCTGTGTTCTCGCGCGAAGAGTCCGAAGTGTTTTGCCAAGTTGAGATTCCATATACCGTTGCCGTGCTTGGCGATGAAATTGAAGTTCCAACGCTGGAAGGTCCTGTAAAGATGAAGGTTCCCGGTGGCACTGCTTCTGGCAAAATTTTTCGATTAAAGAACAAAGGTATTCAGGTGCTTGGTACAAATCGCCGTGGCGATCAGCATGTGAAGGTCAACATTCATGTTCCCAAAAAGCTCAATGATGAGCATAGAAAGATCCTTGAGAAGCTTAAAGAGCTTGAAGCTGATTCCCTTAAATCAAAACAGGAAGACAAAGGCTTCTTTGACAAGGTCAAAGACATCTTCGTGTAGCGTTACTGCCTCGTTGCGCCTTGCAGCGACGTTTTCTAACGGCCTCGTTGCTGCTCAATATGAGCCATTGGCGTAATGCACGCGCCGCTTAGCACCATAAGAAAGAGAATGCTTACTAAAATCATCAGTGAGCTCTCTACTGAGTCGTCGTTGATGACTGAGCCAAGGTGGTTCATACCCCAAAGCGTTGCTCCCCACATAATGATAATGAAGCTTAAGTGTGATTTCTCTAAACGCACTACTTCATGGGTAACCATGCGAGCGTGGTGTGGTTCATAAAGTCCAAGCGATGCAACAATAGGCAAAATAAGAACAGGCAGAGCCCGGATGAATGAGACGATTGCGAGAGCCGCGATGCAGCTTTGAAAAAAAACTTGATACGCCTCTGGTATAAAATAGGGCGCGATGCGCTCAGTGAGTAACACCGCAAAGAGTGGAATAAGATACCAGGGCAAGATGGTCCAAGCGTATCCGTAGCCCTGCGATGCTTTGATAAAGCAGAGCCAAAACATCTGTATGGTCTCAAAAAATCGCGTTGAGCCTTGCCGAATGACAGCAAGTCTTGTGGGGCCTGTTGCCGTTGCAATAAGCAATGATACAGCGATGAAGTAGGGTAGTACGTTACAGAGCAATTCTATATTTTGGAATGCCCAGTCTGGTATCTCGCGCTGCTCGGTAAGCTGTTTGGAAAATTGTAGTAGCTGCGTTGTAAGAAATGAAGAGAAGCGTTCAGTAAGAACCGTCACAAGAAGCATAAGAAACAGTGGTACGCCGCGAAGGGTACGGATGGTTTTCCAGGGTGCAGCAAAGCTGAAAAGGAGACGTTTAAAAAACATTAAAATACTCTCGTAAGCATAAAAACGTGATGGACGAATAGGCAAGGGGTATCATACTCTTAACCCCATGAAAATGCGCATGTTCTTGGTCGTCACGCTTTTACTGGTTGCGTGTCTGTGTTTGGTTGGCTGTAGCTCTAAGAGGAGTGCCGGTGGTGCAGGTGGTCGTATGGGACCACCGCTTGAAGCACCGACTGATTTTGAACGACTACCATTTGAAATTTGGAGCTATGGTCAAGATCTGACTGGTCAGTCATTAACTGATGAGTCTATTCGTTTTGGTGATGAGGCTCTTAAGAAAGGTGACTTTCAGCGTGGGCTTGGAATTTATAAAAGCATTGATATGCGACGCCTTTCGCAGCCTGAGTCAGAAGCACTTGCCGCTAGACTTGCAACGGCATATCTAGCGACGAATGTTTATGACGATGCCCTTCTTGCAGTGAGTAATTATTGTGACGTTACCGGTGTGCCAGCACAGTCTGTCACAGGACAGCTTGCTCTATTACTAGGCTATGGCTACGGAGCGCAGCAAAACTACGATCAGGCACTTGCCTGGTTTGGACGTGCTGCGACAACTGAGACTGGTTCGCCTATCTATGCGGATGCTTCTGAGAAAGCTGTTCGATTACTGATTGCAGCTATTCCTACAACTGATTTCGATCTTGTCTTTGCGAAGTGGAAAGATGATCAAAACTTTGGTGGTATCTTCATGCAAGAAAAGGCACGAAGAGAGGACCCCAAAAATCGTAATACCTACAGTGCCGCTCCAGGAGGAGCGTTCTGGCGTCGTAATCTGCCCTCCTATCCAACAATGAGTACACCAATTGGTGGTATTGGAAATGCCCCTGCTGCAGTGACCCTCGGTGTCATACTCCCACTATCAGGTCCACTTGCTCCACTTGGAGAGGGAACTAGAAATGGTATGGAGCTTGCGATGCAAGTTGAAAATGAACCCAACGTCCATGTTGAATTTAAAGATGCTCAAGAAAGCGTTGTTGGTGTACAGACTGCTCTGCAGGATCTGACTGGTCAAAAGAAAGCCGATTTTATTATTGGCCCGCTTCTCTCAGAGCAAGCAGCCTCAGTGCGTCAAGCTTCTCTTGCTGAGCGAATTCCTATGCTTTCGCTGACGAAGGGTAATGTTTTTGAAACGGGTGATATCGTTTTCCGTTTTGGTGCAACAAGTAACAGTCAGATGGATACGCTCCTTGATGCAGCATCCATGACAGCAGGCATTTCTCGCTTTGCACTAGTCTATCCTGAATCACCGATTGGGTTAGAGTATGCAAATGCATTTAAGAAATATGTGACTGCTAAGGGGCTGCAAGTTCTCTACGAAGCTACCTATCGTGCTGGTGATGCAGCAAAACTTGAAACGATCGCTGCAGATGTATCGCGACTTAATGTTGGTGGTATGTTTATCCCAGACTCCCTTGAAGGCGCAAAAGAGCTTTTGTCACACTTCTCTGAGAGCGCCCGTGAGCGCATTCGTCCGATGGGACCAGCTACCTGGGATTCACCGCAGACGCTCGCCCAGTCGCCAGCCCTGTTTAATCGTGCGATTTTTATAAGCCCGTTCTTTGTCGGCAGTTCCAATCCCTTGATGGCTAAATTTATTGCGGAATATCGTAAGAAGTTTGGTAAGGCACCGGATTTCCTCGCTGCCCAGGGCTTTGATGCGATGACGATTGCTATTGGGGCGGCTCGGCAGACCTTAAAGGATGGCACTCCTTTAGATCTCGCGATGAAGAACATAGACGCGTATGATGGGCTTACCGGCTCGATGCGAGTTGACACGAGCGGGGAAGTGCAACGCGCATATGCAGTTTTAGAAGTAAAAGACGGAAGGATACAGGCAATAAGTGGCAAAGAAGAAAACCAAAACCAAGTCATCTCTCAAGCAAGCGGCCAGTAAGAAGAGTGCTCCGAAGGGAGCCTTTCAGAAAAAAGTGACCAAGGCTGTGAGTGGCCCTTCGTCATCTGGTGCGCAAGGTGAGCAGGAAGTTGTTGTAACGTTCCCTGAAGTCTTGCCGACATTACCAGCTCGTGAAATGGTCGCCTTTCCTGGTGTAATGTTATCCCTCTATGTTGCGCGTCCTGGAAGCATCGCAGCGATTGATGAAGCACAGAAGAAACAAGGTTTACTCTTCGTGGTGAGTCAAAAAAATCACAATGATGAAGAACCAGCAGTGAGTGACCTCCATAAGATTGGGGTTGTTGTTCATATTGTGCGTGTTCTTTCAACTTCTGATGGTCGCTATAAGGTCTTGCTGCAAGGGCTCACACGCGCGCGAGCAAAGAAAATTGATAAAAAGAGTACAGGAACGCTTTCGTCTCATATTGAGATAGTCCCATCGGGAGAGCTCAAGATGTCAAAGCAGGTCTCAGAGCTTGTGACTCGAATCAAAAAAAATGTACAGCTCATGGTTGAACAAGAACATCTTCCAGAAGAGATGTTGCTTGTCATTGATGAAATTGAAGATCCTGCGATTATGAGCGATGTTATTTTGGCTCATTATAAAATGGATCTGAATATTGCCCAGTCTATGCTCGAAGAGCTTGATCCCCTGAAGCGATTACAGTTCACCGATAAATTGATTAGTGATGATCTAAAACAATTTCAGCTTTCAGAGGGCATCCGTGCTAAAACTCAGGATGAAATGTCGAATGCGCAACGTGAGTATTTCTTGCGTGAGCAGATAAAGCAGATTCAAAAAGAGCTTGGTGATAATGACTCTGGGGTGGATGATCTTGCTCAGGTGAAAGCTGCTCTTAAGAAAGCTAAATTACCAAAAGCCCCAGAAGTCGAAGCGCAAAATCAGCTCAGACGTCTTGAGCGTATGCATCCAGAGGCAAGTGAATACGCATTGCTTCGTACCTACCTTGAGTGGATGTCGGATCTACCTTGGGAAGTAAAAACAAAAGATATCCTCGATATTAAATCTGCCAAAAAGATTCTTGATCGGGATCATCACGGCCTTGATAAGGCAAAAGATAGGATCCTTGAATACCTCAGTGTTCGTAAGTTAAGTCCTGAATCAAAAGGTCCTATTCTGTGCTTTGTCGGCCCTCCAGGGGTTGGTAAAACTTCACTTGGTCGCTCGATTGCAGAGAGCCTTGGCAGAAAGTTCTTTAGAATTTCACTTGGTGGCGTGCGAGATGAAGCAGAAATCCGTGGCCATCGACGTACCTATGTTGGTGCACTACCAGGGCGCATCATTCAGGGACTCAAGCAGGTGGGTTCAAAAAACCCTGTGATTGTACTTGATGAGCTTGATAAAGTTGGCGCTGATTTTAGAGGAGATCCTGCATCGGCACTGCTTGAAGTGCTTGATCCTAAACAGAATCAGGAGTTCCGCGATCACTACTTGAATGTTGACTTTGATCTTTCTGATGTACTTTTTGTTGCGACAGCGAATACCCTTGATACGATTCCTGACGCGCTGCTTGATCGTCTTGAGACAATCTTTATTAGTGGATATACCCTTGAAGAAAAAATTGAGATCTCAAAGCAGTACTTGGTTCCAAGACAGAAAGAGGAAAATGGGCTTAAGAACCACGAGCTAAAAGTAACTGATGCGGCGATTGAATTTGTTATTGAACGTTATACTCGTGAAGCTGGTGTACGAAACCTTGAGCGTGAAATTGGCGCACTGTTTCGAAAAGTAGCCCGTGAAAAAGTTGAAAAGAAAAACATTATCAGTGTCATAGGCGTAAAAGAAGTTGAAAAACTTCTTGGCGTTACTAAGTTTGATCCTGAAGAAACGGAAAAAGTTGCTGCGATTGGTCTTGTCCGTGGACTTGCATGGACAGTTGTTGGTGGTGAAGTCATGCCGATTGAATGCTCTGTTGCACCAGGCACTGGAGCCCTCTCATTGACTGGTCAGCTTGGTAACGTCATGCAAGAGTCTGCGCAGGCAGCACTCTTTTATGCTCGTTCTAATGCTCAAAAGCTTGGTTTGGATAAAGCTTTCAATACAAAGTATGACATCCATATTCACTTACCTGGAGCTGCTACGCCAAAGGATGGCCCCTCTGCTGGTGTGACCATTGTCACTGCTCTTGTATCGGCTCTTTCGAAGCGTCGTATTAAGGCGAATGTCGCAATGACTGGAGAGGTGACGCTGCGAGGTAATGTGATGGTTGTAGGTGGTATTAAAGAGAAAGTGCTTGCAGCGATTCGGCATGGCATAACAGATATTATTATTCCTGCTGAAAACGAGAAGGATTTGGAAGAGATTCAACCAGAGCTCAAAAAGAAAGTAACCTTTCATATGGTCAGACATGTCGAAGAGGTACTGCAGCTTGCGTTGTTAGATAAACCAAAGGCTGTTTCTGCTGGTAAAACAACAGCAAAAAAGACTCGTAGCACTACAAGAAAATCAAAAGCGATATCACTCTAAGATATCGCTGCACGGAGACGGAAGACTCACGCGTTGAGCGAATTACGGTTGCTTTCGGAGTCTTGCGAATTTTGAGCTGGTTTTGAAGAGCGCGAATAGCGCCAGATGTCTCGGAAATCTTCAGAGAGGACTGCAAACAGACCGCCAATCGCGCTGCAGATAGTAACTGAAAGGAGCCAAAGAGCGCCAAAAGCTAGAGCTTGTTCATTAGAGATAAGGGTCGGTGTGAGAAAAGTTTGGTATGCTTTTTCACGAATACCAAGCCCATTCCAAGAGATAGGAAGCGTGCTCAAGATATTAATAAGCGGAATAATAACCAAGAGCTCTTTTAAGGGTAGATCCAAAAAGAGGAAGTATCCCATAACATAGTGCAGCGATATTTGGAGCACGTGGAAACAGAATGAAATAAAGGTCATCAGCAACAACACTCGTTTCTGATTGGGGAATACTCTTAGTACCTCTTCCATTTTATGTCTGAGGCGATGATCGACAGGAAGCAATGTTCGAACAAGAACTGGTCCAAGGAACCATCCTGTGATGGTGCAAAGGCCAACGATGATCATGGTCAACATGTATTGCGGAGCAAGAATAGAGCTTCCAAAGATAAGTGCTGCACTTGAGCCAATGGTTGCTAACACAGCAAGTCCATGCGCTCGGTCTGCAACGACAGATGATATCGCTGATATCTTTGAGTCATCCCCTGTTGAGACAAGCAGGGCGCGGGTCAAGTCGCCACCAACAGTTCCTAAGCCAAAGCAATTGACAAACATGCCGATGAAGTAACTTTTAAGGGTTTTGCCGAATGAAACATGAAGGCCTGCATTGCTTAGCAGTATCCACCATTTGCACGCACTTAAGACTTGCCCAAGGGCATAGAGTCCAACAATGACTGCTACTGCTTCAAGCGAGAGGTTCGTCATGACAGCAGAAAGTTTGTCAAAATTAACCACACGCAGGACAAGCACCAGCATAAGGGCACTTAAGGCTATTTTTAGAAGGCTTTTATATTTCATTCTGTGGTCAATTCAATACAATAGGAGGCTAGCCCCTAAGGCTTTAGGATACATTTTTAGGCTTATAAATCATAGAGGAAGGCGTCATGCTCTCTGAGGCAAAGGCTTCATTTGAAACATTTACCTCGATTCGCTGGTTTGCTGCGATTTTCATCGCTGTTTTGGCTGTTGGATGCCACTACTTCTTTGGTACTGAACTTTTTCAAGCGCCACTTTTTATGGTGCTCAGTATTCTGGTCCTATCGAATCTCTTTCTTGGACTCGATCGGGGTTTTCGTGGGTCATATTCGGCCGGTATACGTCTTGGTATCGCCATC